>JAZNCU010000046.1:0-27873 GCA_045587745.1 Eubacteriales bacterium | reverse complement strand
GGAAAGCAAGTCCGGCATAACTGTTTCGGACAGCGATGATGATAAAAACAGCGAAGGCGGACTTACCTGGCTTTGGATCGCAATCGGTGCGGCCGTTGTTATTGCTGCTGCTGTTGTTGTAATTATTATCAATAAAAAAGGCAAATAAATGTACGATCTTTTAATCATCGGCTCAGGTCCCGCCGGTGTATCATCCGCACTTTATGCTGTGCGTGCAGGTCTTACGGTTTGCGTGGTATCAAAGGGCATGGGTGCTCTTGAAAAGGCAGAGAGTATTGAGAACTACTACGGTTTTGCAACACCAGTAAGTGCAAAGCAACTGTATGACGACTCGGTCAGTAACGCAAAAAGGCTCGGAACCGAGTTCATCACCGACGAAATAATGGCGGTTGAGTATGACGGCGGCTTTAATGCCGTAGGCAAGCACGGGAGATATAGTGCAAAAGCCCTGCTTATTGCTACCGGAAGCAGTCGAAAGGCTCCCCCCGTTAAGGGCATTGCCGATTTTACGGGGCGCGGCGTAAGCTACTGCGCTACCTGTGACGCATTCTTTTTCAGAGGAAAAAAGGTTGGCGTGCTCGGGGGCGGTGATTTTGCACTTCACGAGGCGGAGTACCTTGCCGGAATTTGCGGCAGTGTGACCGTTCTTACCAACGGCAGGGATGCGCCCGATACCGATATCCGTTGCGACACCCGTGTTCTTGCACAGCTTTACGGCGAGGCAAGGCTTGGCGGTGTTACGTTCGATGACGGCGAGAGTGAGCAATACGACGGCATTTTTGTTGCCGAGGGCGTTGCAGGTGCAAGCGCACTTGCTCTTAAGCTCGGTGCCATAGTTGAGAACGGTGATATTTCGGTAGACCGCAATATGCATACGAGCATCCCGGGTCTGTTTGCCGCAGGCGACTGCACGGGCGGTCTGAGGCAGATTTGCAAGGCGGTTTCGGACGGTGCGATTGCCGCAACCGAAATTATCAAATTTATAAAAAGTAAAAAGTAAAACGCAGGGTCGGCACCACATCGTGCCGACCATTTTTTGAGTCTTTACAAATGTGCCCGATTATGATACACTTATTAAAACCGTGGTGTATGGAGGAAAATATGAAAAAGATGTTATTACAGACCGTTTCGGTGCTTACCGCAGTGTTGATCGTTGCATCCTCGCTATGCTCGTCTGCATTTGCGGCTACATACAAAAAGGGTCAGACGGACACCGCCTCGTCATCCTATATGAGCAGTAAGTTTTATCAAAACTTTTTGGATATTCCTCTTACGGGTGACGGAAGAACCGACGTGCTTGCAGTGGCTCTGTCGCAGTTGGGCTACTCTGAGGGCGCAGAGGGCGACTATGACGGAACGGGCAACGGAACCGGCAACTATACCGAATACAACTACAATATGGGTGATTTCGGCACGGGCTTTTCCTACGAGTGGTGCGCCACCTTTGTATCCTGGGCGTTGCTTCAATCCGGCTGTACCGACCAGCATCTTATTGCCGATTGGTGCAGAGCGCATACAAACGACAAGAACTACATATGGCGTGAGGTCGGCTGTCCTACCTGGGCAACACAGCTGAGAAGATACGGCTATTTTCAAAAGTCCCAGGCGGCAGGCGGAAGCTATATTCCCCGCTCGGGTGACCTGATTTTCTTTTCCTGGAATGGCGCAACAAGCAGTGAAAGTCATATAGGAATCGTCGTTTACAGCGACGGTACCTACGTTTATACCGTCGAGGGCAACACAAGCAGTCAATCGGGTCTTGACGGCTCGGGAGGCGGAGTGTATTTCAAAAAATATCTGCTCAGCTACAGCTACATTACGGGCTACGGTGTGCTTCCCTATGCCGAGAGGGATATCGTTCCCATCGATTACAGCGGCGCAAACCCCACCGCAGGTCTTTATATTTCCACCTGCAGCAAATACGTATACGAAAACGTTACCGACGACGATTACAGCTGGATACTGCCGAAATACACTATGTTTGAGGTACACGGCGTTGCACCCGACGGAAAGCTCAAGGCGACCGTTACAACGTCCACGGGCGAAACCGTAACGGGCTACGTGCTAAACAATACCGACAGAGTTATTCAGCTTACGGCAAGCGGCAACGATGAGATAATCGGCGGGTCATCGCTCGATTTCAGCTACAACCTATCAAAGGGTAAAGTCTATACTTCCACAGCTCCCAACCGAGGCGATACATTTGACGATGACGGAGTGAGACTGACCGACGGATACAAAAATATATCCGATCCCGGAACCGCAGGCAGTGCAGGCTGGAACAGTAATGACAAAAGCAAGCCAAACGTCGTTGAGATTACGGTTGACCTCGGTGAGGTAAAGACCGTAAATACCTTTAACCTATATTTCTCGGGCGGAAACTGGGGAATTGCACTCCCCACCGAGTATATTACGGTAGAGATAGAGACGAGCATCGACAAAAAAAGCTTTCAAAAGGCAGCAAGCAGGAACGCAGGAGATTTTACGCTCACATACGGCAGCGGAGTTGAGGACAATACCTGGAGCAACTACACATACAGTGTTACCTCCAAAAATGACGTCAGCGTAAGATACGTAAAATTTGTTGTAACGCACGCCGCCGAAAGAAACGGATTTATATGGATGAACGAGGTCGAGGCGATGCTCAAGCTCGACAGCAACGTTATAATTACGGGCGTCAATGAAAAGGTTACAAACGGCAGCTCGATCATCTTCACTCCCGAATACAACGGAGGCGTGCTTACCGAGTCAAACGCAGGTCTGAAGTGGACGATGAACGCCCTGCTCGAATGGAACGATGCTGTCGGCAGGTACGTCGTGATATCAAAATCATTCGGGCTCGAAAACGGTATTACGCTGGGAGAAAACCAGATTCTGGTTGCTACTCACTCATGGGAAAGCGGCGAGGATGCGGTTTACGGCAGCGAAAAGAACTACCGAAATCTTGCATCCGACAAGCAGTTCAGAGTTGGTGACCTCGTTATCTTAAACGGTATTGACCTTGAAGCCGACAGTACGGATACTATTGCGTATATCAAATCATTATCCACGTCAGGAGACGTCAACGGTGATTACGTGGTCAACTCAACCGATTACTTTATGGTAAAGCGTTATTGTCTGGGAACCCACACTCTGACCGACGAGCAGATTTTGCGCGGTGACGTAAACGGCGACGGCAAAGTCCAACCAACCGACTATTTAATGATCAAGCGTGCAGTGCTCGGAACTTTAAGTCTATAACAAAAGGGCTGTTAAAACTCAAATTGAGCTTTAACAGCCTGTTTTTATTATTGAGCAGAGGATTTTTCCTGCTTTTGCTTTTTATCGATAACGTGACGTGAGGCAAGCTCGTTTTTTATATCTTCAACGGTGATTCCCATATCAGCCATAAGCACGAGAACGTGATACGCGAGGTCGGCTATCTCGTATACCGTCTCGCCCTTATCGTCCGCCTTACCGCCGATTATAACCTCGGTAGCCTCCTCACCGACTTTTTTGAGTATCTTATCCCTGCCCTTGTCGAACAGATAGTTGGTGTAGGAACCCTCCTTGGGGTTTTCCTTGCGCTCGAGCAAAAGCTGCATCAACGTATCCATCGAAAACGGCTCGGCCTCCTCGCCTGCAACGCTCTCGAAAAAGCAGGTAGTGTTGCCTGTATGGCAGGCAGGTCCTGCAGGGACAACGCTGACGAGCAGGGTGTCACGGTCGCAATCGGTTTTTACCGAAACGAGCTTTTGGATATTACCCGAGGTCTCGCCCTTGCGCCACAGCACTCCACGCGAGCGTGAATAAAAGCAGGTCCGCTCCTCGCGCAGGGTAATATCAAGGCTCTCACGGTTCATATATGCGAGCATAAGCACCTCACCCGTACGGGAATCGGTGACAATTGCGGGGATAAGCCCCTTTTCGTCGAATTTAAGCGTATTTATATCTATCATATTTATTTCTCCGTTCTCACGTTGATTCCGTGTTCGGCAAGCGTTTTTTTGAGCTCTTTGATATCTATCTCGCCAAAATGGAAAACACTTGCGGCAAGTCCTGCATCTATAGTAGGTATTTTTTCGAACAGCTCGATAAAATGGGCTGTACTCCCTGCTCCGCCCGATGCGATAACCGGAACGTCGACAGCGTTACAGACAGCCGTGAGCAGCGGGATATCAAATCCGTTTTTTACTCCGTCGGTATCGATGCTGTTAACCACTATCTCGCCTGCGCCAAGCTCCACGCCCTGCCTGATCCATTCTATTGCATCGAGTCCCGTATCCACTCTGCCGCCTTTTGAAAATACTTTCCAGCCTGACTCGGTCAGCTTTACGTCTGCCGAGAGAACAACGCACTGACTGCCGTATTTTTTTGCCGCCTCACTTATGAGCAGAGGGTTGAGTATTGCACCCGAGTTCACGCTGACCTTATCGGCACCGCTTACGAGCACCCGCTCGAAATCCGATACGCTGTTGATGCCGCCTCCGACAGTAAGAGGAATAAACACCCTTTTTGCTGTCTCGGCAAGTATATCGGTAAAGAGCTTCCGCCCCTCGTGCGAGGCGGTGATATCATAAAACACAAGCTCGTCCGCACCGCAGGAGCTGTAATATTCGGCAAGCTTTACAGGTGATGAAACGTCGGCTATATTTTTGAAATTCGTGCCCTTTACTACCCTGCCGTCCTTTACGTCCAGACAGGGAATAATCCGTTTTGTGATCATTGTGCCGCCTCCAGAGCAGAGGATAATGTAACGGTGCCGTGATAGAGCGCCTTCCCGAGGATTGCGCCCGACACTCCGATATTCTTAAGCGCAATTATATCGCTGATATCGGTAACGCCTCCCGATGCAATCAGATCGATGTCCCGAAATTTTTGCAAAAGATCCCGGTACAGCTCAAGATTTGTACCCGAAAGAGTTCCGTCCTTTGAAATATCGGTACAGATAACGGTTTTTACGCCCAGCGCCGTTACGTATTCAAGAAAATCGTATATCGCCACTCCGCTTCCCTCAAGCCAGCCCGAAACACAAATCATCCCGTTCCTTATGTCTGCGCCGACAGCTATACGGGAGCCGTATTTATTGACGGCACTCTCCAAAAACGCCCGATCGCTGACGGCAGAGGTTCCGAGTATAACTCTATCCGCACCAATAGAAATATATTCCTCAAGCGTTTCCATACTGCGGATACCGCCGCCGATCTCGCATTTTACACCCGTAGATGAGATAATGCTTTTTACGGTTTTGAGATTTGTCGTTTTGCCGTCACGTGCGCCCTCAAGGTCAACAAGGTGGATATATTCCGCACCCTGTTTTTGAAACTCAAGTGCCATATCAAGGGCGTTATCGGCATAAACCGTCATTTTTGAGTAATCGCCCTTGAAAAGCCGAACAGCCTTCCCTTGTATTATATCTATTGCAGGAATTATCGTCATTTTTGCTCCTATATCTCGCAGAACGCTCTCAGAATATCCAATCCGATCTCGCCGCTTTTTTCGGGATGAAACTGCGTTCCGTACACGTTTTTGCTCTCAACCGACGCCGTAAGCATTGCACCGTACTCGGTTTTTGCGGTAATGCTCGATTCATCGCACTCGGCGTGATATGAATGAACAAAGTATACGTACGCTCCGTTTGGGGTGTATTTATATATCTTACTTTTTCCATCCGGAATACTAAGTGAGTTCCAGCCTATATGAGGTACTTTGAGGTCACCGACTAACGGCTTTATCGGAACAACGCTTCCCCCGATCAACCCAAGTCCCTCGTGCTCACCGAACTCAAGGCTTTTTTCAAAAAGCAGCTGCATTCCGAGGCAGATGCCGAGTATGGGCATACCGCTTTTTGCGGCAGTAAGCACCGTTTTTGCAAGTCCGCTGTCATCCAGCGCCTTTTTTGCATCACCGAATGCGCCAACACCGGGTAATATAATGCGCTCGCAGGCAAGCAGCTCGTTCTCATCACGGGACACCTTGCAAGCGATCCCGATATATTCAAGCGAGCGTGACAGCGAATAAAGGTTGCCGCAGCCGTAATCAACTATTCCCGTCATCACAAAACTCCCTTGGTGGACGGTAAAGCATCGGCTCTCCGTGAGTCGATTGCGGTTATGCTGTCCATCACACGTCCAAACGCCTTGAAGCAAGCCTCGATAATATGATGGGTGTTCTTGCCGCTGATTTTTTTGATATGGAGCGTTATACCCGCCTCACGCACGAATGCCGCAAAAAACTCCTCAACGAGCTCGGTATCAAAGCATCCCACTCTGGATGCCCTTAAAGGCAGGTCGTAGGCAAGAAAGCCCCTGCCCGAGTAATCGGCGGCGACAAGCACCAGAGATTCGTCCATAGGAAGAACTATACTGCCGTAGCGTGTGATGCCCTTTTTATCCCCTACAGCCTCGGCAAATGCCTTGCCGAGACATATCCCTACGTCCTCGGCGGTGTGGTGAGAATCCACCTGCAGGTCGCCCTTGCACTCAACCGTAAGGTCAAACAGCCCGTGAGCCGCAAACAGCGTAAGCATATGGTCAAAGAATCCCACTCCCGTGTTAATTTGCGAGCTTCCGCTGCCGTCGAGAGCAAGAAACAGCGCGATATCGGTCTCCTTGGTTTTGCGGTCTATTCTGGACGTTCTCATTATTCTCCTCCGATTATCTGCTTGATTGTCGAGAGCACTTTTTCCATATTCTCCTGCGTACCTATGGTAACACGGATATACGGCGAGGTGCGCTTTCCGCTGAAATGTCTGATGAGTATACCCCTGCTTTTGAGCTGATTGGTTATATATTCTCCGTCAAAATCGGGATGGCGTGCAAAAACAAAATTACATTCCGAATGAATAACCTCAAAGCCGATTTCCATAAGTGCACGTGCAAATCCGTCACGCACACGGCATATCTCGGCACACAGGTTTACATAATATCCGTTGTCCTCAAGCGCGGCAACGCCTGCCGCCTGAGTCAGAGTGTTTACGTTATAGGGATTAACCGAGAATTTTACCTTATTGATATCTGCAATCAGCGATTCGTCTGCGATAATATAGCCAAGCCTTGCGCCTGCAAGGTAACGTGATTTTGAAAAAGTACCTACAATGACGAGATTATCGTATTTATCGACAAGATGCCGTGACGTCGTATCCGAAAACTCGGTATAAGCCTCGTCGATTATCACCACGTTATCGGGGTTGTTGATCACAATTTTTTCGACCTGTGAAGCCGTTAGCGCAAGTCCCGTCGGCGCATTGGGATTGGCGATAAGTACGGTCGCACCTGCTCCGAAATAATCCTCGATATTAACCGAAAAATCCTCACCGAGCGGTATTTTTCTTGACTTCACACCGCACACGTCGGCATAAACCGAATAGAATCCGTAGGTTATATCGGGAAACACAATTCCGCGCTCGCCGTCGCAAAACGCCATAAAGCAATAGAACAGCGCCTCATCCGAGCCGTTTGTAAACAAAAGATTATTTTCTTTTGTGCCGAACACGCGGCAGAACGCACTCCCGAGCCCGGTGCAATCGATATCGGAATAGCGGTTAAGGCCGGCTACGCTGTTTGCGACAGCCTCCCTTACCCTCGGTGACGGAGGATAGGGCGACTCGTTTGTATTCAGCTTGAGCAGCACCTCGCCCTTGGGCTGCTCGCCCGGGACGTATGCCTTTACGCCTGCCATACGGTCTGAAATAAATCTGCTCATATTTTACCTTCTTATAAGAACGCTGTTTTTGTGAGCGTCAAGCCCCTCTCGGGACGCAAACAGCGCAATATCGCTCCGCTCGGCAAGCAAAGCCTCACGGGTGTAATAGGTGTACTCGGTAGACTTTACAAAATCATCCGCCGAGAGTGCCGAGGAGAACCTTGCCGTACCGCCTGTGGGAAGCACGTGATTGGTTCCGGCATAATAATCCCCCACCGCCTCGGGGCAGTAGCTGCCGAGGAATACCGAGCCTGCGTTCGTAACCCTGCCGAAAAGCCCCATAGGATCGGCAGTACAAATTTCAAGATGCTCGGGTGCGATACGGTTGGATACCTCAACTGCTGTGCTTATATCGTCTACGATAATGATTTTTCCGTTTTTGTCAATAGATTCTCTCGCTATTTCATATCTTGGCAGCTTTTCAAGCTGAAGCTCGATCTCTGCCGACACCTCGTTTGCAACCGCCCGTGAGTCGGTTATAAGCACCGCCGATGCATTTTTATCGTGCTCTGCCTGTGATAGCATATCTGCTGCAATATACGCAGGAACAGCCGTAGAATCGGCTATAACGAGTATCTCGCTCGGCCCTGCAATCATATCGATGTCAACTGCACCGAAAACCTGACGCTTTGCTTCTGCCACGAATGCATTTCCCGGCCCGACGATTTTATCGACTCTCGGTACGCTCTCGGTACCATAGGCCAGCGCCGCAACAGCCTGGGCACCGCCGATGCCGAAAATCCTGTCGACGCCCGCAACGTACGCCGCCGCAAGAATATCTACGTTGACGCCCCCCGATTTGGAAGGTGGCGTTACCATTATAACCTCCTCGACTCCTGCGATTTTGGCAGGAATACAGTTCATCAGCACCGAGGAGGGATAAGCCGCCGTGCCTCCCGGAACGTAGATACCTACCCTTTTAAGAGGAGTTATCCGCTTTCCGAGCAGGGCTCCGTTTTCTTTTTTTATCTCAAAGCCCTTGTGAAAGATGTTTTTGTGGTATTCACGAATATTTGCGGCGCTCTTTTCGAGCACCGAGGCAAACTCCGCATCAAGCGTATCAAATGCTTTTTTTGCTACGTCGAGGCCTATCTCGAGTGCATCGGGTGAGCATCCGTCAAAACGGCGGCAATACTCAAACACCGCCTCATCACCCCGTGTACGCACGTTATTTATTATATCGGCAACGGCATCCGTAACCGAGGACACGCTTTCCTTACGGACAAATATTTCATTTTCGTCTGCAAACGGTATAATTTTGATCATTTTTCGTTCTCCGTAATATATGCTGACATTTTGCTTGCAATATCGCTGATTGTATCCGACTTGAAACGGTAGCTCGACTTATTGGCAATAAGCCGTGCGCTGATATCGACGATATCCTCAAAAACCACGAGATTGTTTGCCCGTAACGTCTCCCCCGTTTCAACTATATCCACAATAACGTCCGAAAGACCGATAAGCGGCGCTATCTCTATAGAGCCGTGAAGATTTATGATATCAATACTGCGTGACGTTTTTGAAAAATAAGATGAGGCTACGGTAGGAAACTTCGTGGCGACCTTTATCATACGGTCGGTAGGCAGACGGGTATCCTTGATTCCCGCTACAGCCATTCGGCACCGACCTATTCCGAGGTCGCACAGCTCGTAAACGTCGGGAGAATACTCGAGCAGAATATCCTTACCGACTATCCCTATATCCGCCGCACCTCGCTCAACGTATATCGCTACGTCCGAGGGCTTTGCCCAGAAATAGCAAACACGGCTGTCCTCGCTCTCAAAAATAAGCTTGCGCTTGCCTTCAAGAAGTCCGGGGCATCCGTAGCCGATGCGCTCGAGCACCGAATAAACCCTTTCACCGAGTCTGCCCTTGGGAAGCGCAATGTTAACAGTATTTTTCATATTACTCCTCCTCGGAAAGCCTGATGAGCTTTTTGTATTTGATCTCACCCGTATCACCGCACACCGCAATAACGCTTCCGCTCACACGCAGCTCGTTCTGCTTCTTTAGTACCGCGGAGGGCGAGCAGCTGCCGTCGTAGACCAAAAGCGTATCGCAGTCAAACTCACTTTCCACTGCCGTATATTCACCCAGCAGGTCGGTATATACCGCAAAGCCGATCGCCTGTGCCGAGATTTCGAGCTTTTTGGCAAGGTTGTCATATCTGCCTCCCGAGAGCACACGCTTTGGTATACCGTCGATAAAGCCTTGAAACACGAGTCCGTTATAATAGGTCATATCGTTCACTACCGAGAAATCGAGCATAAACAAATCCGACAGTCCGAGCGAATCGATCACCCCGAAAATCTCACAGAGCTCCTGTACCGCACACTCTGCCTGTGCTCCGAGATTTAGCTCCTTCAAATGGGAAAGTGCCTCTCCGAGCTTGCCCGAAACTGCCGCAAGCGAGCAAAGCAGCTCGGTTGCCTCGTTGCCAAGCGACTCGGACATACAAAGCGATCTTATTCCGTGAAGATTTTTGTGCGAGAGGAGCCTCAGAAGCTCACGCCTCTGCTCGTCAACGCCGACAAAGTCAAACACAGCCGATAGCAGACCCATATGAGAAAGAGCAATAACGCTCCTGCCGCCGCTTTTGATAAGGCTGTTTGCGGCAAGCAAAAGCACCTCGCACTCGGCACGGACGTCAATAACGCCGATATACTCGAGTCCCACCTGCATTTGCTCAAGGATATCGCCCGAGACGTTATCGGTATTATACACGTTCTCGCTGTAATAAACCTTTTTGGGCAATACCGAATTTTTGAGATTACGCACTATCGAAAGTGTAATATCTGGCTTGAGTGCAAGCAATCTGCCCTTTGAATCGGTAACGGTGGCGATTCCACCCGTCTGAATAAAGCTTTTGTTACCGAGATAAAGGTCATATTCCTCAAAACGGCTCATAGAATATTTTTTGTAGCCGAAGCTCTCATACATTGAACGGAGCGAGAGAATATACTCCTCCCCTCCCTTGACGGCTGTCTTTTTTATATACATAAGCTCCTCCGGAAAAATCTTGGGGCTATTATATCACACATTAACACGTTAGTCAAGTAAAATGTTAAAGTGAAGCCTCAAATTTGGTTGTTGACTTTTTTTGACGAAGATTGTATAATTATTTACACAAGAAAGGATGGTACAGAGAATGAAAAAAATACTTAGCGTTATCATTTGTATCGCACTCGTTTTTTCACTTACCGCAACCGTTGCATCCGCAGACAGCGTAACTGCTCCCTCTGACGGCTCGTTTACCAAGATTGACGTTTCGCTCAACCCCGTTATCTACCACACTCCCGATGCTGCCGCCGGCAACTACGGATTTGATTGGTACGATGACAGCGAGGGTGAGCAGAAGCTCGTTGACGGCGTTATCCCCACCGAGGCCGACCTCAACCAGGCCAAGGAGGAGATGGAGGACGAGGATCACAAGGAATATTACGCTTGGCACGGCTGGATCGGTATTGCAAGAACCGTTGACCACGAGAATATTATTGAGCTCAACAAGACCGTTTTTATCGACTTTGAATTTGAGTTTGAGTTCCCTCTTGCCGAGATCGCAGTATACGCATGTGCTATGACCGCAGGCAGCGTTGGTGTTCCCGACGGCTACTACGTATACGTCAGTGAGGACGGCGAGAACTGGACCGAGGATTACGTAGCCTCCAACTCCGCCTCCGGTGTTGCCTACGAGTACGTACAGGAAACAACACTTATCACTCTTGACACTCCCGTAAACTGCAGATACGTCCGCTTAGTAATCGACGCATCCGACGGAGCCGCCTGGACCTTCCTCAGCGAGGTTGAGTTCTATCAGGATCTCCTTGCAGACGATACCATAAACGTTGGCGATCTCTTTACCGAGACCGACACCGGCGATGAAAGCTCCGAGGACGATAGCTCCGAGGGTGACGATGTATCCGAGGATGACACCGCATCCGAGTCCGAGGAAAGCAGCGATGACAGCACCGAGTCTGAGGACAAAAACGATGCTCCCGCTGCCTCCGAAGAGGACGAAGGCGATTCCGACACCAGCAAGGGCGGATTTACCCCCAACACCGGCGTTTCGGACGATGTAAAATCCGATGGCGGCAGCCTTCTCTGGCTCTGGATTGTTATTGCAGTAGTTGTTGTTGCAGCAGTAGTCGTTGTAATCGTTGTTAAAAAGAAGAAGTAATCTGCAATCAACGGGCTAACCCGTTATTCTGACAACAGCATACAAAAACAGCACTTCTCGTAAATTGGGAAGTGCTGTTTGTTTTTTATACTTTGTATGTAGCTCAAATTCCCCAGAGATTCTCGGGATACTCCCCTGCCTCGATTTTTGCATGAAGGAATTTAAGAAATTCGGGTTTATCGGAACGGTAGGTGACGCCCATCCATTTTGCGCCTGTTTCGATAACCTTACATCCGTACTCACCGCTTTTAACACCCATATCAATCACGTTGGGGATGTAGTATTCCTCGGTGAGAGGGTTGATTGAGGGATCCGAAAGGAAGGTCGCAAAGCCCTTCTCAACATAACCGAAAACATCGGGCGTAAAGCCCCAGAAGTTCATTGAAACGGGAGAATTTTCGTCGATAGGAAGCCACTCGCCATCCTGCTCATACTTTGTCTCGCCGTCAATACGCATAATCTTTTTGATCTCACGGATACCCGTAATAAGACCGTTCTCGGTCACGCAAACGCCGCGAGCGACGTGTCCGTTATCCGAAAGTGTGTTTGCGAGAGTATAACCGGGCATTGAGAACATTTTACCGTCAACCTCGGAGAGGCTGTTATACATATTTACAAACGTCTCTCTGCCGTAAAAATCGTCGGCGTTAAATATAACAAACTTCTCGTCCACCACGTCCCTGCACGCACGGAGCGCATGTGCGGTACCCCAGGGCTTTTCCCTTCCCTCAGGGCAGGTAAAGCCATCGGGAAGATCGCCTATATCCTGAAACGCATAGCCTATATCGATATGACCACTGATACGGGCACCGATCGTTTCCTCAAACGCATCAAGATTCTCTTTTTTGATAATAAAAACAACCTTATCAAAGCCTGCCTTGATGCAATCGTACACAGAGTAATCGATAATAAACTCTCCGTGGTAGCCTACGGGATCGATCTGTTTAAGTCCGCCGTAGCGACTGCCGAGCCCTGCTGCAAGAATTACTGCCGTCATAATCTTCCTCCGTTATTTTACCATTTCTGCGGTGATAACGAGTTTTTTGCGTCTTTTGTCCGAGGGAATCTCGTACATAAATTTGGTCATAATACGCTCGGTAATCGCTCTGAGTCCTCTCGCGCCGCTTTTAAGCTCAAATGCCTTATCGGCAATAGCCTCGATTGCCGCATCCTCAAACTCAAGCTTTACTCCATCCAGAGCAAAAAGCTTTTCGTACTGCTTGATGAGTGCATTCCTCGGCTCAACAAGAATTCTACCAAGCGCATCCCTGCCAAGCGGCTCGAGTGCCACGAAAACAGGAATTCTGCCCACAAGCTCGGGTATAAGACCGTATTTGATGATATCCTGCTGTGTAACCTGCTTGAGATCAAGGCCGGCTTCCTTTTCCTTGGAGGAAATGATGGGAGCGTTAAAGCCGACGGTCTGTCTGCCCAGCCTTGTTTCCACAAGCTCACGCAGTCCGTCAAATGCGCCGCCGCAAATAAACAGGATGTTGGAGGTGTCAATAGCTATATACTCCTGCTGGGGGTGCTTACGTCCACCCTGTGGAGGAACGTTTGCAACAGTACCCTCAACGATCTTCAGCAATGCCTGCTGAACTCCCTCGCCCGAAACGTCACGGGTTATGGATCGGTTCTCGCTTTTACGTGAGATTTTATCAATCTCATCGATGTAGATAATGCCCTTTTCTGCCTTTTTAACATCAAAATCTGCCGCTTGAATAAGGCGGAGCAGAATATTCTCAACGTCCTCACCGACATAGCCTGCCTCGGTAAGAGTGGTTGCATCGGCAATCGCAAAGGGCACCTCAAGCATTTTTGCAAGAGTCTGGGCAAGAAGCGTTTTTCCCACGCCGGTCGGGCCGAGAAGCAGTACGTTGCATTTACTGAGCTCTACCTCTTCCGCCTCCTGCTTGCCGTCGCTGTCCTTTTTGGCAGAAAGTGAATTTATGCGCTTGTAGTGGTTATACACCGCCACCGAGAGAACGATTTTTGCATCGTCCTGACCGATAACGTATTTATCAAGCTCCTGCTTTATCTCACGGGGAGTGGGAAGCTTGACGGGTGCATCGACAACCTCCTCCGCCTCAAGCTCCTCACGAGCCATAAGCGCATCGTAGTTATCGGCTATTTCGCAACAAATGCTGATGCAGTCATCACAAAAATCAACCGTATTTCCCGATACCGAGAGAGTAGTCAAATGCGTTGCGTGTCTGCCGCAGAACGAACAGATTTTAACGTTATTTGCCATTATAATTTAGTCTCTTTTCGAAAGTACTTGGTCTACGATTCCGTATTCCTTAGCCTGTAATGCATCCATATAGTTGTTGAGATCGGTATCACGCTCTATCTCGGCAACCGATTTTCCCGTAGCGGAAGCAAGAATACCGTTGAGCATATCACGGGTTTTGCGTATTTCCTCCGCCTCAATCTCAAGGCTTGTCGTGCGGTCACGGAAATGTCCGCCGATAAGAGGCTGATGTATCATCACCTTTGAATGAGGAAGCGCAATTCTGCTGCCCTTTTCGCCCGCAGCAAGCAATACAGCCGCCATACTTGCGCACATGCCCACGCAAATTGTGCGTACGGGGCATTTGATATACTGCATGGTATCGTAGATCGCCATACCTGCCGTAATGGATCCGCCGGGTGAGTTGATATACAGCGATATTTCCTTTTCGGAGTCGTGACTCTCGAGGAACAAAAGCTGTGCCACCACGAGAGATGCAACGGTATCGTTGATCTCCTCACCGAGGAATATGATCCTGTCGTTAAGCAGGCGTGAGAAAATATCGTAGGAGCGTTCACCTCTCGAGGTCTGCTCTACTACCATCGGTACCAAAGACATAAAATCAACCTTTCTTATTTGATGATTGCGTTTTCCTTTACAAGCTCAACAGCCTTACGAAGAATAATATCCTCAGAGATATTAGCCTCGGAAATGCTGTTTTTAACAACGTCAATATCAACATTATATCCCGAAGCGATCTTTTTATATTCCGCCTCGATATCCTTTTTGAGTGCCTTGATCTTCTCGAGCTTTGCAATCTTCTCGAGCGCAAGACGGGTCTTGACCTGCTTTTCAGCCTGAGCCTTAAAGGACTCACGGAGATTCTCCATAGTCATACCGGTGTACTTGAAGTACATATCAAGACTTCCGCCCTGGGACTGAAGTCTGTAATCGTACTCACGGATGTACGAGTCGATCTCGGACTCGATCATGCAAGCGGGAATCTCAGCCTGCATCTTTTCGACAAGTGCATTTACGAGATCCTCCTCTACCTTTGCATCAGCAGCTTTTTCCTTACGCTCGCTGATTTTTGCCTTAACGTCGGCTTTATATTCATCAACGGTATTGAATTCCGAAACGTCCTTAACGAACTCATCGTCAAGCTCGGGAAGCTCCTTTACCTTGAGCTCGTGGAGCTTAATTTTGAATACAACTGCCTTGCCTGCAAGATTCTCGGCGCCGTAATCCTCGGGGAAGGTCACGTCGATATCGAACTCGCTGCCGACCTCTTTACCTACGATCTGTTCCTCAAAGCCGGGAATAAAGCTGCCGGAGCCGAGCTTGAGGGGATATTTTTCACCCTTGCCGCCTTCGAATGCAACGCCATCAAGGAATCCCTCGAAATCGATAACAGCCTCATCGCCGTCAGCGGCAGGTCTGCCCTCAACGGTGATCATACGGGAGTTACGCTCACGAACCGAGTCGATCTCCTTGGCAACCTCCTCATCGGTTACGGAGATATCGTCCTTGGTGATCTCAATGCCCTTGTAATCGGAAATTTCGATGGCGGGCTTGGTATAAACCGCTGCCTTGAGGGTAACGCCCTTCTCATCGATGGAAACCACGTCGAGCTCGGGACGGCTGACTACGTCAAGCTTGGTAGCAGCAAGTGCTGTCTCATACGCCTCGGGAAGGAGGTTATCGATAGCCTCATCATAAAAAACGGCGGATCCGTACATCTTCTCAATGATGTGACGGGGAGCTTTGCCCTTACGGAAGCCGGGAATATTCATTTTTGCAACGTTCTTGCGGTAAACCTTTTGAATCTCTGCATCGAATACTGCTTTTTCGATAAGAAACTCGAACTCAAATTTGTTTTTTTCGATCTCTTTTGCTTTGATCGCCATAGTGTTTTCCTCCGAATAATCATAATACTCTACCCTATATTTTAATCCAAAAATCCCCAAAAGTCAATATGTATTGGGATTATTGCGACTATTTGTAACCTTTTTTGAAATAATGGTATACAGCGATTGATTTTTCGGTCAATATTGTATATAATACCGTGTAATGACTGCACGGAGGTGAAACGGATTTGCAAAACGAATATTCAAATGCGGGCAATACCTTTGCCGACTCGGTAAGCAGCTTTTCCTCTGCTGATATTACGGTCACAAAAAAGGACAAAAAGCCGTTGATAATCAATCTCATAATCCGCTCACTTTTATTTGCGGTTTGCATCGGTGTTTTTTGCTTCTCTTGTATTATGATAATTTCAAAAGCAAACGAGAAGGCCGCCGTCGAGGAGCTTTACGATGCCGTTAGACCCTCGGAAACAGGATCTGCGGTTGAAAAATCTGCCAACCTCCCCGAGCCTTCTCCTATGTATACCCTAAGCCATATGCTCAGTGCCGGCTCGTCCTACAATGACTATCTTGAGGACGTTGTCAGTCCCGATACTGCCGCAAGAAGACTCAGCTATTACCGTAATTATCTCACGTTTTTAAGCACGTACAAGGATGCTTACGCCTGGATTTATGTCAGCTATACCGAAATAGACTACCCCGTTATGAAGGGAAAGACCAACAATTTTTACCTTACTCACAACTACAAGGGTGAGTCGTCAAGCTCCGGCAGCATTTACGCCGAGGACAGGATGTCAAACGATTATAATGCCAATCTGAACACCTGTATTTACGGCCATTGTATGAAAAACGGCACTATGTTCCGTACTCTGAAAACGTTTATGGAAAGCGCCAACAGATACACTCTCGCCAAGGATATGGTAATCGAGGTGTATACCAAGCAGGGACTTTATATCTACAAGCCTATATCGGGCTACAGGGCGGACGGAGCAAACTTTATCAAAACCGCATTCCCAAACACCGGCACATATCTCGAATGGCTGGATGGAATTACAGCGCTCGATACCCTCAGGCTGTCCCGTAAATATGACGAGAATTCCCGTATCTGCACGCTCGTTACCTGCGCTAACGTAAGCTCCAACGATGACGAGAGGTACGTGCTTCACGGTGTGCTGACCTCGTTTATCCCTGCAGATCAAATAGGATAAGCAACCGCACCAATATGAGGAGATTATTATGAAAAAGGCAGTAATTCCAATCGTTTTGATTGCTGTTTTACTCGTTGGATTTATCGTTTCGGTTCCTCTGGTCAATAATCATTCGGCAAAAGAGGTTGAGAGGCGGCTCGTAAGCACAGCGCTCCCCGACAACACCGAGATAGTTGAGTCGCTGTCCAAAGCAGGAAAGCTTGTCGGAAACGGCAACGGCATGCAGTATTTCGGCGCAATGCTGATAAAAAGCGAGCTCGGGCTCGAGGAGCTGGAGGCTTATTATTCCGAAATTATCAGCGGTTCGGCGGTCAGGGAGCAAAAATCCCGTGATATCGAAATTATCGAGCACGGCACCCTTTCGTTTGAAGCGGAGATTTCCGATACGGAAGGATACTTTATCGTGTACCTGTTCGGCAGCGGCAAAAAGCCCTTTTCGGAGCTGGATATCAGAGGGCATTGAACCGGAGCAAACCAAAAGGCAGAGGATTTTTTCCTCTGCCTTTTTTAGGTTTTTCTACTCCAAAACGGGCATCTCGGTCATACGCAGTTTGGCGCATCCGTAGGGATAGAGCGCAGCTTGCTCGCACTCCCCTATCGTGCCGAGCGACTGCGGAGCTTTTGCACATACGGCATCGTAGCCATCCTCATATCCCCAGTCGATCTTTCGGACTGCGGTTCTGATGATCACGGCAGGCTCGGCAGACGAAAACGGAATATCGGAAACGGTGCGTCTTTCCACCTCAAGTGCATCCCCGGTGTAGGCGTAGTTCCAATCGGAGGTGCGGCGGTACTCGTAATCGCAGTACGGGAATTTGCGCTCCACACCGTCCTTTTCGTACTCGAGCTTGGTTGCAGTATAGCCTATTGGGTAGGAGAATACAAGCGAGCCGCATTTTACGGAGCTCAGCCCGTTCGGGCGGTCGATATACTCGGGCAACGTATCAAATCCAATCACGAGCTCCGATACACCGTTTTTAACAGAAAACTCAAGTTCTTCGGCGCTATCTACCCCACTGCCGTCTACCGTAATATTCCGTGCAAACGAGGGAATACGAACCGCAAACCGAAATTCTTTTTGAGTGTCAAAAGAAAACCTTAGCTCGTTTTCAAAGGGATAATCGGTATCCAGTGTTACCCTGATTCCGTCTGATTCCAGCCTTGAGGGAACGGGAACGGCGCACAGGAGCTTCTCGTCACTGTATGCAAATGCCGAGAGTGCGAGCTTTGGCCAGCCCTGACCGAAGTTTGCGGTACAGCAGCCGTACTCAGGCTCGAGCCCGAACAGGTGCGCCTGTCCGTGATTGGTGCGGAAAACCGACTTTCCGGGAAAGGTCACGCACTCGATCTGATTGCTCATCTGATCGTACTGATGTGACCACATATCGTCGCTTATTGCGGCAGGAAGGGCGTTAAAGGCAATCAGCTCAAGCCTCTCGAGCCATTTTTTGTCCCCTGTGGCGGCAAAAAGAAGCTCGTAGGAATACATAAGCTCAACAACCGAACAGAGCTCGGTTCCCTGAATCGGGCTGTTACCCGAAAGACACTCGTCGCCCGTAAGCGTTCCGACCGGAGTGCCGTTATGCTCCGTGAGCACCGAGAGCAGTCTTTCGGCGAGGTCGGTATAATCCTCACCGAGGAAGGAATGCGAAACAGCCTCGGATTTGAGCATCATCGCTATGTTTACTATATGGGTATGCAGAGTCCATTTGTTGAGCGGCCGCTTCCAGTGCTCGGTATATTCGCTGTAATCGGCGCCCTGCTCCCAAAGAATACGTGCAAGGTCGGATATCCACTCGTCGTCATAGCGCAAGGCAATAAAATCAATAGCAACAAATGCCTCGAACCAGCGGAACTTTCCCCAATCAAACAGCTTTATCTCTCCGCTTTTAAGCAGGTAATAGTAATTTTTAAGTACACGGTATATAACATCGGGAATACGCTCGTCACGGGAGCATTCGTAGTAAACGGTAAGCACCTTTGTGATAAGCTGTACCGCCCAGGTATCGTATCGCGGTCTGCGGTCGGGAGTACAGGGGCATATCCAGCCGTCGGATTGCTGTTTGGAAAGTATTGCATCTATATACCTTTTGGCTCTTGAAATCATATCCTCATCTCCGAGAAGATACGCAAGCGGAATAAAGCCGTCAAGCCAATAGGGTACTCTTTCCCAGCCCTCGGCAGGTCCGCCTATCCAAGCACTGTCACGCACGTCACGCCATACCTTATCAAGGTTTCCGCAGAGGGACTCTGCCTGCAAGCGGAGCTGTCGCAAAAGCCATCCCGACGGTTTTAGCTCATTCGTTGTAAAATAGCGGTATTTCATACTGATACCTCCCTTACGATATAAGCATTTTATATCATAACCGCAATTTTTTCAATAGATTTGTAAATATGATTGCGAAAATCAAAAAGTCGGTGTATAATAAAAGCACCAAGTCAGGGAGGGATTGTATGTTTAATGCCGAAAAGGTCAAGAACGACTGCATCAATTGGATAAGAGATTTTTTTGAAAATAACGGCAAGGGCTGTAACGCAGTGCTTGGTATTTCGGGCGGTAAGGACAGCTCGGTCGTTGCGGCTCTCTGCGTCGAGGCGCTCGGAAAGGACCGTGTTATAGGGGTTTTGATGCCCAACGGCGATCAGCATGACATTGATTGCTCCTATCAGCTCGTCAACCATCTCGGCATAAAGCACTACGTCGTTAATATCAAGGATGCCTTTGACGGGCTTGTATCCGGCATTCCAAAAGAACTTGAGCTGACCTCGCAAAGCATCCAAAACCTTGCTCCCCGCCTTAGAATGGCTGCCGTGTACGCCGTTTCGCAAAGCTGCAACGGACGTGTTGCAAACACCTGCAACCTCTCGGAGGACTGGGTAGGCTATTCCACGAGATACGGCGATTCGGTGGGCGATTTCAGTCCCCTTTCGAGGCTGACCGTACAGGAGGTAAAGGAGATCGGACGTCTGCTCGGATTGCCAAAGGAGCTGGTGGACAAAACTCCCATTGACGGGCTTTGCGGAAGGACCGATGAGGATAATCTCGGCTTTACCTATGCCGTGCTTGACCGATACATCCGTACGGGAGAGATCGACGATCCCGAAACAAAGGATCTTATTGACCGAAAGCACAGGGCAAATCTGTTCAAGTTGGAGCTGATGCCCTGCTTTGAGCCCGAGCTTGATTGAATACAAAAAAACACCCTTGAGCTAAGGCGTTGTGTTCCTAAGGAAACAACGCCAACTCTATTCGCCTGTGGCGAGTGGTATTGCTACGCAGTGGTATTCGGCTTACGCCGGGTGGTATTCGCTTCGCGAGTTATAGGGCGAATAGAATATCACTTCAAGGCAACGTCTTGAAATATCACTTTTGCGAGAACAAAAATATCACGCTGCCGCAGACAGCATATCACTAAAAAATACAGGAAGAGCGCACTTACTCACCACTTATGTGGTTGTGCTAATAGAAAATAGCCGATACGGGAATAAATCCCATATCGGCTTTTTTACTGTCCTTTAGCACCCGAGGCTAATGTTCAAGGGTGAATTTTTTTATTACACCAACGGAACGTAGACCGTGGAATGCAGATAAATAAACACAAGCGCAACTGCAGTAAATACAAGTCCTACGTAAAACAAAAACGAGTAGCCGTGAAGGGCTTTTTCTTTTTTACGCATTTTGTAATCGTAGTAGGTCTCGTGCTTTTTGCTTTTGCCGAAAAACGGGATTATCATCCCTCCGACTCTCGAAAAAGCGTATCCGAGTCCGTCGAACATACCCTCCGAGCTTACCCAGATAAGCGCTGTGACAAGCATCAAAAGCGTACCGGGGATCGTAAAAGCATCGGCAAGTATCCTGTATTTTTCGACCGTGTCAGCGGCACTTGAATATCCGTGAAGACAAAGCACCAAAAGCGTAAAGCCGCCTGCTACTACGGTGGTTATAGAGTATTTAAGGAACGTCTTGCGCCAATCGCTCATATACCGAGCTCCTCTTTATACTTGCGTTCCTCGGCGTCGTTACAGTACACGAAGTGACCGGGCGAAACCTCGCGGAAGGAAGGCTTGTCGTCCGAATAATCATGCTCGGCAACGGCGTTGTAGGTGATCCTCTGACGTGTTTTCTCGGTATGGGGATCGGGCTGCGGAATAGCCGACAAAAGCGAACGTGTATAGGGATGGAGAGGATGGGCAAAAAGCTCGTCCGAGCTTGCAAGCTCAACCATATTACCAAAATACATAACGCCTATACGATCGGAGAAATACTTAACTACCGAGAGGTCATGAGCAATAAAGAGAATGGTAAGTCCAAGATTATCACGGAGCTCGTTGAGCAGGTTGATTACCTGCGCCTGAATGGATACGTCGAGAGCCGAAATAGGCTCATCGGCGATGATCATATCGGGCTGCATAATAACAGAACGGGCAATACCTATTCTCTGACGCTGACCGCCCGAGAACTCGTGGGGGTAACGGCCTGCGTGCTCACGCACAAGACCTACGAGCGAAAGAATCTCGTATACCTTTTCCTCGAGATATTTCTTATCCTTGATTCCATTGATGACAAGGCCCTCGGAAATAATTTCCTTAACCGTCATACGGGGGTTAAGCGATGCGATGGGATCCTGGAAGATCATCTGAATTTTTGTGATCAGCTTAGTCTTCTTGGCGATCCTAAGATCGTCCTTGTATGCTTTTTTGAGCTTTTTGAGCTCCGCGGGATCGGTAGTGCTTGCCAGCTTTTCCGAATAATCGGCTTTTACCTGATCGGTGAGCTTTTTTGCATAATCCCTATCGCTGTATTTATTATCGTGAACAGCGGATGCGATCTCGGCTTTGTTGTGAGCAATAATCTCGGCAAGCTCGGCCTTTTTTGCGCTGATTTTCTCAGCCGCATCGGCAGCGCCGGACTTTTTGATCTCGGCAATCTCGGCCTTGATTCTTTTTCTGGCATCCTTGATGGCCTGCTTATAGCTCAAAGTTCCTGCGGCAACACGCTGTCCTTTGAAATAAACACTGCCGGAGGTAATGTTGTAAATTTTGATAATGGAGCGGCCGGTAGTGGTTTTACCGCAGCCCGACTCGCCTACCAAGCCAAATACCTCGCCCTTTTTGATATCAAAGCTGACGTTGTTTACGGCTTTGTTGACGTATCTTCCCGATTTGAAAAACTGACACAGATTTTCAACCCGGAGAAGAACCTCCTGATTTTTATCAACCATATTACATACCTCCTCTCTTGGTCATACGCTCGATGCGCTCGGTGATGATGCGGGGAGGCTCAACCTCGGGAGCATCGGGATGCAAAAGCCAGGTAGCTGCCCAGTGACTCGGAGATACCTCAAACTGCGGAGGCTGCTGCTCAAAGTCGATCTTGAGAGCGTATTTATTACGCGCAGCAAATGCATCACCCACAGGAGGATAGATCATATTGGGGGGAGTACCGGGGATAGCCTCGAGCTTTTCTTTTGTATCGAGGTCGGGCATAGACGAAAGCAGAGCCCAAGTATAGGGATGACGGGGATCGTAAAAGATATCGTCTGCTGTTCCGTACTCAACGATCTTACCTGCGTACATAACAGCCAGCTTATCGGCAATGTTAGCAACGACGCCAAGATCGTGAGTGATAAAGATAACAGAGAGGTTACGTTCCTTTTTGAGGTTGTTGATCAGCTCAAGAATCTGCGCCTGAATGGTAACGTCAAGTGCGGTGGTAGGCTCGTCACAGATGAGGATATCTGGATTTGCGGCAAGCGCAATAGCGATAACCACACGCTGTCTCATACCGCCCGAAAGCTCAAACGGATACTGATTGTAGCGGATTCTGGGCTCGGGGATACCAACCTCATCAAGAAGCTTGATAGCCTTTTCCTTTGCCATAGTCTTTGTTAGCTTATAAACCACTGCGGAAGCCTTTTCCTTGAGATAGTCTATAAGAGCAACGGCCTTTTCGTTCATATTCTCTTTTACGGACGAGGCGATATCATTGCTGTATTTTGCGGCAACGTTATCAAGTGTTTTGAGAATATTACCGATCAACTCATCCAGGTCATAAACCGTTGCGGGAATAACCTTCCAGTCAACCGTTTTGCCCCTCTGGATAAGACGCTCGCGTTTTTGACTCTGACGTGCAAATCTCTTTTCCTCGCGGGGGTTGTTTACAACAGCATAGAGGTATTTGTCGATTGCATTGTCAAGTGCGGAGCTAAAGGTATAGGTAAGGCTGTCCTTTACAATATCGAGAGGGTTAATGCACGCCTCTACGAGACCTGCAATATACTTAAACTGCTTTTTAGCATCCGATTTCGAGAAGCCGCCCTTTGCAAAGAATGCACGCACCTCGGGCATAGCCTCGATAACCTTCTTTTTAGCATCAAGAGACTTGCGGCTTGCGTGCTCAAGTCCGGTAACTTCCATAGCGATAAAATCGCTCATAAAGTGTTCGTCAAGGTACTTAAGAGTCATCTCGTTGAGCTGACAAACCGGCATGGACGTAAGGTTGGCGCCCGGATTCATCATTGCGTAGTAGCCTATGCGGAAGAAATCGGGACGCTCGTGCGATACCAGCTCCTCGAGAAATTCCTTAACCTCGTTCACTACCGAGATAACTGCGTTAATGCCCGATTCGTTCTTATCGGAATAAGTCGAACGAACCTCGCCTACCTTACGGCAATACTGCTCGATCTTATCGTCACTGCCTGCGGTAAGGAACTGATTTTTAACACGGGGCAGACGCTTGATAATAACACCGAGCCTGTCCTTGATGTTGATTTTTTGCTTTTTTCCGATGCTGAAAACGAGTCCGTCAATATCACCGATAAGCTCGTCGGCAATAATATGCGCTTCGTTATACGCAGTTTCGTATTTAATTGCGACAACGTTGAAGGCGTCAAAGGTTTTTACCGCCTTGGTAACGCTTGAGCTTGCGGATTTTCCGCCAACCTCAATAAGGTTTTCCTCAAGAATACCTACAAGGCGGTTAAACTCCTTACGGGAGGACTTACGGGAGGCTTTGTTTTTAAGAAGCATTGCCTCGGTAAGCTGTTTGCCCACCTTAACGATATCATTAAGCGAGGAAAGGGGATCCTGGAAGATCATA
The DNA here is from genome assembly GCA_045587745.1 of Eubacteriales bacterium. GTDB lineage: Bacteria > Bacillota > Clostridia > Oscillospirales > CAG-382 > Coliplasma. The sequence goes on along the minus strand of JAZNCU010000046.1, from coordinate 3,611 downwards.
GCGATCTTATCGCCTCTGATCTTATGCATCTCCTCCTCATCGATTTTCAAAAGGTCCTTACCGTCAAAAAGTATCTCGCCGCCCTCTACGATAGAGTTGCCTGCAAGTATACCGAGAATCGCTTTGGACGTAACCGATTTGCCCGAGCCGGACTCGCCTACTATTGCAAGTGTCTCGCCCTTTTCGAGATCAAAGGAAATATCACGTACGGCTTTAAGGATACCGCCCTGTGTACGGAAGGAGATTTTTAGATTGTTAACTTCAAGAATCTTGTTAGCCATATCAGTCCTCCACTCCGCGCAGTGACGGGTTGAATGCATCACGGAGTCCGTTTCCGAACAGGTTGAAGCATATCATCAAAAGCGAAATAACGATTGCGGGGAAAATCATAAGGTGAGGATAATTGGTCCAGATGTTGCTTGCATCCGAAAGCAGAGTGCCGAGCGAGGTCATTTTAGATCCGCCAAGGTTAACTATACCCAGGAAGGAAAGCATACTCTCACTGAAAATAACGCTGGGGATAACCAATGCGCTGGAGGTGATGATGGTTCCGAGCGTGTTGGGGAATATATGCTTCCATATAATACGCTTGTCGCGTGCGCCGAGTGTCCTTGCCGCCATAACGTACTCTTGGTTCTTAAATCGGTAGAACTGAGTACGCACACGCGCCGCCGTTCCTATCCAGCCCGTTACGACGAATGCAAACAGCAAGCTCGGTATCGGTCCGACCTTTTTCGCCAGATGCAGCTGGAACAGCGTTGCAACGACGATAAACGGCACACCGTTGAGAATATCCGAAATCCTCTCGAGAACCATATCGATTGCGCCGCCGTAATAACCCTCGATAGCACCGTAGATAGCGCCGAGGACGAAGTTGATCACCGACACGAATACGGCAACGAGGAGCGAGAGGCGGATACCGATAGCCATACGGAGCGAAAGGTCATAGCCCTGGCTGTCGGTTCCGAAGATATATTCGGGCTCAAAGCCGTTCTTGTAAACGTAGTAGTTGTAGTAAAGCACACGCACCTTGTACTGTGCGGTCTCAACGGTTCCGCCGCCGGTATATACGTAATAAACGGGATCGCCGTTCTCGTCACGCATATAGTTATCCTCAAACTTGATGGAGGATAAATCGGTATCGGAATCTATGCTGATCTTTTTACCCTTATCATTGAGGGGATTAAGCTTTGCGTCGGCTTTGTACCAATAGTTTGCGTTGGTTGCATCGGCGCAGAACTCATTGTTCTCGATAAGAGGATAAAGAACGTGGAGGCCTGTCTCCTTCTCCCAAGCACGAATTACCTCGTACTCGCTCTGCTCGATCTGCCTATACATAAAGCCGATCTCGAGATAGGTATCAATGTCAGCCGAAACAGTGGTCTTTTTGGTAACCTCGTTCTCGGAAAGCGAGATAAAGTTCCTGACAGGCATATATTTATCGCTCGCCTCGCCAACGGTGACAGTCTCGCCGTCATAGCCGTCCGCACCTACGCCCATAGCGAGCGTAAGCAGATACTGACGAGAGTTGATCTTACGCTCAACCGTACCGTTTGCAATACCAAAAGTCTCGCTGAGGAAGAGGTCACGGGGACCCATTTTTGCATAATAGGGATCAAGGAACTGCGCATCATACTGTCCCGTTTTCAAGATAGGAGCAAAAATAGCGAAGAAAATAATTAAAACAATGATAACTGCAGCTATAATGGATGCTTTGTTCTTACGGAAGCGGATCCAGGCATCCTTGAAATAGCTGATGGGCTTGTCGTCAAATTTACGGTCGGAAAGACGCTCGCCCTTATTGACAAACTCAAACTTTTCCTTGGGAATGGGCTGGAGCTTTAATTCTTTACTCATTTTATCTCTCCCCCATTCTGATTCTCGGATCAATAAATCCGTAGCTTATGTCAACAACGATTCCGGCAAGAAGGCTAACAAAGGTATAAAAGATACTGTCAGCCATAAATACGTCGTAGTCAAGCAGGTTGATAGCCTGAATATACAGCTGTCCTACGCCGGGAATCGAGAAAATTTGCTCGATAATCATAGAGCCGCCCAAAATACCGATAAAGCTCGAAATAATCATGGGCAGGATAGGCACCATTGCGTTTTTGAGCGCATGGCGTGTGGTGGCCTGTGCACGTGTCAGGCCCTTTGTGCGTGCGAGAAGCATATAATCCGAGGTAAGTGTCTCGGTCAGCTCGGCACGGGTAAAACGGGTGAGACCCGCAATCGTACCAAACGAAAGTGCCATAATAGGCAATACCATACTGAAAAGCATATCCCAGGTAAACCAGGATCCGCCTGCATCCGCCAAAGAGTAAACTCTCTGAGGGAACCAGCCGAGCTTGAAGTAGAAGATGTACTGTACCAGGAACGCATAAACATAGCTGGGGATGGATACGAATACCATTACTCCCGTGCTGATGAGATGATCCTGCCATTTGTTCTTTTTAATTGCGGCAAAAATGCCGAATCCTATACCTATAGGGATCGAAACAATAAGCGAATAAAGGTTGACGAGCACGGTAGGAAGCAGACGTCCGGTAATGAGCTCCATAGCGGGCTTCATCGAGGAAACGTACCACGAGGTACCAAAATCGCCCTCGGTAAAAATATTTTTAAGGTAAATACCAAACTGCACAAGCAGAGGTTTGTAATACCCAAGAGCCTCCCAACGAGCCTTCATAACCTCCTGAAGGTTTTTATCCTGAGGCATCTCGTGAGGAAGCAGCCTGATAAGCATAAAGCATATCATCACGATGACGAACAGCGTGAAGAACATCAAAACTATTCTTTTAAGAACGTATTTTAGTTTTCCCATTTTTTACTCCTTTCGATTGTTTATCCTGTTCCGTGAAAGGCGGTAAACAACCGAAATTTTTTTTACGGCAATCTACCCAACATTGATTTTTGCTGTTTTTCGTGTATTTGGGACATTGCCCCAATGAGTGAGAAAAGCAATGGGGAGAGCGAGCTCTCCCCATTGCATAAAAGTCTTAAATTACAACAGGTAAGTTAAAAACTTTTGAAGGTAACTGACAGATTACTGATAATCGATCTCGCCGTTCTCATCAATCTGCTCTGCAACGAACTCTGCCCAAGCAGTATCGTCGTAGGTGTAGTTAAGGAGACGCATTCCGCCGAAGCCGTACATGATGTTGTAGTCCTCGGTGTAGTAGCTGCACTGGTACGAAAGCATAGAGCAAATGGTAGTAGCGCAAAGAGGAATGCGGTAGTAGGTAGCGAGGAAGAGCTCCTCGAGCTGAGCGGTGATAGCGAGTTTGGTAGAGGTGGAAGCGGTTGCGTATTCGCCGCTGCCGTTCATAGACTGAGACCATTTCTGCCAAGTCATGGTAACCTCTTCGCCGTCAACGATAAGGGTAACAGTCTCGGTGGTAGGATCGTAGTTAGCACCCTCGTTGATGGTGTACTGATCGGGATCCATGTAAACCTGGAAGTTACGGAAAGGATAGAAAGCAGCGCCGCCCCATGCGCCGTAGCCGATAGCGTACTCGCCTGCGGGAACTGCATCATAACGGTTCTCAATGTTTCCGATAGCCTCAAAGGTAACGGTGCCGAAGCCCGAGCCCTCGATTGCCTCATTGATG
>JAZNCU010000045.1:0-6996 GCA_045587745.1 Eubacteriales bacterium | reverse complement strand
TCCAACACCAACGCAGCAGTTCTTGCTGAGTATTTTGCCGCTAACAACGCAGGTGTTCAGGTTATCGGATGCCCCAAGACTATCGACGGCGACCTTAAAAACGAGGATATCGAGTGTTCTTTTGGATTTGATACCGCCGCTAAGACATACAGTGAGATTATCGGTAACATTGAGCGTGACGCAAATTCCGCAAAGAAGTACTGGCATTTTGTAAAGGTTATGGGCCGTTCCGCATCTCACGTTGCGCTGGAGTGCGCTCTCCAAACTCGTCCCAACATCTGCCTTATCGGCGAGGAGGTTGCCGCAAAGAAGATGTCTATGGCCGAGATTGCCGATTATATCGCTGATTCCGTTGCTACCCGTGCCGCAAAGGGATGGAATTTCGGTGTAGCTATCATTCCCGAGGGAATCGTTGAGTTCGTGCCCGAGTTCTCGGTTCTTATTGCTGAGATTAACGAGCTTTTGGCAGGCGAGAAAACCGATGCGTTCAATGCACTTCCCACATGGGCTGACAAATACGCATTCATCGAGGCAGGCCTTACCAAAGAATCTATGGCAGTATTTGCGATTCTTCCTCAGTCCATTCAGCAGCAGCTCTTCCTTGAGCGTGATCCTCACGGTAACGTTCAGGTTTCGCTCATCGAGTCCGAAAAACTCTTTTCCGCACTCGTTGCCGATAACCTCAAGGCACGCAAGGCCGCAGGCACCTACAGCGGAAAATTCTCGGCGCTTCACCACTTCCTCGGCTACGAGGGACGTTGTGCTTTCCCCTCGAACTTCGATGCCGATTATTGTTACTCGCTTGGATATAACGCATTTATGCTTATCCAGTACGGCTACACCGGCTATCTCTCTAAGGTTTCCAATCTCAGCAATCCCGCTGAGGAATGGGTTGCAGGCGGTATGCCTATGACCAAGATGATGAACATCGAGAGAAGACACGGCAAGGACAAGCCCGTTATCCGTAAGGCGCTTGTTGAGCTCGAGGGCAATCCCTTTAAGTATTTTGCCGCACACAGAGCCGAGTGGGCAGAGAATACCTGCTTCGTTTATCCCGGCGCTATCCAGTACTTTGGACCGACCGAGGTTTGCGATGCAACCACCATTACTCTTGCACTTGAGCAGGGTAAGTAATTAAATCGCTTAAAATCTTCCTACTGAGGATAGAACGAGATTTACAAGAACAGTAAAAGGATGTGCAGAATTTTTACACATCCTTTTGTTTTGCGAAATTTTTAATAAAACCATTTGATAAAACATTTTACTTATGATATAATGCTTACGATAACAGTTGTTGCGAAATTTCTGTGATATAATTGTCTTTGGAGGTCCTAATGAAAAAGCTTATAACGGCGATACTTTCGGTTTTTCTTCTTTTAACGAGCCTGCTGTGCTCAGGCGTAAGCGCAGCAGCTGACGTGCCCACTGCCGATGATCTTGACGGCTACGAAAACGTTTGTCTTACGTATACTTTCCGCAGGTCGGGCTATGACAACGGCAGGCACTATGAGCGTGACCTTTTGCCGTACACCGCATATTTAGATAAAAACGGTAATATAAAAGACCGGTTTTTTGACAGCTATCTGTTTTTACCTTGTATGGACTACGGACCTTCGGGGGCAAGAATGCATTACGATGCAAACAATCCTACGAAAGCCATCGACTGGACGGCATACGTTGACGATACCTTCTACAGCGGTGCCAACGTTGATGCGCTCGAGAAGGCATACGGTACAACAAAAGCTGCGCTTAACGACAAAAACAGCAAGGTAGGCGTTTTCTTTACTATCCTGTACCCGAATAAGAAGGCTACCAATTTCGGTACTCTCGGCGGAAAAAGTCTTAATTTCTCAAAAGACGAGGACCGAAAATATGCTATCCGATGGATGATCGACGAGCAAATCTCACGTTTTGAACAGGAAGGCTACAAAAATCTCGATTTGGTCGGTTTTTATTGGCTTGAGGAATTTGTGGTCGAAGAAGGTGATGTTAAGCTGCTCCAATATACAGCGGATTATCTTCATTCCAAGGGGCTGAAATTTATATGGATTCCTTGGTATAAGGCCAACGGTTATCATCGTTGGGAAGAGCTTGGATTTGACGTTGTGTGTATGCAGCCCAATCTGATGTGGATGGGTTACAACGATCCTAAACGTGTGCCTACCAGCGTATCTATTTCGGAGCAGTACGGAATGAGTATGGAAATGGAGGTTGACGGTAAAGTTACTCAGGATGAGTATTTTGATCGCTATCTGAATTATCTCGAGGGCGGATTGAATTCTTCGATGATGGATGCTGTCAAAATGTATTATCAGGACGGAAAAACGGCGGTTTATTATTCTGCCTGCTATTCGAGCAGCCCGCGTTACCGTATGGTATATGACCTTACCTATAAATATGCCAAGGGTACTCTCACCCAATCGGATATTGATGACGTGCGTCCCGAATTCAGCGACCCTGAGACGATTATAGTAGATGATATCGGCATGGACAGCCTTATATCGGATGACGTTGATTGGATATCTATCGGTAAAAAATACTCCGGCAGCGCTTCCTACGTTGACGGCAACGGAGCGGACTACCAGAACGTAAGCGGCAAGGAGCTTACTGACGGAAAGCTCGCTGACAAGGCTCTTTCGACAGATTGGCACGCATTTCATAACTCTCTGCCCGATTCGCAGGGGAAATACAGCGTTACCGTTGACCTTGGTGAGGTGCGGAATGATCTTACTGATTTTGTTGCTCATTTTGACAACCGTATGGATTACGGAATCGGAATGCCTTTGGATATCGAACTGAGCATTTCATCGAACGGCAGAAGCTTTCAAAAGCTGGGAAGTGTACCTCTGATACTTGACTCGGTGAACTCCTGTATCAAATACGAAACCGAGCCTGTCAGTGCAAGATATGTAAAAATGACCTTCAACATATATGGCGGAAATTTTGTATTTTGCTCCGAGTTCCTGGTGGGCGTAAATAAGGATAATTCTAACAGTGATACGTCGACAGATACAGATTCAAATGACAACTCATCAGAGGGATCAAACGTTGATTCGTCCGATACCGACGTGCCGGATAATGATGATGACTCTACTTCTGACATCTCGGAATCTCCCGAAGGATCCGTGAGTCAAAGCACCTCGGAGGGTACTGAATCTGACATTTCGGAATCCCCCGAAGGATCCGTGAGTCAAAGCTCCTCAGAGGGTACTGAATCTGACGGCAGCGTTGGGGAAGGTGACGTCGACAACAGCGGAAACAGCGACGTATTGCTTTATATCCTCGTGCCCGCATTGGCTATTGCTATTGCGGCTGTGGTTATTATATTTTTCCGTAAAAAGCGCAATTGAAAATTTCACCGCCGAGGTTCAATCGGCGGTGTTTTTATACTATTCGGTCAGAGCTTTGGCTATCCGTGCCGAAAGGGCTGTTTTTGTTGGCGGATGAATGTGATCGATTTCGCAAACGTCCGCCGAAATTACGGTTTTTACGTAGGGGAGTGTGTCCTGTATTTTGAGCTGCTCGTCCTGCAGCTTATGCCAGGCTTCGTCGTCACGGGGAAGAAAATCAGCTATCTGAACGATAACAAACGGCAGCTCATCGTTTTTGAGATCGTTGCGCCAAACTTTGATCATCTCCGAAAGCTCTTTTCCGTATATGCTTGCTTCGGCAGGGGAGGTATCGCTTTCGCCCTGATACCATATAACCGCAGACAGCGGGAAGGGGACTACCTGAGAAAAGCATTGCTCGTACAAAGCTCCGTTCATATTCCATTCGGAAAAATCACTGCTGAAATGATCAAAGTGCTTTTCCTCATCGGATAATTCTATGCCGATTTTTTCAAACGTACCTGCCGGCACCCAGCTCTCGATTACCGAGCCTCCCTGATAGCAAACGATTATTCCAACGACAACGTTCTTTATTTCGGCAATTTTCTTTGATGTAAGATAAGCTATTGCCGACCAATTACCTATTTCGTCCGACCGACATTTAACCCAACCGTCTTTTGGGGTGAAAACATCGGTTTTTTCTATCCTTTCGGTCGAGAACAGGCGCAGACGCTCATCCGAAGTATATTTCTCGCGGGGGAACGTAGACTCATTCAGCTTAAACTGCATATTTGACTGCCCTGCAAACAAATATACTTCTCCGATATAAATATCCGAGAGCAAAACCGTTTCCTCGTCAGTGCTGAATTTCAACTCGTATGGGCCGCCATGTATCATAGGTGGAAATTCGACCATCCAGTAGTCGCTTTGCGAGCGTATGTTTTTTGTAATGCCGCCGAAGGTGATACTTGCATTACCTTCTCCGTTGCCGTAAATGCGTATCGGCTGTCCGGCGGCAAATACCATATGTGATCCGAAAATTGCGTTTAGCCTCATTTTCGATTCTCCTGAATTTGTAATATGGAATATTATATACCAATATCGACTTTCATACAAGAGAATTCTTGTTTTTTACTTTAATGATGTTTTATTCGGAATCAAAAAATGTGTACTTCCTATTGTTTTTTTGGATGTTAAGTGGTAAAATGTAACTTGGATGGACATGTCCGTATTGGGGTTGCCCGGCTTTTGCCGACCGATGACATCGATTTTACGGTGGAGGAATCAACTTTGTATAAACGCTTTATGAAACGGTTTTTAGATATAGCGGCAGCGATACTCGGGTTTGCTGTGCTTGCAGTACCTATAGCGTTAATAGCTTTATTCATAAAAATTGATTCAAACGGCCCCGTGTTGTTCAGACAGAAGCGTGTAGGTATACATAAAACGCATTTTGAGATACTTAAGTTCAGAACAATGCGGACCGATGCTCCCAAGGATGCCCCAACAGATGAATTGCAGGAGCCCGATAAATGGATTACACCGCTCGGAGGCTTTTTGCGGAAGACAAGTCTTGACGAGCTGCCCCAGCTTTTTAATATACTTGTAGGTCATATGAGCTTTGTCGGACCAAGACCCGCGCTCTGGAATCAGTTTGACCTTGTATCCGAGCGTGATCGCTACGGAGCAAACGATGTACTTCCCGGACTCACCGGTTGGGCGCAGATCAATGGCAGAGATATGATCGGTATTTGCGAAAAAGCAATGCTTGACGGAGAGTACGTCAATAGGATGAGCTTTTGCTTTGATGCAAAATGCTTCTTTTGTACGTTTGCCAGAGTGTTCAGGCGTGATGGTATAGTTGAGGGCGGAAAACGTGACGCATAGCCTGATATCGGGCAATAAGGCGAATTTATATATTGAAACGCAAAAAAGGACGGAAAGCTGTGAAAATACTTATTACCGGTTCAAACGGATTTGTTGGCAAAAATCTGGTCCATGCGCTTGAAAATTTAAAGGACGGCAAGGATAAGACCCGTCCCGAGCTTTGTATCGAGGAGCTGTATCTGTACGATATTGATACCGCACCTTGGCTTCTTGACGAATACTGCTCAAAGGCGGATTTTGTGTTTAATCTTGCCGGCGTAAACCGTCCGCAGAAGCCCGAGGAGTTTATGCAGGGTAATTTTGGATTTGCTTCTCTACTGCTTGACACTCTGAAAAGGCACGGAAACACCTGTCCCGTCATGCTTTCTTCCTCTATACAGGCTACTCTTATCGGCAGATACGACAGCGATTACGGCAGAAGCAAAAAAGCAGGGGAGGAGCTGTTTTTTGAGTATGCGGAGGAAAGCGGTGCCAGGGTGCTCGTGTACCGGTTTCCGAATTTATTTGGCAAGTGGTGCAGACCTAATTATAATTCGGCTGTCGCAACGTTTTGCCATAATATCGCCAATGACCTTCCCATTACCGTTAACGATAAAAGTGCAGAGCTTGAGCTGCTGTATATAGACGATCTCGTAACCGAAATGCTTGATGCGTTGCAGGGGAATGAGCATCGTTGCGAATTTGACGGTATCCGCGCCGTATTGTGCAGCGACGGAAGGTATTGCGCCGCACCCGTTACACATAGAGTTACGCTTGGCGAGATAGTCGAGCTGCTTAACCGCTTCAGTTCTCAATCGCACACGCTCGTTATGCCCGAGATACCCGAGTATTCCTTTTCAAAGAAGCTCTACTCCACGTATCTTTCCTATTTACCGAAGGAGAAAATAGCGTTTCCGCTAAGGATGAACGAGGATGAAAGGGGTAGCTTTACCGAGCTGTTAAAAACCGAAAAATGCGGTCAGTTCTCGGTGAATATATCAAAGCCCGGAATTACTAAAGGACAGCATTGGCACAACACAAAATGGGAATTCTTTATCGTTGTCAGCGGTCGGGGACTGATCAGGGAACGCAAAATCGGCAGCGACGAGGTGCTTGAGTTTGAGGTAAGCGGAGATAAGATTGAGGCGGTACATATGCTCCCGGGCTATACTCACAGTATAATAAATCTTTCGGAAACCGAGAATCTTGTTACGGTAATGTGGGCAAACGAGCAGTTCGACCCCAATAAACCCGATACTTATTTTGAGGCGGTGGAATAATGGCAATAAAAACTGATTACAGGGATATTACGTTCAAAAATAACGGAAAGCTGAGGCTGCTTATCATAGTCGGAACACGTCCTGAGATAATTCGTCTTTCGGCAGTTATTAACAAGTGCCGTGGGTATTTTGACACTATACTTGCTCACACGGGTCAGAACTATGATTATAACCTTAACGGTGTCTTTTTCAAGGATCTAAGGCTTGAGGATCCCGAGGTCTATATGGATGCGGTAGGGGATGATCTTGGCGCAACGGTTGGCAACATTATCAACTGCTCCTACAAACTGATGAATCAGATAAAGCCCGATGCTCTCCTTATCCTCGGTGATACCAACTCCTGCCTTTCGGCTATTGCCGCAAAACGACTTCATATTCCAATTTTCCATATGGAAGCAGGCAACAGATGCAAGGATGAGTGCCTTCCCGAGGAAACAAATCGCCGTATAGTGGATATAATTTCCGACGTGAATCTTGCTTACAGCGAGCATGCACGCCGCTATCTGCATGAGTGCGGCCTG
>JAZNCU010000044.1:0-34345 GCA_045587745.1 Eubacteriales bacterium | reverse complement strand
CAGGTAAGACTATTTATATTCTTGATGAACCAACCACGGGTCTCCATACTGCGGATGTTGCAAACCTTATAGATGTTTTGAAACAACTTGTGGAAGCGGGAAATACAGTTCTTGTTATCGAACATAATCTTGATGTTATAAAGACCGCCGACTATATTATAGACCTGGGACCCGAGGGGGGTGCCGCAGGCGGTACTGTTATTGCCAAGGGCACTCCTGAGGAGGTTGCCAAAAATCCAAACAGCTTTACGGGATTTTATTTGAAGGAGAAACTGATTTGAATAATTGGGGAAAATATACCGAATTGCTCGAAAATGTGCAAAAACCGGGAAGGTACGTAGGCGGAGAGTTCTCGTCCGAGATTCCCGACCATACCAAGGCAGACGTTAGGGTTTGCTTTTGCTTTCCCGATACCTACGAGATAGGCATGTCCAACCTCGGCATGAAGATACTTGCCGACGTGCTCAATAAGACAGGATACGTTTGCTGTGAGCGCACGTATATGCCTTGGGAGGATATGTGCGAGCAGCTCAAAAAGCACAGCCTTCCTCTGTATGCGCTCGAGAGCAAGGATGCGCTTTCCGAATTTGATATCGTTGCGTTTACGCTTCAGTATGAGATGTGCTATACCAACGTTCTTGCCATGCTCAATCTTGGAGGCATCCCCGTTTGCTCAAGGGATAGAGGAGAGGGCGACCCGATTGTCATAGCCGGCGGTCCCTGCTCCTATAACCCTGAGCCGGTTGCCGAGTTTATCGATATCTTTTCGATCGGAGAGGGTGAGGAGGCTCTTCCCGAGCTGACCGCACTTTACCGTGAATGCAAAAATCAGGGTTTGTCGAGAGAGGAGTTTTTGTACAGAGCATCCCGTCTTGAGGGCTTCTATGTTCCCTGTATGTACAAGGATGAATATAATGCCGACGGAACGCTTGCTTCGTTCACTCCTGTGCGAGAGGGTGTTCCCGAAATGGTCAAAAAAAGAATCATCCGTGATCTTGACGGGGTTTCGTTCCCGCGGAAATGCCCAATGCCGTTCTTGGAAACCGTACACGACCGTGTGATGCTCGAGGTATTCCGTGGCTGTATCAGGGGATGCCGTTTTTGCCAGGCGGGTATGATATACCGTCCTTACCGTGAAAAATCGCCGGATGTGCTTGAACGTGATGCTTTTGAGTCCATTGAGAACAGCGGATACTCCGAGATTGCGCTTACCTCACTTTCTATCAGTGATTATACACGTTTGCCTCAGCTTATCGATTCGCTGCTTGAGTGGACCGACGATAAAAAAGTAAATCTGTCGCTTCCTTCAATGCGTATTGATGCCTTTTATGAGGAGCTGATGAAAAAGGTAATGTCGGTGCGTAAGAGCGGTCTTACCTTTGCGCCCGAGGCGGGTACGCAGAGGATGCGTGACGTTATCAACAAGAACATAACCGAAGAGGAGATTCTTGTAGCCTGTGCAAAATCGTTTGATGGCGGCAGAACAAACCTTAAGTTGTATTTTATGAACGGACTTCCCACCGAGACCGATGAGGATATTAAGGGAATTGCCGAGCTTGCACACAAAATAGTGGATCTTTATTACTCAAAAAAGCGTATGCGCGGTAACGTAAATGTTACAGTCAGCGTTTCCTGCTTTGTACCAAAGCCGTTTACCCCCTTCCAATGGTGTGCGCAGGATACGCTTGAGGAGCTTGAGCGCAAGCAACAGCTTCTCAAGGGCGAGATACGATCCCGAAAGATATCCTACAAATACCATGATGCAAGGGTATCGCGCATCGAGGCGGTGCTTGCACGCGGCGACCGCAGGCTGGGCAAAGCGATATACAGGGCTTTTGAAAAAGGTATGATACTTGATGGCTGGGATGAGTATTTCGACTACAATAAGTGGATATCCGTCTTTGAGGAGAGCGGAATCGATCCTGCCTTTTACGCTAACCGTAAATTCGGAATAGATGAGCTTTTGCCCTGGGACTTTATTGATATAGGGGTTACCAAGAGGTTTATGCTGAGCGAATACAGCAAGGCGGCAGAAGGTGTTACCACACCCGATTGCCGTACAAAATGCTCGGGCTGCGGAGCTGCCTCGCTTTGCGGTAAGAACAGCGTTTGCGAAAGGAGCGTCGAAAATGTCTGATATCAGAGTTTTCTTTTCAAAAACAGGGATGCTCAAGAATATATCGCATCTCGACCTTCAACGTGCTGTTGCGAGGATGCTGATCCGTTCAAAGTTGCCGATTGCGTTTTCGGAGGGCTTTAATCCCCATCCGAAGCTGAGCATCGTGCTTCCTCTTTCGATGTATCAGGAGGGCGAGAACGAGGCTTTGGATATACGCCTTACCGAGGAGGTTGCACCCGAGGAAATAGTCAGCCGTCTTTCGGCGGTTGCTTTTCCGGGGATGGTAATCAATAAGGCAGTTTTGTTGGTCAAGAAAAGCAGACCGGTAAAAGGTGTTTACGTTCTTTCACTCAAAACCGAAATGTCTGTCGATGATATTCTGGCGGCATTTGAAGCGCCGATGAACGTCGAGAAAAGATCAAAAAGCGGAATCACCGTTATCGATATTGCCTCGCTTGCAGAGTCGGTTTCGGCTCTCCCGACCGATATCGGAGTTGACCTTTGCCTGACACTTCCCGCTGAGACGAATAATTACATAAATCCGTCCTATGCTGCAGTATTTTTCGGTGACAGTGTAAAAGTCGTCAGATGTGTACGCAAAGAAATCGTTTTCTCCTAATAATGTAACAAAATACTGTTGCTATAAGTAATTTAATTTGTTATAATGCTTATCATGAGTAATAATATAATATTTTCTAAAAAGTTAATAGTACTGCTTCTTGCCGTTTCTGTTTGCCTTACAATGTTTGCCTGCGGAGGCGAAGATGAGTCGGAATTTATCAGTAATGAGGAGACCTCCGTAGAGGAAACATCTGTAGTCATCGAGAATGAGGTTTTGAACGATGAGGTTATACTTAATCTTATCGAGAATGACAGGCGTGCAATTAAGATGTTTATGTGTAACTCCTTGTATGACGGTTCAAAGGACTCTGCTGTTGCCGTACCTGTTTCGGATGAGGAATTTGTCGAATACAGCTCGCTGTGGGCATTTCTCGAGAGCATATATACTGCCGACAGCGGGATGCTTGAGTATTTTACCGGCTATCCCGGCTATGGCGGAAAGGCGCTTTCGAGCATTCGCGGACGCACATATGCTCTGTATATTCCTCGCAGCTCATTCCAATCGTTTATTTACAGTAAAACGGTTGTGTATACCGAGCTTGAGGACGGCAGGGTGGAGATCGATGCAAGAACCGTTGACGGCATAGACGTCACTCTCTACGCGGTTCGGGAGTCAGGCAGGTATAAGCTGACCTACAGTCTTTGCACGCTGCTTGTGAAGGAGGATGAGGGAAATGAAAAGTTTCCTATGTCCGAGCTCGGCTCCTGCAGTAGTTTTGAGGGCAGTATGCTTGTTATCGAGCTTTTCCTTTCGGACAAAAAGAGCGATTTTGACAGTGGGACCGAGGATGCCTTCCACAACACCGTTTCATCAGCAAAGAACCGATTGATAACAGAATGCGAGGCATACGGACATACGCCGACGGTTACCTACCAAAGAGCCTACTTTGACCACACGAGTGAGTTTGAGAATAAGATCTATGCATTGGATATGATGTTCTCAAGCACCAGCTTTGAGTCGCTCGGAGGTTTTGCCGATGCGGGCTTTGATCTCGAAAATTACGATAACTATATGATTATCGTGTGTGTCAATAAAAATATAGGCACAACTACAAATCGGTATGAGTCATCCGCAGAGACCGAGCCATACTATGCTGAGAGAATCATTATTGGCAACGACACGACTGAGCTGAGTATAAGTAAATCAATAATTTCGCTTTTTGGTGCCGAGGACTACTCCTCGGGGAAGTTTTCAAAATACACTTCGGATCTGTATAAGCAGTATTTTTCTGACGAGATGTTTTTTGCCGAAAACGGTACGATATCTCCCGTAAATGCATTTGCATCCGGAATGACGGATGAGCTTGACGATATGCTTGAGATTTTCAGATATACAACCAACGGCTAAGGAGTTAAAAATGGAAGTTAAGTACAAAAGAATTTTACTAAAACTCAGCGGTGAGGCTTTGGCATCTGATTCGGGTAAAATCCTCGATGGCGATTTTCTCTCCGAGATAAGCAAAAGGATAAGAACGCTTACCGAAAAAGGTATTCAGGTATCCGTCGTTATCGGCGCAGGTAATATCTGGCGAGGTGCCCGTCAGGGCGGCTTGACAATCGAACGTGTCAGAGGCGATCATATGGGTATGCTCGCTACAGTTATCAATTCTCTCGCAATGCAGGATTACCTCATCAAGGCAGGAGTTACCGCACGCGTAATGAGCGCTTTTCCCATCGCACAGGTCTGCGATAATTATTCGCAGTACAGCGCTATTGAATGTCTTGAGCGCGGCGAGGTCGTTATTCTTGCTTGCGGTGTCGGCTATCCCTTCTTTTCGACCGATACCGGTATGATGCTTCGTGCCGCAGAGCTGAAATGCGATGCCGTTCTTTCGGCAAAGAACGTCGACGGAGTTTACGATAAGGATCCCGCAAAATACACCGATGCCAAAAAGTTTGACGAGCTTACATATTCCGAGTCGCTTGCCCTCGGTCTTAACGCAATTGACACTTCCGCAACTGCCATAGGCAAGGAAAACAACATAAACACCGTCCTTTTTGCACTCTCGGATCCCGATAACATTATTCTTGCTGCCGAGGGTAAAGATATAGGAACCCTGCTTCACAACTAATAAACTAAAATACGGAGGAACAAAAGATGAGATTTGACGTTAAGCCTTATGAAGAAAAAATGAAAAAGACAATTGCTGTGCTCGGAGAGGATTTTGCTTCTATACGAGTCGGCAGAGCAAGCGCAAAGCTTCTTGACAAGATTACGGTTCCTTATTACGGAACTCCCACCGGTCTTGATGGCGTTGCAACCGTTAAGACTACCGATGCAAGAACTCTTCTTATTACACCCTGGGAAACCAGCATTCTCAAGGAAATTGAAAAAGCTATTCTCGCTTCCGATCTTGGAATCACCCCCCAGAACGATGGTAAATCTATCAGACTTTCATTCCCGTCTCTTACCGAGGAAAGACGTAAAGAGCTTACTAAAAAGACCGCAAAAATGGGTGAGGACAGTAAGGTAGCTATCCGTAATATCCGCCGTGAGGCTGTTGATGCCGCAAAGAAGGCACAAAAAGCCGGTGAGCTTACCGAGGATGATCTCAAGCTCGCAGAAAAGGATATTCAGGACCTTACCGACAAATACATCAAAGAGGTTGACGTCGTTGTTGCTAAAAAAGACAAGGACATTATGGAGATCTGATTACAGCTCAGCGGAGGTGCCGTTTTGGATAACGAAAAAATGCTTCCACGTCATATAGCAATTATTATGGACGGTAACGGCAGATGGGCAAAAAAACGCCTTATGCCCCGCACCTCAGGGCATAAGGTTGGTCTTGATACGTTTGTTGATACCGTTGATGCTTGTAGCGATATGGGCATTGAGTATCTCACTGTTTATGCCTTCTCAAACGAGAATTGGAACCGTGAGGCAGGTGAGGTCAAAGCTCTGATGGAGCTGATGAGTAAGGGCATAGTAAAATACGAGCCCGAAATGGTTCGTAAAAATATCCGTCTCAGGCTTCTGGGCGACCTTTCGAGGTTTGAGGATAAGTACAGGGATGCTCTTGTTTCGGTTGAGAAACGTCTCTCGTGTAACACGGGTATGACGCTCGGAATCTGTCTTTCGTACGGCGGGCGTCAGGAGCTCGTAAACGCAGTTAACGGCTTGATTAAGTCGGGCGCTAACGAGGTAACGGCGGCCGACATCGAAAAGCACCTGTATACATACGGAATGCCCGATCCGGATTTGGTTATCCGCACGAGCGGTGAATACCGTATTTCAAATTTTTTGCTTTGGCAGTCGGCTTATGCCGAATATTATTTCACCGACGTTCTCTGGCCCGATTTTAACAAAAAAGAGCTTGAAAAGGCTATTGAATCTTATAGGCAAAGAGAACGAAGGTACGGGAGGTAAGCTATGCTTACAAGGATACTTACCGCAATAGTTGCGCTTTTGATTTTTGTGCCGATACTCGTCTGGGGCGGAAGCATCGGAGTATCTGCCGCATTTGCCGTTATTTGCGGAATAAGCGTGTTTGAGATGCTCGGCTGCTGCGGACTTCGCAAGCATTATCACATTACCGTCCCCTCGATTTTGCTGTGTGCTCTTGCAGTGATCATTCCGTTGTTGGAAACACTTGGATGTAGCTATGGCGGCTTCGGTGTTGGCACCGTTTTATTGGTCGGTGTGCTTTACTACGCAGTCGTCTCGGTATTCTCGCATAAGAGTATCGATCCCGACAGACTTTTTATGGCGCTCGCACTTCTGCTTTACGTGACCGCAGGCTTTTACTCGGTTGCGTTTGTCGACGATAATATCGGAATATACGTGCTTATATATATACTTCTTATTTCCTGGGGCACCGACACGTTTGCGTATTTCACCGGTATGGCATTTGGCAAAAAAAAGCTTTGCCCGAGCATTTCTCCCAAAAAAACCGTTGCGGGAGCGATCGGGGGCACTATATGCGGCGGTCTGCTCGGATGCCTGCTTATCTATTTCCTTGACGGACACCACGCATTTATGTATTTTGCAATACCGCTTTCAGTTCTCAGCCAACTCGGTGATCTTGCCGCTTCGGTTATTAAGCGCAAGTTTGGAGTTAAGGACTACGGAAAGCTGTTCCCGGGACACGGAGGAATGCTCGATAGGTTTGACAGTGTTATTGCTGTCGCTATCGCAACCTACGTGATCAGCTTATTTTTGGTATAAGAGGTAGCTTATGATCCCCGCAAGTATTGCCCTGCTCGGCTCAACAGGCTCAATAGGTACCCAAACGCTCGACGTTGCACGCTCCCTGGGCATCAGAGTGACTGCGCTTGCCGCAGGCAGTAATGTAGACTTGCTGGAGCAGCAGTGCAGGGAGTTTATGCCTCGCACCGTCAGC
Source organism: Eubacteriales bacterium (assembly GCA_045587745.1). Classification (GTDB taxonomy): domain Bacteria; phylum Bacillota; class Clostridia; order Oscillospirales; family CAG-382; genus Coliplasma. Next base: position 27,265 of record JAZNCU010000044.1, on the reverse strand, counting down.
ATAGGAACAGAGCAATATTCCGAGCTTAAATCAAGGCTTTCGGACACCGACATCAGCGTTCTGTGCGGCGATGACGGACTAAATGAAATCGCATCCGAGGACGAGAGTGTTGTGCTCGTAAATGCCGTACTCGGAATAAAGGGTCTTGCTCCCACTCTCGCTGCCGCTAGAGCAGGGAAAAGGATTGCGTTTGCCAACAAGGAAACGCTTGTTGCCGGCGGAACGCTCGTTACGAATACGGTTAAAGAGGGAGGAGCTGTGCTTCTTCCGGTCGATAGTGAGCATTCTGCGATTTTTCAATGCCTTGCCTGCGGAAGGGAGCCAAGGAAGCTGTTGCTTACGGGCTCGGGCGGACCGTTCTTGGGCAGAGACAGCGATTTTCTAAAATCCGTCACTCCCGAGATGGCTGTAAGGCATCCGAGATGGACGATGGGAAAGAAAATATCGGTGGACAGTGCAAGCCTTATGAATAAAGGGCTTGAGCTTATCGAGGCTGCTTATCTTTTTGATATCCCGATTGACCGAATTGAAGTGCTAATCCATCCGCAGAGCATAGTTCATTCACTCGTTGAGTTTTACGATAATGCCGTGATTGCTCAGCTCGGAATGCCAGATATGCGCCTCTGTATCCAGTATGCCATCACTTATCCCGACCGTTATCCTATGTCGGGAGAGCCGCTTTCGCTGGCAGGTAAGGACCTTGAGTTCCGAACTCCCGATACCAAAACGTTCCCGTTGCTTGCTCTTGCAAGAGAGGCAGCTGCAAGGGGTGGTAACATACCCTGTGCTATGAACGGTGCGGACGAGGAGGCAGTCAGGCTCTTCCTTGACGGTGTAATTGATTTCCCGACGCTGTTTTCTTCTGTCATTTATGCCACCGAGAATGCATATTTTATTAAGGACCCAACGCTGTCGGATATTTTTGAGACGGATAAACAGGCCAGACTTTGCGTCAGAAAATTTGCTTTGGAGAAATAAACAATGCTTCCAACCCTCATTAGCTTTGTCATTACGATATTCATATTCGGCTTGCTGATTTTTGTCCACGAGCTCGGGCATTACCTCGTTGCTCGTGCATTCGGAGTCGGCGTTATCGAGTTCGCTATCGGTATGGGCCCGAGAATAAAAAGCTGGGAGGGAAAATACAACACGTTTTCCATACGTGCGATTCCAATAGGCGGCTTTATCAATATGGTCGGTGAATACGACGATGAGATTCCCGAGGAGCATAAGTTCAAAATACCTCTTAACACAAAACCGGTCTGGCAAAGGATGCTTATTACTATAGCAGGCCCTTTGATGAATATTGCTCTCGCATTTCTCGTTATGGCTGTGATCGTATCCTGTACCTCGATTATCGGCTCAACAATTGTGCACAGCTTTGAGGAAAACAGTGCATTTGAATCAGCCGGACTGATGCCCTCGGATGAAATTGTCCGTGTCGACGGGAAAAATGTACGCTGTTACCAGGATCTTTCCTACAAAATTATGTCCTCGGCCGGCGAGGAGATAGATGTTACCGTTCTCCGAAACGGCGAGAGGATTACATTTGAGAATATCCGTCTCAATACGTTTGTTGAAAACGGAATTGAATACGGTGAAATGGACTTTTACGTACAGGCTGCCGAGAAAACGCTTGGTAGGGTATTTTACGAGGCATTCTGGCAGTCGGTATCGACCGTATATATGACAGTTGACTCGCTTATTGATACCTTTTCGGGGAAATACGGAATGGATGCCGTTGGAGGACCGATAGCTATCGGTGGCGAAATTAACGATACAATTCAGCAGAGTGTCGGATTTGCCGAAACAGCAATGAATTTGGGTATGCTCACAGTTTTGATCTCGGTTTCGCTCGGTATATGCAATCTGCTTCCCATACCGGTGCTGGACGGAGGCAGACTACTGTTTTATCTTATTGAGTTAGTTACAAAAAAGCCCGTTAATAAAAAGTTTGAGCAGACAGTAAGCTCTGTGTTCACTGCGCTTCTTATGTTGCTTATGATATTCGTTGCGTTAAAGGATATTGTGGGGTTATTCTGATGCGTTTGTCTAAAAGTGTAAAAATCGGAAATAAGGTTATCGGCGACGGAAACCCTATTGCTATACAGTCGATGACGAATACAATAACTTCGGACAAGCAGTCTACACTTGACCAGATATTGCGTCTTGCGGCTGCGGGCTGTGACATCGTGCGGTTTACAGTCAATGATGAGGCGGCGGCAGATAATATAGAATATTTTGCCGAGAATTCACCCATACCCACCGTTGCGGACATTCACTTTGATTATCGTCTTGCGGTGATGGCGGCTGAAAGAGGCATATCTAAAATCCGCATAAATCCCGGTAACATCGGTAGCGAGGATAACATTAAAAAGGTTGTTGACGCCTGCCGAAAATATTCCGTCCCGGTACGCATCGGAATTAACGGAGGATCACTTGAAAAGGAAATACTTTCCAAATACGGCTCACCGACGGCAGAGGCACTTGCCGAAAGCGCTCTGTATCACGCAGGATTGCTTGAAAAATTCGGTTTTGGAGACGTTGTTCTTTCGGTCAAAAGCTCTGATGTATCAACGATGATTCGTGCAAACCGCATACTCGCCGATCAGACCGACTATCCGTTGCATATAGGCGTTACCGAGACGGGTGACGTCCGCAGAGGAATTATCAAATCCGCAGTTGGCATTGGCGCCCTTGTTTGCGACGGTATAGGTGATACTCTGCGTGTTTCGCTTACCGATGATCCGGTAAAGGAGATATATACCGCAAAGGATATTCTGTTTGCCTGCGGTATCGGCTCGGGAATTAACATAGTATCCTGCCCGACGTGCGGAAGAACAAAATCCGATATCATATCGCTTGTCGCCGAGCTTGAGCAAAAAACTTCACAGATTATTACGAGCAAACGCATTGACGTTGCGGTTATGGGCTGTGCCGTTAACGGACCCGGCGAGGCAAGGCACGCAGACATAGGCGTTGCCTGCGGTGACGGCGAGGGTGTTTTGTTTAAGAAAGGCGAGATAATTACGAAAATACCTGAGGATAGGATTATCGCCGTCCTCATTGATGAAATAAAGGAAATGCTTAATGGCAATTAGTTTTTGCGAGAAGTTCAACAAAGCGGTATTCAAAAAAAGAGAGCTCGAGGTAATCGACCGTATTACAGATTTTGGGCTTAAGCTCAATAAGGAACAACAGAGTATAGCCGTTGACGCCGAGTTTGACGGCTATGTTGAGCCTGAGAGAATATTTGCTGTTGAAGCTGTCATCAAAAGTGCATATAAGCTCAATCAGGTACGGATATATCCGCACTTTAAGGGCGTACGCTTTTCTACCGATAATATGGACGGGATTATCAGAACACTCGTCCATTTTTCGGACGTTTTCAAGGGATTTTTTGATGATTGCAGCTACTCGTATAATGTTGAGGAAAAACACTTTGTAATCACTCTCAGACCATACGTTACAGCGTATTTTGTCAATCGGGACAGCGCTGTAAGCTTTATTGAGGAATGCGTTAAGGCGCAGTTCGGTGACACTGTCCGTGTTGAGATCAAGGATACGAAATTTGACGTTGAGTCTTACGCTCCGAGCGGAAAGGATCAGCTTTATGAGGACGTCGTCCGCTCGATACGTGAGGTCGAGAGAGAAAAGCCTCTGGGTAATTCGGGAGAAATGAGCATATCGCTTTCGGACAGTGAGAGCGATAAGGATGCTGAGTATTTTACCGATGAGGGCGGCAAAAAGCTTGTCAAAGTCGGATTTATAACTTTGGATATTACCGAGCCTCAAAAAATTATGGGATCGCGTAAGAGCTGGAAGCTCACGCCCATATCGAGACTTGAGGAGAATACTACAATTTGTGTAGGCGGAAAGTTCTTCTTGCTCGAAACAAAGGAACGCTATGACGGGAATGATATAAACTATACCCTTTATTTGACCGATCTTCGCTCCTCCGTTACCGTTCGCTTCAAATGTGATAAAAATGATCCGCCAAAGCTCCCCAAAACACCTGCGTATCTGTTGGTTGCAGGTAAGGTAAAACGTAACAAACATTATGACAGAGATACCGAAAGGTTGGTTACCGATGAGGATATTACTATTTCGGCTGACGCAATATATTCCTGCACCTGTGTTGAACGTACAGATAAATCCATTGATAAGCGTGTCGAGCTTCACTTGCACACGAATATGTCGGCGCTCGATGCTCTTCCCGATCCTGCCGACGTTATGGCGCTTGCTGCAAAATGGGGGATGCCTGCGGTAGCGTTTACCGATCACGGTACGCTGCAGTCCTATCCTATCGTTATGTCTGCCGCAAAAAAATATCCAACGGTAAAGCCCATCTACGGTATGGAGGGCTATATTGTTGACGATACTGCACGAGCCGTATTCCGCTATAATGATGAGGATAATATTCCTTTTGCCGATTCCGAGTTTGTGATATTCGATATCGAAACAACGGGACTCTCTGCAAAAAATTGCGGAATAACACAGATAGGTGCGCTCAGATTCAAGGACGGCGAGATACTTGACCGCTTTGAGACCTATGTAAACCCCGGGATGCCCATTCCTCAAAATATTACCGAGCTTACCGGCATTACCGATGCTATGGTTGCAAACGCTCCGAGCGAGGAGGAGGCCGTTAAGCAGTTTTTGGAGTTTTCGGGCGATCGGATGCTCGTGGCGCATAATGCCGGATTTGACGTTTCGTTCATTTCCCGTGTGGCAACGCAATTTGGTATTCCCTTTACCAATACTTACCTTGATACCGTATCGCTTTCCAGGTACATAAACAGCGATATTTCACGACATTCACTGGATGCGCTTGCAAGGTACTATAAGCTCGGAAGCTTTGACCATCACCGTGCTACCGATGATACCGATATGCTTGCGAGGATCTTTACCTGTATGATCCGCAAGCTCGCCGTAAACGGCATTTACGGTGTTGCGGATATGAATGAGGCAATGGCTGCCAATGCCGACCCCAAACGGCTTAAATATTACCATATTTCCATACTTGTAAAAAATGCCGTAGGACTAAAAAACCTTTATAAGCTCGTTTCACGCTCTTATATCGATTATTTTCACGGACATCCCCGCATACCCAAAACGTTACTTGCGGAGTACCGTGAGGGTCTTGTGATTGGCAGTGCCTGTTCGTCTGGTGAGCTTTACAGTGCTATCCTTGACAACAAGAGCTTTGGCGATTTGCTTAAAATAGCCGATTTCTACGACTATTTTGAAATTCAACCTCACTCCAATAACGGATTCCTTATCGAGGACGGAAAGCTTGGCGACAACCGTGAGCTTGCTGTTAAACAGCTCGAGGATAACGTGCGTAAGATAATTTCGGTTGCCGACAAGCAGGGTAAGCCTGTTGTTGCAACGGGAGACGTGCATTTTTTGCATCCCGAGGATGAGATATACCGTCAGATTATGCTGTTCGGTATGAAGTACGGCGATGCGTTTAGGGAAACTAAGCTCTTCTTCCGTACCACCGAGGAGATGCTTGATGAGTTTTCATATCTCGGTGAGGAAAAGGCAAGAGAGGTTGTTATTTATAATCCCCAAAAAATCATTGCGGATTTCGAGAGTATAAAACCCATTCCCGACGGCACCTTTACACCCAGTATTGAGGGCGCCGAGGAGGAGCTTGAGAGCATTTGCCTTGAAACCGCTCACGAGATGTACGGAGATCCTTTGCCCGAAATAGTTAAAAACCGTATGGAACGTGAGCTTTCTTCTATTATCAAAAACGGATTTGCGGTTCTTTACGTTATTGCAAGAAGGCTGGTGAAAAACAGCGAGGAGCACGGATATCTTGTCGGATCAAGGGGCTCGGTCGGATCCTCATTCGTTGCAACACTCGCAAAGATTTCGGAGGTCAATCCGCTTCCTCCGCACTACGTGTGCCCGAAATGCAAGCATTCTGTTTTCGAGGCGGGTAAATACGGAAGCGGCTTTGATATGCCCGACCGTACGTGCGATAAATGCGGCACACTGATGAATGCCGACGGACACGATATTCCGTTCGAGACGTTTCTCGGCTTCCACGGTGAAAAGGCCCCGGATATTGACCTCAACTTTTCGGGTGATGTACAGTCCGAGGCGCATAAATTTACCGAGGTGCTTTTCGGTAGTGAAAATATCTTCCGTGCGGGTACTGTCGGTACTCTTCAGGATAAAAACTGCTTTGGTTTTGTAAAAAAGTATCTCGAGGACAAGCAGATAGGTCTTCCGAAGGCCGAGGTGGCAAGGCTTGCGAACGGATTTGTTGGAGTAAGGCGTACTACGGGTCAGCATCCCGGCGGTATTGTTGTTATACCCAAGGAGTATGAGATTTACGATTTTACACCCGTACAGTATCCTGCAAATAAGGCGTCGAGCGGTGTTATTACTACTCACTTTGCGTTCGAGTATCTGCACGATACACTTCTTAAGCTGGATATTCTCGGACACGATGTTCCCACTTTTTACCATATACTCGAAAAGTATACAGGTATCGACGTGCGTACCGTCAAGATGAACGATCAAAAGGTTATTGATCTTTTTGCTTCTACTGAGCCTCTCGGTGTAACTCCTGAGCAGATACAGTGTAAGATCGGTACTCTTGGACTCCCCGAGTTTGGCACCGATTACGCTATTCAAATGATTATTGATGCCAAGCCCAAGAATTTTTCGGATCTTTTGCAGATTTCGGGACTTTCGCACGGGACGGGAATCTGGCTCGGTAACGGCAAGGACCTCATTCAAAACGGTACCTGTACGATTGATGAGATCATCGGTACCCGTGACAGCATTATGCTGTATCTGATGCGTATGGGACTTGACAGCGCAACGGCGTTCAACGCTATGGAGCGTACCCGAAAGGGTAAGGGTCTCACGCCCGAGATAGAAGCTGAAATGCGTGAGCATAGCGTTCCCGAGTGGTATATCGATTCCTGTAACAAAATTCAGTATATGTTCCCCAAGGCGCATGCCGCTGCATATACTATTGCATCAATGCGTATTGGCTGGTTCAAGGTATACAGACCTATTGAGTATTACGCCACCTACTTTACTGTAAAATACGATAATTTTGACGGTGAGTTGGTTATGAAGGGTCTGCCCAAAATAGAGGAACGCATTAAGGCGCTCTCGGATATGCCGAACAAAACCGCAAAAGAGGAGGACAGCATAGTTTTCCTTAATATCGTGCGTGAGATGTTTGCCAGGGGAATCAAATTCTTGCCCGTTTCGGTTACAAAGAGCGAAGCCATTGCCTTTGTTCCCGAGAACGGTAAAATCAGGCTTCCGCTTTGCTCTCTCAACGGTCTGGGTCAGTCCGTTGCGGAAAAGATTTGCGAAACCGTTAAAAGCGGTGATGCAACTACTGTTGAGGAGCTCCGAGTTAAAGCAGGAGTCAACAAATCCATTATGGAGCTATTAGAAAAGAATAATTGCTTTGGCGACCTTCCCGAGTCGGATCAGGTCACAATGTTTTAGGTGAATTATGTTTGATTACCATACTCATACGATTTATTCTGCCGACGTACCGGATGACAGCGGTTTTACGGTAGACGTTATGTGCGATACCGCTATCAAAAAGGGTATCAGCGAGATAGCGATCACTGATCATTGCGATATCGACGGCATTACGATGCGGGATTTTCTTTCACCCGATTTTGTAAAGGTTTACAGCGATATCCGCGATGCCCGCAACAAATACGGCCACAAGATCAAAATTCTTTTCGGAATCGAGTTTGGTCAGCCGATTTATCTTCCCGAGGTATCCTGGGATCTTGTGCAATCGTATCCGTTTGATATCGTTATCGGATCTGTGCATTCGGTAAGAGGTATATACGATTTGTTTAATCTTGATTTTTCAAAGCTGACGTACAGCGAGATAGAGCGTTATTGGCAGATGTATATTGAGGAAATGCACGAGATGATAGAGTGGGGCGATTTTGACGTGCTTGCGCACATAACCTATCCCTTGAGATACCTTCTGCGTGATGGTGTGACCGATTTTCCTCCCGACAGAGATATGCTTTTGAGAGATTTTGAGCTGATTTTCAAAAAGATCATTGAGCGTGATATCTGCCTTGAATGCAACACGAGCGGACTGAGAAAGAAAAACGGAGATCCCTTTCCTGCCGACCTTATGAGTCTTTATTATTCGATGGGCGGCAGACGGGTTACTATAGGCAGTGACGCTCATAGTCCCAAGGATATCGGAGCTGATTTCGACAGGGTTATAAACGAGCTTCGTGCAATTGGCTTTGACAGCATCACTCGTATTGAACAACGCAAAAAAATTCAACACAGTCTATAAAGGAGTGTTATAATGAAAAACAGGATTCTAAAGTATCTTGAGCAGGATGCAAGAATGTCACACGCCGATCTTGCCACAATGCTCGGTATTTCCGAGACAGAGGTTGATGCAATAATTACCGAGTGCGAAAAGGACGGCACTATTCTTAACTACCGCACCGTAATAAATTGGGATAAGACCGACCGAAATACAGTGAGTGCACTTATTGAACTGAAAACGATACCCTGCCGTGACAAGGGCTTTGATACCGTTGCGGAGAGAGTCAGCAGCTTCCCTGAGGTAGTGTCGGTCAGCTTGATGTCGGGCGGTTTTGATCTTGCAATTATCGTAGAGTGCTCCAATATGCGTGACGTGGCGTTTTTCGTTGCCGAAAAGCTTGCGACAATCGAGGGAGTTACTGCAACAGCAACGCATTTCGTTCTTCAAAAGTATAAGGATAACGGCATAGTTTATCTTGCCGAAGAAACCGATAAAAGAGGGTACAGCTGGTGAAATTTGACGGCAAAAAATGCCTTTCGGCAACAATAACCGATATTAAACCTTCAGGAATCAGGAAGTTTTTTGATCTGCTTGATGATATGAAGGATGTCGTTGCGCTTACTGTTGGACAGCCTGACTTTGTTACGCCCTGGCACATACGTGATGCAGGCATTCGTTCACTCGAGGAGGGACGTACATATTACACCTCGAATAACGGACTTCTGGAATTCAGACGTGAAATTTCTGCTTATCAAAAGCGCAGATTCGGACTTGAATACGATCCTGCAACCGAGATAATCGTTACTGTCGGAGGCAGCGAGGCGATCGACCTTGCCATGCGTGCGCTTGTTAACCCCGGTGACGAGGTGATTATTCCCGAGCCTTGCTTTGTTTGCTACGAGCCTCTTGCAAGGCTTGCAGGCGCAGTTCCCGTTACTATTGAGCTAAGGGCTGAGGATGGCTTTAAGCTCACGGCAGAACAGCTTAAAAATGCTATTACCGATAAAACCAAGCTCCTCGTCCTTCCTTTTCCCAATAATCCTACCGGATCCTGTCTTCGTAAGGATGAGCTTGAGTCGCTTGTAAAAGTGCTTGAGGATACTAACGTTTGTGTACTTTCGGATGAGATTTATGCCGAGCTGACTTACGGTGAAAAGCATATTTCTATCGCAAATATTGAGGGTATGCGTGAGCGCACGATAGTTGTCAACGGATTTTCCAAGGCTTATGCAATGACCGGCTGGCGCCTTGGATACACTCTCGCTCCCGCATACTTTACAAAACAGATGGCAAAGGTGCATCAGTTCGGGATTATGTGCGCTCCCACAACGAGTCAGTATGCGGCTATAGAGGCGCTTAAGCACGGAGATTCCGATATTGAGGAAATGAAGGCCGAATATGAGGCACGGCGCCGTCTTATTGTGAGCGAGCTTAATCGTATCGGTATCGAAACGTTTATGCCCGACGGTGCATTTTACGTGTTTGCCGATATACGTAAATTTGGGCTTGCGAGCGATGAGTTTTGTGAGAGATTGCTGTCAGAGCAGCATTGCGCTATCGTTCCGGGCAGTGCTTTCGGTAAAAGCGGCGAGGGATTTGCAAGACTTTCCTACGCTTATTCTCCCGCCCATATAACAAAGGCTGCAAAGCGTATCGAAGCTTTTATAAAAACGCTATGAAAACTACAGCTAATGCAAAAATTAATCTTACGCTCGATATAACCGGTGTTATGGATAACGGTTTTCATTCCCTGTCAACGGTGATGGTGCCGGTATCCCTCTGTGATTATGTAAGCATAGATGAATCCGATATATGGAGCTTCCGTTGCAGCGACGAGTCGCTGTCGGGCGATGATAACCTCTGTGTAAGAGCCGCAAAAGCTTATATGGAGCGAGCCGGCAGGACTGCGTCGCTTGCTATTACTCTTGAAAAGAATATTCCCGTTGCCGCAGGGCTTGGCGGTGGCAGTTCTGATTGTGCCGCAGTAATACGTCTGCTTGATAAAATGTACGGCGATCTCTCGTCCGATGAATGCTTTGATATTGCCGCTTCACTCGGCTCGGATGTTCCGTTTTGCCTTTATGGAGGTGCGGCTCTTTGCGAGGGCAGGGGAGAAATAATTACACCCATTGAGCTCGGTATTAGCTGCTATATCGTAATTGCTATAGGTAAGAGCAGGATCTCTGCGGCTCAGGCATACAAAATTTACGATTCGCTCGGGCTGACTTCTACCGAATATACAAAAGCATTCCTGTGCGGACATATGGATAAAAACAGTTATGTATCTACTCTCGGAAACGCTTTTACTCCCGTGTGCGACAGCATTTCCGATGAGCCAACGGTTTTACGTAATATGCTACTTTCGTTCGGTGCTGTCAATGCGCTGTTGAGCGGAAGCGGTCCTGCTGTTTACGGTGTATTTTTTGATGAGGAATCGGCAGTTAAAGCCGCAGGCGAAATAGGAGATAGAGGATACTTCGCATATTTTTGTAAAACACTTTGAATATAAGCTCCTTGACGGGTCGATAATCGGCTTTGAGTGACTTGAGTAATTTAAAACGAGGTCGCTTTGTTCGGAAAGGAGCTTTTATGAAAGTTATTATTGTTCGTGCTATTGCTGTTTTTTGCGCCTGTTTTCTTTTTATAAACTGCGTTGATTGCGTTGTTCCGGCTAATGAGGCTGAAATTTTTGACAGCGTGATACGCTTTCACGTTATTGCCGAATCGGATACAAGTACCGATCAAGAGGTTAAGCTGTTGGTGCGTGATGCTGTGCTTAGTAAATACGGCGAGGTTTTTGCCTCCTGTGACACATTCGACACGGCATATTCAACTGCAAAGACTCTGCTTGAATCGATCCAAGATACGGCAAATGATGTTCTGACCGAAAACGGATTTTATTATTCTGCGTCAGTATACCTGGATAACGAGAGCTATCCGACACGAAAATACGGCGAGTTCGCTCTGCCTTCGGGCGAATATTGTTCGCTGCGAATCGTGCTTGGCTCAGGAAACGGGCAAAATTGGTGGTGCGTGCTTTTTCCTCCGATCTGCACGAGTGCAAGTAAAAGTTTGTCCGATACGGGTTTAGACAGCAATTCCACAAAGGTGTTTACCAGTAAAAAATATATATTCCGATTTAAGTTTCTTGAATTGTTTTGGTGAGTTATGCTTTACAGAGTTATTGGTACTGCAGGTAGCGGAAAAACCGAATATTTACTCGGCAAAATGAGCGAATGTCTAAAAAACAGCAGAGATTTTGTTGTTATTGTTCCCGAGCAGCTTTCGGTTGAATACGAGCTGCTTTTGTGCAACCGTCTCGGAAACGGATACAATATGCACTGCGAGGTGCTCAACTTTGAACGCCTGCCCAACCGTGTGTCACGTGAGTACGGCGGTCTTGCCGTAAAGCATATCGAGCGAGGCGGAGAGATCGTGCTGCTCTCGGTAATTTGTGAGCAGCTTAAGGACGAGCTGATCGAATATTCAACTGTTGCCGATGATACCGAGTTTGCAAAAAGGCTTTACTCTCTTATCGGTCGCTTCAAAATGTCACTTATAACTCCCGAGATGGTCGAAGCTTTTGCAAGTGACGAAAGTGTTGCATGCAGTAAGAGGCTTAGGAACAAACTGCGTGATATTGCCGGGATTTACCGTGAGTATAACTCACGCTTCGGACCCGATCTGATCGATCCTGCCGATGCGCTTACCTCGCTTGCAAACGAGCTGGATACTAAGCAGTTTTTCAAAGGAAAAACAGTTTTCGTTGATTCCTACTATACGTTTACAAATCAGGAATACGCAATCCTCGAAAGAATCATTGACCAAAGCAGGGATACTTATATTTCGTTTACTTATGAGGAAGGCAGGTCGTTTTTTGAGGAAAACGAAGGTGCTGCGTACCGATTGAAAAAAGCCGCCTCCCGTTGTGAGGACGTTTATCTCGGCTTTTCGAGACGGAGTATACACAAAGATTTGCTATATCTTGAAAAGAATTACTGGAGACGTAATGCCGATTGCTTTGCAGGAGAGGTTAATAACGTCAAAATTGTTTCGGCAAACGATCGTTTTGATGAGGTTGAGGCGGCAGCAGCCGAGATACTTAAATACATACGTAGCGGAAAGCGCTTTGGCGATGTTTTTGTTGTTTGTCGAAATACCGATAATTATAACGGAATAGTTGACTCGGTATTTGCGAGCGCAGAGATTCCCTGCTACCGTTCAAAAAAGGAAGCTGTACTGACAAAGCCTCTGTTTTCTTTCCTTACATCCTCGCTTTCCGTTATTATCGATAATTTTAGCTGCAAAAGCATAAAACGCTGTATCAAAAGCGGATATACCGATCTTAATGTTACCGAGGCAGACGTTCTAATCAGCTATGCGGAATCCTGGAATATACGAGGAAAGAGTTGGTATTCGGATAACGATTGGGCGATGGATCCGGAGGGCTTTCGTGAGGGTGAACTGACCGATAGGGGAAGGTGGATACTTACTGTCGCAAACCGTGCAAGGCATAAGGTTATCCCGCCGCTTTCGGCTCTTAAGGATTCGCTTTCTTCCAAAGATCTTACCGTCAGGGACGGACTTAAGGCGCTTTACAATCATCTTATTTCCTGCGGAGCTGACCGACGTCTTTGCTACTCTGCCGAGAAAAAACTGTCATTGGGACTCCGTGAGGATTCCGAGCGAGAACTCGCTCTATGGAGGGTGCTTATCAATCTTTTTGACCAGCTCGACTCGGTCTGCGGTGATTTTAAGGTTACCCCAAAACGTCTGCTTGAGCTCATAAAGCTTGCCGCCGAGGAATGTCCTCTCGGCGCAATTCCCGCATCTGCCGACAGCGTTACCTTTGGAGATGTATCGCTTATCCGTGCAGGAGGAAGCGGTATGCTTGTTATTCTCGGTTTGTGCGATGGCGAGTTTCCTGCTGCGGTTGGCGGAAACAGCTTTTTCGATCGCGATGAATCGCTGATGCTCGAGCAGGCAGGCTGTGAAATAGCTGAGAATATAGACAAGCTCTTGTCACATGAGAGATTTTTGGTATATTCTGCGCTTGCTTCACCTACGGAAAAGCTCGTGTTGCTTTATCCCAAAAACGAGATAGACGGTACTGAGCTCAGACCCTCGGTTGCCGTTTCTGCAGTTAAGGAATGTCTGCCTACGGTTCCGGAGCTTACTTTTTCCGAGAGCGACAGGCTTTATGCTGTCGGCCCGATTGCATCGTATTTTCCGCTTCTTGCCGACGGAGAGCATAAGGACAGGATAAAAAAGGCACTCAAAGAAAAAAACATCTCCTTTTATCATTCCGATCCCGAGGTTTGCAATACCGATTCACGTGTGGTTATAAAACAGAATACCCTGAATCTTTCCCCCTCAAAATACGAGCGATATTCGCTGTGTCCTTTTTCCTATTTTGGAAAATATTTGCTTTCTCTCACCGAAAAAAAGCGATTTGAATGGACATCCCCCGACACGGGAACCTTTGTCCATCGAATACTTGAGCTTTTCATGAAGGAATGTCTAAGGACAGGTGTGTTTATTTGTCCGGATGATAATGATATCGACAGGATTATTGATGAACTTGCCGATAGGCACTTCCGTTCGGTTGCTAATGATGAACTAAGTACGGATAAGCGGTTTATCTACTCATATGGTGAGCTCGTCGAGATGATAAAATATGCCGCACGAAATATATGCAGGGAGTTTGCGGAAAGTAAATTTACTCCTTCGGGATTTGAGTTTTCCATCGGATTGGGTCCCGAGCCCGATATGCCTGCAATAAGCTATGACGTGGACGGCAAAACGGTGTACCTCCGTGGCTCTATTGATAGGGTGGATACATATACAAAGGACGGGTTCACTTACGTACGAGTTACAGATTATAAAACGTACAGCAAATCCTTTTCGATGTCAATGGTGGAGCAGGGACTCGATACTCAGCTTTTGCACTATTTGTTTGCTTACTGCAATCAGGATGAAAGCTTTGTGCCTGCAGGTGTTTTGTATTTTGAAATAAAGCTTCCCGATGTTCAAATAGAGCACAGCGACATTTCCGATGATACGGTAGCTAAAGAACTGCAAAGCTCCTTCAAGCGTAGCGGAATCGTGATTGATGACGTGGATATCATACGAGCAATGAGCGAGTCGCTTGAATATGTTCCCGTAAAACTCACAAAGAACGGGGAGTTTTATAAAAACAGCAGGAGTCACAAGTCCAAAGAGGAATTTTATGCGATTGCCGAATTCCTTAATAGCAACGTGCGTGAAACATCCCGCAAAATCTTTTCGGGCGATATGGATATCCGACCTGTTATTGTCGGAAACAGTGACCCTTGCAAGTACTGTAAATTGAAATGCGTATGCCGCTTTAACGGCAGAAAAGAGGTGATCGGCGTTGAAACCGACTGATGCCCAAAGACAGGCTATCGAACTCAAAGGCAAATCCCTGCTTGTAAGCGCGGGCGCAGGAAGCGGAAACACGACCGTGCTTACTCAAAGAATCATGAAAAAGATTCTTGAGGGAAGCAGTATAACCGATTTTCTTATTGTTACCTTTACCAAGGCGGCTACGGGTGATATACGCAAAAAGCTCGCAGGCGAGCTTGCAAAGCTTTCGGTGCAGCATCCCGATAACAGTCATATTTACCGTCAATTCTTTTTGCTGCCCGAGGCGGATATATGCACGATATCTTCTTACTGTCTCAGGATAGTAAGGGAAAATCATTCTATGCTCGGCATTTCTCCGGGAGCGAGAATGATCGATGAGGTTGAGGAATCAATGCTTAAAGCAAAGGTTCTCGATGCCGTTATATCCGATTGCTTTGAGGAAAACAGTGATTGGTTTATCGAGCTTGTACATAATTTTTCGGACAGCAGGGGAGTAGGGCCTCTTTGCGAAGCTATGCTTAAGCTGTATGCCGATCTTCGTGTTATCGATAACCGCGACGAGCTCCTGCTCGGATGCGCCGATTCGCTTGAGCTTGACGCGGAGGCAATTGCCGTAAATGGCATTTTTGCAAGCAAGCCTGGCATCGAAGCAAAAAGTAGGCTATGCAAATACTTTGACGAGCTGAAGCTGGCCTCTCTCGAGTTGCTTGAATATGTTGCCGCAATAGCGGTGGATAGTAAAAATATTGCGCCTGCACAAACTCTGTATGATGGGATTTCTACTCTTTGCGATTCGATGACAAGCTATTCCCATATGAAGAGTGTTTATGCCGGGCTGAAATTTATCAACGCATATAACAAAGGCCTTGAGCCCGATGCCGCCGAATATATAAAGAAAGAAAAAAGCCGCATCACCTCCGAGCTGAAAAATGTAATGCTCAGGTATTGCTCCCAAAATGAGGAGCAGATAGTACGTTCGTTTGTAAAAACTGCGTCTCTCGTGCGAAGCATCTGCAGGTTTTTGAACCTGTTTGATTCTGCTTATACTGCGAGGAAATGCGAGCTTGGTGTTTTGGATTTTGACGACCCCGAGCTGCTTGCTCTTAAAATACTGCGTAATTCAGATGGGACACGCAGTGAGCTTTGTCTGCAAAAGATGGCAGGAATATCCGAGGTATTTATTGATGAGTATCAGGACGTTAACCCGATACAGGATACTATCTTTTCTCTTTTGTCACGGGAAAACGGACGGTTTATGGTTGGGGATATCAAACAGAGCATATACCGATTCCGTAACGCTTATCCGGATATATTTTTATCCTATAAGGAAAAATTCGGTGAGCCGAATGACGAGGATTCACCGAATGCTAAAATCTTTTTGCGTGAGAATTTCCGTTGCTCGGATTGTATCGTTAAATTTGTCAATAACGTGTTTGAGCGTATAACACAGGATACACCCTACAGGATCGAATATGATTCTGAATGGCTGGTACACGCATCGGTCGCTCCCGAGCTTAACCATCCTGTCGTTGTTGCGGTTGCCGAAAAGCAGAGCATAGCCGCCGAGGACAGCGAGGTGGCAAGAAAGCTCGAGGCTGAGTATATTGCAAGCGAGATTAGAAGACTCGTAGATAACGAGTGCTCAGACGACGGCACCGACTATGAGTATTCTGATTTTGCCATAATGCTGAGTGCGATCAAGGATAAAACCGAGGCAATAGAGAATGCACTCCAAAAATTCGGAATACCCTATAAAACCGCACAAAAGAAAAACTTTTTTGCAAACCCCGATATTATGCTCGCAATTGCGGCAATGAAGGCTGTAGACAATCCTACCGACGATATTGCTCTTTGTGCCTTGATGCGCAGTCCGATAGGTAGATTTACTTCGGATGAATTGCTCCGAATCAGATGTTACAGCCGCGGTGCGGGACTTTATTCGGCGTTGTACCGTTATGCGCGCCCACGCCGACCTTTGCGTCAAGGCCCCCCAAATTGCTTCAGACGGAAGAAAACAAACAAGAGGGGATTGCACACAAAATGCCGTGATTTTACAGCACAGCTCGATTTGTGGCGTTCCGAAAGCATCGGGATGTCCTGCGATGAGTTTTTGAAATCGTTTTTCGTCAGCTCGGGCTTGATGAGGATATGTATTTCAACGGGTAACCGCAACAGTCTGCTGATGCTTTATGACTACGCAAGACGGTACGAAAAAAGTGAGCTGAGAGGTCTCGGAGGATTTGTGGAGTATCTTGGTGAGCTTGAATCGGGCAAAGATACTCTTGCCGATGCGATTACGGTGTCCAATGAAAATGCCGTGTCACTTATTACCGTTCATAAGTCGAAGGGACTTGAATATAAGGTTTGCTTCGTTGCCCGTGCAGACCGCAGCATTAAAGGAGCAAAAGCCGACATAATAACCTTTACCCGGGGCAGAGGCATATTTTTTAAGCTTCGTGACAGAAAGCGACACACAGTAACGGATACGCTTTGCAATGTGCTTGCCTGTGATGCCGAGATGGATGCCACGAGAGGCGAGGAGCTTCGTAAGCTGTACGTTGCTTTGACAAGGGCAAAGGAAAGGCTTTATATAACCGGCGTTGCCAATGCAGAATGCTTTGGAAGAGAAATGAGCTTCGGCTCAAGCTCCGATTGGCTTAGCTGGATTTTGTCAGCGTGTAACAGCGACGGTGTGCCGTTCTATGAACGCGTACTTATTGGCGAGTGTGATGCCGATGGCTCAAGAGCGTTCTCCCGCCGCTCAAAAACGAGCATTGTTCCTACCGAGGAAGCTGTGCGTAATGCCGAGTACGTTTATCCATATTCCGATGAAATATCGATGCCCAAAAAGATCTCGGTTTCGGAGCTACGCGAGGGGCTTCTGGAGGATGACGAATATAACCGCACGGTTTCGGTCAGCGTTCCGAGGTCAAGGGTTTCCTTTAAGCCCGTCTTTGCATCCGAGTATATTACGTCAGCCGCAGATATCGGTACTGCAAACCATCTGTTTATGCAATTCTGCTCGTTTGAGTATATCGAAAAACACGGTATTGAGGCTGAGGCAAAACGACTGCTCGGTATTTCGATGATAGATGAAAAGCAGTACGGAATGCTCGATATGACATCGCTCAAGCGATTTTTTGAAAGCAGTCTGTATAGTGATATCAAAAATTCAAAACGGGTTTATCGTGAAAAACGTTTCTCGGTAAAGGATATTACCGATTTTCCATGTGACCGGAATCTGCTTGTGCAGGGTGTTATCGACTGCTTTTTTGAAAATCCAGACGGCTCGTATACCGTAGTCGATTATAAAACCGATCGTATCGAAGATCCCGATGAGCTTATCCGAAGGCACCGAGTTCAGCTAACGGCTTATGCGAGGACTGTTGAAAGTATGACGGGCAGACCCGTTTCCAGAGCGGTGCTATATTCCTTTGCGCTCGGACGTGAGGTTGCGCTGATATGAAGCAGTTTCACACCGACCCCGATATGCTTATTACCGATATCGACAAGGTTTTTGAGCAGTACAGCCGCTCTGCTCGTTACGGCGTTACCTTTGTTGACGTATGTGAGCTTGAGAGCTTTTGCGTCGAAAACGATATCGGCATTCTATACGACGACCTCAGTGTCGGCGAGGTATTGGAGCTCCGACCCGAGGAAACCTCTCACGAGCTATCATATCCACGTATAAACGTACTGCGTGCCGACGGAACCGAGCTTGGTATGCTACCCGTTGTGAACTCGATTATGCCTTTTCACCTCATAGGCAAGGGCATCAAAACTTGGGCAACGGTCGAGCACAAGCAGCTTTTAGGCTCGCTGATAAACTTGATTGTTGCGGTATACTGCGAAAATTATTAAAAAATGTCAACCTGTGCTTAAAACAGGTTGACATTTTTGCGCTATGATGATAGAATCCAATAGGCTTGGGGGTGAGGAAAATAAAGACGAAAATGCGTGACATAGCATATATTTCCGTGGGTGCAGTTCTGATCTCGCTCTGTGCAATGATCACTGTTCCCGCTACTCCTCCCTTTACGATGCAAATATTCGGAGTATATTCCGTGTTGGGAATAATCGGCGGGAAAAGAGGTACTGCATCCGTTTTTGTTTATATACTGCTCGGCTTGGTCGGCCTTCCCGTTTTCTCGGGCTTCGGCGGGGGCGTTGGGGTTATCGCCGGTCCTACAGGCGGTTATATAATCGGATTGGCGGTAGTTGGTATTTTATATGCCGTAACGGAAAAGCTTTGTGAAAGACAGTATTTTATAAAATACACCGTATACTTTATCGGTCTGATGCTGTGTTATACAGCAGGAACGCTTTGGTACTCCCGTATTGTCGGCGTGGGATTTGTACAGGGTGTTATGGTGTGCGTACTTCCGTTCGTATTGCCTGATGCTGTTAAAATAATAATTGCCGATATTGTTTCAAAAAGAATCAAAAGAGCTCTTTCGGGTTGATGCTAATCTCTCCGCTGCTGAGTAGCATCGGCCCGTTTTTGGTATCAACAACAAGCTCGCCGTTGTTCGTTATATCAGTTGCAATGCCGATATAGTCGGTGCCGTTTTTAGTAAAGCTGATTTTTTTTCCGATTACGGCAGATCGTTTTTTATATCCCTGCATAAAATCCTTGCTTGCAATTTGCGGGCATTTTTTGTATAGTCTGTCGGCTATTTCGGCAATTATCAGTGAACGGTTGACACGGCATCCGACAGAGCCGGCTATATCTTTAATTTCCTGCGGAAATTCTTTTGTATTCAGGTTTATTCCAATGCCGATAATAACAGCATCGATGTTTCCGCTCTCGAAATCGGTAACTGCCTCTGTAAGAATTCCGCATACTTTTTTGCCGTTAACAAAAATATCGTTCACCCATTTTATAACGGGTCGGACGACGCAAAGCGTTTCAAGAACTTCACACACGGAAACTGCAGCAAAAGCTGTAACGGACGTCGCATCGGACAGAGAAATGCCCGGATGCATAACGCAAGAAAAATAAACTCCGGTACCGACGGGGGAGTAAAAGCTCTTTCCGCTTCTGCCTCTACCTGCGGTTTGCTCGGCGGCGGCAACGATAATATCTCTTTTCTCGCCCGAGGCAACAAGCTTTTTTGCATACGTGCTTGTGGAGTCAATACTGTCAAAGCATAAAACTTCAACATTTCTGCCCAAAGTAGCTGATATTGCTTCTGCGCAGAATACATCCGAGCCTGTGATGATTCTGTGACCGGATTTTTGTACCGATTCGATATTAAAGCCCTCCTCACGTAATTGCATAACAGCCTTGCTCACGGCAGAGCGTGAAACACCGAGGGACCGACCGAGATTTTCTCCCGAAATAAACTCACCCTCGTTATTTAGCAGTATTTCAATCAGCTTGCTTTTAGTACTCATGATTAACTCCGTTTAACAAAAAAACACAGGTTGCCCTGTGTTTTTTGCTTTTGTTTTATGACAGAGCCTGTCAGTTGAAGATTTTTTGAATGTGGTCATTGAGTCCGTCTGCAAAATCGGAATCGCTTCCGCTGCTAATCTCAATGTCGCTGTCTGAGTTCGAAATATCGCTTTCGTCAATGCTGACGTCGCCCTTGCTCTCGTTCACCTTGTACTCAAATTCCTTGATAAATTCCTCGTATACAAGAGTGATCTCGTCATCCTTCTCGTCTGCTTCAAAACCGGGGATGTACTCGGGTCCGTACTCACCAACGGGATCGCTGTCAATGGATACCTCGTCAGACTCGTTTGCCGCGAGAATCAGTTCATCAATGTAATTTTCGTACTCATTTACGGTGGTATACGTCATCCTTACACGGTATGAACCGTTTTTCATAACGGATGCGGCTTCCTCGCTGATGGATATTTCCCATTTTTCGCCCGGATTCAGCTCGGCAAACATACCGGCATAGTCCTTAGAAACGGCGTGGGGATTATCAACAGAGTACGAAATATCACAAACCTTTATCCACTCGTTGTTCTCGTCAAGATATTCAATTACACCGGCGGAATCGTTGTTCTCGGGAAAGAGAAGCGAAATTCCGGCAGTGTTGAGAATCGATATATTTACCTGTTCCTCTTCAGACTCATTATCACTGACAATACTAACAACAATATCGTTAGATTGCCATTTTGCAACACCGAATGCAAGTACCGTAAAGGACAGCATAAACATCAGTGTCAAGCAAAGCACGAGGACGGTAATTGACTTTTTCCTAATAATACCAAATCACCTCATCTACTGATTATATCACCAAACTGTCAACAAGTAAATGGGCATTCCTACAAAAAATCACCTATTTTGGCTGTTCGCATACACTGTTATTGATAATATTTGTGCAATATAAGTATTATCAAACAAACAAGGAGGAAATATTCATAATGGTCGAAAGGAACAATCCGCATGGCGGATTATGCGGAGGAAGAGAACAGCTTTGCTGTATAAGTGTAAACAAAATTTTTGACTCCGCAAAAGATAAGGACTGCCTTGAGGATCTAAGAGTTTATCTCTCAGACAGAGCTCAGGAGGTAGTTGACCGTTCGAGCGCGGTGCGAACGAAAAACGTAGAGGTAATCAATACAAATATCAGTATCGAGACTGTGCCGTTTAACAAAGGCTTTTATCAGGTTACAATTCGTTACTACTTCTGCGTAACTCTCGAGGCTTGTGTTAGCGCAGGCAGAGTACAGGAGGTAAAAGGCCTTGCTGCATTTGACAAAAAAATAATTCTTTACGGCAGCGAGAAAAACGTCTCGGTATTCACATCCGATCCCGAAAACAACACCTTCTGCTTTGACGAAACCGAGCTTAGATGTGATGTTGCGCCCACACTGCCCACTGTTGTTGTTGAGGTCGCTGCACCTATTGCACTCGATACCAATGTTGTCGAATGTACCAAACATTACGGTAACAGCTGTATGTGCATTGATGCGATCCCCGATTGCGTACGCGAGGGCTTTGAAGGAACGTTTGTAGACGGTATTGGCTCTGCCAACGTATACGTAACTCTCGGCGTTTTCTCGGTAATTCGTATGGAACGCCCTGTACAGCTCGTGCTCCCTGCATGTAATTTCTGTCTTCCCGAGCACGACAGCAAGCCTGGCGAAAACGATGACCCCTGTAATATTTTTGGTAAAATGCAATTTCCTCTCGGTGAATTTTACCCCTATGCCGAGGAACAGCTGCCCGCCGAGGGACGCACAACGGGACGTTCAAGGGGCGACAAGGACTGCAACTGCAGATAATTTGACCTGCTCAATCAAAAAGCGTGCAATATGCACGCTTTTTGTGTTGAAATCGACGTAAATGTATTGTATAATATGCAAAAGGGGGTATTACTATGAAACATATAGAGGTAGTAAACCAGAATCAGCATCTTCAGGGCTTTACGCTTGGAAACGGTCATATGTATTGGTCATTTACCGACAGCATCGTTATGACTACTACAGAGGGTACCGTTCGCCGTCAGAATCTTATTTTCGGCGGCCATCTCGGTGATATAGAATATTATGACGGAAAAGTTTACGGTAGTTATCTCAAAAATTCATTACCGGGACATGCCTGGGAAGATTGGACAGGCTTTATGATATATGTTTTTGATGCTGACGATCTTTCGGTCATTGACGTTATAAATCTTGATATTTGCGATGAATACAAAAGGATATCCTGTCTGCCCGAGGACACAAGAGGTTTTCAGGGTATTGACGGTGTGACCTTTGCGCCCGATCCCGTCAGTGGCGAGATAAGAATGTTTGTTGCCTGCGCTCTCTATTCGGAGGAAAGGTTTTCAAATCAGATTATTTTGTCATTTACGCCCAACGGAGAGTTTAAGGGTGAGTACCATATCCCCACAGGCAACACCGTTTACGGCATCCAAAACCTAAACTATGATTGGGATAGCGGCGATTTTTGGTTCACCACATATGGCAGCAGCCATACCTTTAGCCCTCGTGAGACGCTTTTCCGTGTTTCTCTTGACGGCAGCATTAAAGCAAAATATGCGTTTTCCACGCCATACGGTTTTTTCTGTCTTGGCGGAAATAGGTTTCTTTGCTCATTGCAGGGAGGAGTGAACGGCAAACGCTTTGGAACTGCTTACGAGTGTGACGAGAGCTTTTTCGGCGTTTCTAAGTCCGAAGAAGAAATAGGCGAGTATATTGCCGGCTTTTTGGATTGATGACAGTTTAATATGAACAGAATTATTGTCATAGGTTGTCCCGGCTCGGGTAAAAGCACCTTTGCGCGCAGGCTGAGGGATAAGCTCGGACTTCCGCTTTACTATCTTGATCAAATATGGCATAAGCCCGATAAAACCAACGTCTCTACCGATGAGTTTGACGAGAGGCTTAACAGTATTATCAAAACGGACAGCTGGATTATTGACGGTAACTATCAGCGCACCATTGACGTGCGGCTTGAAAGATGTGACACGGTTTTTATGTTCGACCTGTCTACTGCCGAATGTATTGCCGGAGTGGAAGCACGAATAGGGACAAAACGTGAGGATATGCCCTGGATAGAGGAGGAGTTTGATTCCGAGTTCAAGGAGTGGATCGTCAATTTTCCGAAAAATAAATTACCTGACTTGTACGCAAAGCTTGAGCTATACAGAGATAAAGTCGAAATACATATTTTCAACTCACGCAGTCAGGCCGATGATTATATAAAAAATCTCGTAAATTGATAAAAAACCGACAGATATCATTAAAATCTGTCGGTTTTTCGTTAGTTATTTAGTATCGTCATCGGAATTATCGGGTTCATCTGCTATAGTCTCGGATGTGATTTCCGATTCGACGTTCAACGGAGCGGAAATGCTCGGGATAACGACGCAATCGCAGTCGTCATAGTAATCAAACGAGAAAAAGCTAACGTCCGCTTTGTGCTTTTTGATATATCCAATCGCAAGGTATACAATATATGCAGCGAGAGCAGCGAGTGATATCCAAAGGCCGCCGGGGAGCGTGAATTCCTTTTCCATAACCGTTACTGTACCGCCAACTCTGAAGCCGGGAGTGGTATAGCTGAACTCGATATCGTTTTCTCCTGCCTCACACTCAACACCGACAAAGCCGTAGGTTAGTCTCAGAACCTCTTTCTCGATGCCGTTGACTGTTACAGTCCAACCGTTATCCTCATATGGAACGCTGAAGAAAACGATATTTGCCTTGTCAAGGGTGATGTCTGCATCAAAACCGTAGGATGTGTAATTGAAATCGGTACAGGACGTAAGCAGACGTTCATCTACCGACTTTTCGAACATCGTAAGTGTTGCATCAGCCTTTTCGGAGGATTTGACCTCGGTCATAAACTGCGAGTAGTATTCTGCAAGCTCATCCGGAACGACGAGATATTTGCAGAGATACAGGTGTCGCTTGCTCGTCGTTATCTTTTTGAACTCACTCTCGGTCATAAACTCGTTATAGGCAAATCCCATAGGAAGACAGTTTTCGTTCTCGTAGATATCAAATCCATTCTGGGTGTCAACGTAAACGAAGCCCGGCATATCGTGATTACCCTCATAGGTAATCACGGTGGAGGTCACGCCGGTTTCCTCATCGGTAACCTGAGTTTCTACTTTCTTGAGCTTGTTCTTTGCGCTGTCTACAAATGAGTAGCGTGTTGAAGTGAACGCACGGAGTCCGTAATACTTGCTCTCGGCTCTGGAGCCAACCGAGCGTGTTACGCCGATCTTAGGATAAAAGTCCATTATAGATGGCGGAACGACGGTATGGAAGCACTCGATAGACGGATATTCCCAATATATACCGAGGTTATCAAGAGGGGGAGAGATGGAAGCGCGGTAAAAATCAATGCGGTAAAACTCTTCCTCGGGGTCGGGAAGAATGACCTCTCCTTCGATAACCCGATCTACCAAAAACTCGCTCTTGGATGAATGTATCTTGCCTGTCGTAATATGCACGCAGGCATATACCACCGTCATACCGGCAACACCATACAGCACTGCGTTTTCAAACTGCTTCGTAAAACGGTACTTTTTAATGATATGCGCAGTCAGCCAAATACCGAGGAAGCATAGAACGACGGATATAATATATCTGCCGAGATACGCCATATTTCCGAGCTTGTAGTCCCCCGTAAAGTCAAAATCGCTGTCAAGCTTTTTGTACCAGCCAAAGCCGACTATCGCAGCGATAGCAATGCTGAAAACCGTCATAAGCCAGGTGGGTGTTTTCCAATCGGTCTTTGCGTCCTCAAGCGAAACCGTTGTTGCAAGCGCAAACATCAGTATCATCATATACAGCCAACGGGCATAATAGGATGAGTTGAACAGGAAGAAGCTGCTGTTCAGCACGGGCAGTAAAGATGCGGCAGTCAAGTAAATGCAAATTCCCTTTAGCCAGGAACGGCCCTTGACGGTGAACAGAGCAAACACACCCGACATCGAGAACATAGGCAGATACATCGACAGCGAGGTCCACCTCGTCTCGTGGCCGTAGAAGAAGTTAACACGGGAGGGGATATCGGGAGGAAAGAAGTAGGACTGAATAATCTGACCGTACCTTTGCCAATATACCTCACCGCTTTTAAGATAGACAAACAGCTTTTTGACGGCGGTGTTGAACGACTTGTTATATTGCTCGAGTTGTGTTGCTGTCGGATTGTCGAGCTTATCCGGGAAGGAGACAATTGATGAGCTTATGCGAGAATTGCCCATCAGTGCCAGCGCACCCGGAAGGAACAGGAACATACTCATCAGGAATCCGAGCACAGCCTCAAGTACAAGCATGAAGAACTTTTTCCAGGTGATTCTAAATGAACGCGACGACAGTCTTGCAATAAAATAAACAACGCAAAATATGACCTGTCCCGCAAACATAAAATAGTTAATAAGAGCGTTAATTGTGACCGAGAGCGCAAAAATACCTCTGCGGTCGTGCTGAACAAGCTCCTCCATACCGATAAGGAGCAAGGGGAAGAATGCAACTACGTCGTGGAATTGATTGAAGAAGGTGTTGTATATTTGGAACCCGGAGAAGGAATACAAAAGTGCGCCAATAACGGCATAGTTCTTGTTTTTGACAAAACGCTGGAGATAAGCGTATGCAAGAATGGCGGCAACGATGTATTTTACCATATAAATCGGAGCCATAAGATAGGGCGCCCAAGACGATGGAAACGCACACATCAGCCAGAAGAAGGGGCTTCCGAGCAGATAATAGGAGTAGCTACCCGTGAAATTTGATCCGAGATCGGTAAGCCAGTCCCAACCGAAATCCCCCGAATGCACCATTGCAACGCTGTGCTCGTAAAAGCATATCTGCTGAGCGTTGTAATCGCCGTAATATAGGAATACAGCACTGCCCGTCATAAAGAACTCAAATATGATAAAGGGCAGGGTAATGCATGCGGAAATAATAAGGGACCACCAAGTGACCTTGCGGTAAAAATACCATGGGCTCTCCTTATCAAACTTAAAATATTTGCGCGTGACTTCAATCAAACTCATATTAACACCAATTAAAAATAGTAAACTGTATTATGATTATATTACAACGATTATATTACAACGCGCTGAGTTAAAAGTCAATATTATAAAGGAATACAAAAGCTGCTTTGAAGTATCAAAAAACAAAAAGATGAAAAAAAGCAAAAAAAGGGTTGACAAGCAAAAATAAATGTGCTATACTGCAACACGCTGACGTGAGCAGACGTGCTGGTGTGGCTCAACGGTAGAGCAGCTGATTTGTAATCAGCAGGTTGGGGGTTCGATTCCCTTCACCAGCTCCAGACATTTCTACCACGTACAACCAAATATCAAAATGGGGGAATTCCGGAGCGGCCGAAGGGGGCAGACTGTAAATCTGTTGTCACTGACTTCGGTGGTTCGAATCCACCTTCCCCCAGTGAAAAACAAAAAAGACTTGCCTTAGCAAGTCTTTTTTGTTTTTCACCGGGGGAAGATATAACGTGGATTCGAAAGCCGGTAGTCACATCGCGTAGCGGTGACCAAACGCGTTAAGCGTTTGCGGCGTGGATTTAAGTGCTGTTCGCACTGTCTTCACCACGAGAGACTGCACTTCGTAAGAAGTGCTTTTTCATTTTCTTGGGAAAGGTGGATTCAGAAAGACTGTTCGCACTGTCTTCACCACGACAAGCTGACAACAATCAATACTTACGAAGTATGGATTCACAAAACTGTTTCGCTCTGCAAAACGGCAGCCACATCTCTTCCGCCTTAATAGTCAAAGTATTCACCACAACAAACTTTATGGAACGAATTTTTCATTAGATATCTTGTATTTCTTACGGTGCTATGTTACAATAAAAGAAAAAGGTGGTGTTTTTATGAGAAAAATCGTATGTATCTTTTTGGTAGTCGTAATCGTTTTTTCTTTATCCGCTTGCTCAGGCGGTATTTCAGGTGACGAAGCAAAATCTCATATAAACGATTTTTTTGAAAAGGTATCGTCCGAAGATTATGAGGCGGCTGAGGAATTTTTGCATCCTGAACGTCCTGCAGACCTTAAGGAGTTTTTTGAAAACTTTGAAAACGAAACAAACGTTGATCTATCGAGCATGAATATCGAAAAATATACCAACTTTAAATCTTCATGGTA
>JAZNCU010000043.1:0-24981 GCA_045587745.1 Eubacteriales bacterium | reverse complement strand
TACACAAAAAAATACAGCCTGGTGGCTGTAAAGAGTTTGAATATGGGAAGTATGTTTAGGCTTACATATGACGTTGAGCTTAAATATCCCGAGAAAGAAAAGGAGCTTATTGACCTCATCAGATGCCGTAACGGCAATCTTGAGATTACGGTTTCGAGAAGAGAATCCGTTACGGGAGAGCTTTGACAAATTACCGCAGGAGGGTTTTGATGCGAATCTCCAAGCTATTTTTAGTCATTCTGCTTACAATATGTATTATATCAGGCTGCTCATCAATAACACAGCTTGACGGAGAGAGCAGCACCTCCGGTATGGTTTCGGGCACAGGCAGCTCCGAGAGCGGTGATTCATCCGCAGGCGGCGAGGTATCTATTGATTCCGAGGGACTTGATGAAAACGGTAACACGGTTGCCGAGGCTGAGATAAGCACGGTCATAAATGCGGATGAAATGTTTACCGACCGTGACAAAAAAACCGAGTACAAAACAGACAGCGCCACTCTCATAAAGCTCGAGGGCAGCAGTGCCTCGATCAGCGGAAAGGGCGCAAGGGTTGACGGAAGCAACGTAACAATATATCTGGACGGCACCTACGTGCTGCGAGGCACTCTCAACGACGGTACGATAACTGTCGATACCGCAGGCGATGCCAAGCCCACAATCATTCTTGACGGAGCTTCGGTTACAAGCTCAAGCTGTGCCGCACTGTACGTTATTGAATGCGACAAGCTTTTTGTCATTACACAAAAGGGCACTCAAAACGTGCTGAGCAACGCAGGAGCATTTACACAGCGTGATGACAACAACGTGGACGGTGCAATATTTTCCAAGCAGGACCTTACCCTAAGCGGTGAGGGAAGCCTATCGGTAAGCTCGGCATCGGAGCACGGAATCGTATGCAAGGATGACCTTATTATCTCGGGCGGCGAATACGCAATCGAGGCAACGGCGGGTCACGGCATAGACGCAAATGACAGCGTTCGTATTTGCAACGCAACGGTTACCGTCAAATCCGGTAAGGACGGAATCCGAAGCGAAAACAGCGACGATGAGCCGCAGGGCTTTATATACGTAGAAAGCGGAAGCGTTCGCATAATCGCAGGCGGCGATGGGATCTACTCACTCGTGTGCACACAGATAAGCGGTGGTAACGTTAGAGTTACCGCAGGCGGCGGAAGAGCTTCGGATTCAACCGGCTCCGCCAGCGCAAAGGGCATCAAATCCTCCGGAGCGATACTCATCAGTAGCGGTAGCATTACCGTAGACTCGGCAGACGATGCCATTCACGCTAACTCATCGGTTACGGTATCAGGCGGCACGCTTGACATCACCACCGATGACGATGGCATACACGCCGATTATAATCTATCGGTGACAAACGGAACAATCAACATCCCCTGTTGCTACGAGGGGCTTGAGGCTCTTGAGATATACATTATCGGCGGCGAAATCAGCATCGTTGCAATCGATGACGGGCTCAATGCCGCAGGCGGAAACGACGGCAGCGGTCAGGGCGGAGCAACTCCCGGCGAAGACGGTTTTGGACGTCCCGGAGGTGGAAGACCCGGAGGCGATCACGGCGGCGGCGATCACGGCGGCGGTCCTATGGGAGGAGCATCGGCAGGAGGAATCATAAGTATTTCGGGCGGTAATATCGCTATAAGGGCATCGGGCGACGGAATCGATGCAAACGGAAGACTTTGTATTTCGGGCGGATACACAACCGTATGCGGCCCCACAAGAGGTGATACCGCAACCCTTGATTACGACACTGCTGCAATAATCACGGGCGGCACCTTTATCGGCACCGGCGCTATAAATATGGCTCGAACCTTCAGCGCGTCAACTCAGGGCGTTGTCAGCCTCAACGTCGGATCAAAAAGCGAAGGCACCGAGTTCAAACTGACCGATTCCGACGGAAACGTGATAGTAACGCACTGTCCCGAGCTTTCGTATCAGATGGTTATTATAAGCACTCCCGAGATGATATCGGGCGAGAGCTACACGTTTATTATCGGAAACGACTCCGATGACTTCACAGCAAGCTGAATAAATTACCCCAAGAAGCCTGTCGGCTTTTTGGGGACCACAACAAAAGTGCTGTCGCAGGATACACCTGCGACAGCTTGTTTTTTGTCAATTTTTGTATACTGCAATTTCATAGGGCTTGAATACGTCCGAGCCATCCCTGCCCAGATTGGAAAGCAGGAGTGTTTTACAAGCCTCCGTAAGCGGTATTTCCGATTCGGATTCAAAATTACAGATCACGGTAAACACATCCCCGTCAAGTGCACGCTCAAACATAAAGAAGCTGTCCTCCTCATCCGATATACACTTAAAGCTGCCCTGCCTGAGCGCAGAGTATTTATTACGCAGTCCGAGGAGCGATTTGTAGAACGAGAAAACCGATTTGTCGGAGCTTTGGTCATTCTCAAGATTAATCTCGGAAGAATGCGAGTTGTGCTCGATCCAGGGCTTTGCGCTCGAGAATCCCCTACCCTCGCTTGAGTTCCATGCAATAGGACGGCGGGAGTTATCACGGCTGCCGAAATTGATTTTTTCTACCGCTTGCTCGGGTGTAAGACCGGATTTAATATACTCGTTATAGGCGTTAAAGCTCTCAACGTCATCAAATGAATCAATACTTTTGTACTCCGGCGCAACCGTGCCGAATTCCTGTCCCTGATAAACAAACGGAACGCCCTTGAGCATATATACCATTGCCGCTATGCAGGTGGCTGTTTCGTAGCGCTTTGCTTCCGTGTCTCCCATTCTTGAAATGAACGGGCTGTTATCATGGTTATCGGTAAATAGAGAGTGTAGCAGATCATTTTCCTGCATCAGATTCTGCCATTTAACGAGTATATTACGGAGCGATTTGAGCGAGTCGGGTTTTTTTGTAAATTTATCATCACGTCCACAATCGAGATGATCAAACTGGAACAGTGTTGAAAGCTCGCCTCTATCGGCACCGATATGCCTTTTTATCTCATCGATAGTGCCTGCCCAGCATTCTCCAACCGTAAAGATATGCTCGGTTTCTTTTCTGCCGAAAAGCTGATTGATATAGTTGTGAAGCTCAGGCCCAAAGCAGTTCCTGCCGCCGGGGTATCCCACACCGTCAAAATCCTTGGATATCTGGTCTATAACATCGATACGGAATCCGCCTACTCCGAGGTTTACCCAAAAATCAACCACGTCCTGCATCTCTTTGATGACACGGGGGTTGGTCCAGTTCAGATCGGGCTGCCCAGCGGTATAGGAGTGCATATAGTACTGCCCTCTCGTTTCGTCATACTGCCACACCGAGCCGCCAAACGATGCGGGCCAATCGTTGATGGGCTCATCAAACCAATAATAGTAGTCGCTATAGGGATTATCCTTGGATTTGCGTGACTCGACAAACCATTTGTGCTGATCGGAGGTATGGTTGGGAACGAGGTCCATTATAAGCGTCATCCCTCTTTTTTTCATCTCGGAAATCAGTTTGAGTGCCGAGTCCATAGTACCGAACTCGTCCATAATATCCCTGTAATCAGCAACGTCGTAGCCGTTGTCACGGTTAGGGCTCTTATAGCAGGGGCAAAGCCAGATTGCGTTGACTCCGAGATCCTGTAGGTAATCAAGCTTTTTGATAACTCCTTCGAGATCGCCTATTCCGTCGCCATTGGAATCGTTAAAGCTACGGGGATAGATCTGGTAAATAACCAAATCCAAAAAGCGGTTTTGCCTGTTATTCATATACACCTCTTAAAATCAAAGATCAATTCCGAGGAAACGCTTTGCGGCAATACCTACACCAAATGAGATAACCGCAACGCCAATGCTGATGCAGGACATCTCGAGGAATTTCGGACGGAACCTCTCCCCCTGTGCAACAGAGGTGTAATAGGTAAAGCCGGCAATAATAAGGATTACGACAGCAAGCATACATATAAGTGCATAAAGATAATGGGCGCTGTCAAATATCAGATAAGGAGCTATAAGTAAGGCAACCGTTATAAGATAAGCCGTTCCTGTGTACAGGCAGGATTTGAATGCATCGCTTCTTCCCTCGCTTTTTGAGGCAAGAAACTCACTCGATGCCATCGAAAAGGTTGCCGAAATTCCCATAATGAGTCCCGCAAGAGCAATAAGACGGGTATTCTGCATAGCAAACGTAAAGCCTGCCAGCGAGCCCGTAAGCTCAACGAGCGCATCGTTCATTCCGAGCACCATACTGCCCACATACTGCAAGCGCTCCTCGTCAAGCATACCGAGCAGCGCCTCCTCGTGCGCCTCCTCATCCCTGCGGATATCAATGCTCTCGGGTATCTCATCGGCAAGCAGCTCGTATTCCCTTTGAGCCGCCTCCTCACCGTTTTCCATAAGCTTTACGGCAAAGGTAAATCCCAGGACTCTCGCGAGGAACACGTATTTGAATATCCTCATCCTCCTCGGCTTCATCTCGATTCCCGTATAGGACTTCCATATTTCGTAGTGCGACCGTTCCTCAGCCGCCAGAGTAAGCAGAGTTTTTTTATTCTCCTCCCCTTTTGCACGGCGAGCTATTTTTTCGTAAATAATGCTCTCATCCAGCTCGTTTTTTTGCATTTTCTTGATGATAGCAAGCGCCTTTTCCGAAATGCTCTTGGACATATTCAAAACCCCTTTCGCTTCGTTTTATATCATCATACCGATTATATCACAAAATTCGCCTATTATCAACCGAAAATGTATTTATACTTTACATATTTGGCAATCTGTGCTAAAATAAGCCATAAGGAGGCAGGCAGAATGTTCGGATTGATGTTTATAGTGATGCTGGCTGTATTTGGAGGTGCAAATTATTATATTGCACGCAGGCTGTATCAAGGCGCCGTAAGGCTTTTCCCGGCTCTAAAATTCCGGATGCTGCTGGTGTTCTTCGGCGTAATGTTCGTCATTATGGCGGTAGGATTTTTCGGCTCGATGTCATCGGGAGCGATGGGTGGACTGTGGCACGTTATTGATACGGTCAGCTCCTATTGGATGGGCATATTTGTTTATCTGCTCCTTTTTACAGCGTGTGCGGACGTTGTTGCGCTTATTGTGCATTTTTGCCGAGTTTCGGTTGCTACGGGAACCCTATTCCGTTTTGTATCCGGTTTGGCAATAGTGGCCATCACGCTGACTACGGTTTTGTACGGCACTATCCACGCAAGCACAGTGAAGCATATATCCTACGATATCGATATTCCAAAAAGCGTTGATATTTCCGACCTTAATATCGTTATGATAAGCGACCTGCATCTGGGCGCTGTCCGGTCCGAAAAGCGGTTACCCGAAATAGTTGAGGAAATCAACAGTCGTAGCCCGGACGTTGTTTGTATCGCCGGCGACTTTTTTAACACCGACTACAGCTGTATCCGAAACCCCGAAAAAGCAATCGAAACGCTCAAGGGTATAAAATCGACCTACGGCGTGTACGTCTGCCTTGGCAATCACGATGCAGGCGGCACGGCACAGAAAATGAGGGAATTTATTGACGAGTGCGGCTTTAACCTGCTTTGTGATGAGCTTGCGGTGATCGACGGCAGGCTGATTATTATCGGCAGGCTCGACAGCTCCCCTATTGGCAGCTTCGGGGGCGAAAAGCGTATGCCCACCGAGGCGCTTTTGGCGGAACTCGACACGTCGCTTCCCGTAATCGTGCTCGATCACAATCCCTCTCACATCGACGAGTATACGGGTGGGATTGACCTCATTCTTTCGGGGCATACGCACAAAGGTCAGATATTCCCCGGCAGTCTGATAACAAACGCTCTTTTCACGGTCGATCACGGGCACTTCCAAAAGGATTCGGGCAGCCCGCATGTAATAGTCACCTCCGGAGTCGGCACCTGGGGACTTCCTATGCGTGTAGGCACCGACAGCGAGATAGTCAGTATAACAATAAATTAACTCATATGAGGGAGATTTGATATGAAACGGTTTTTAGCACTTTTTACGGCATTGATGCTCACATTACTTTGCACTGTCGGTGCTTCCGCAGCAGACGTTTACGATAGTGAGAAACGGGTATTCGAGAACGATGATACTGTTCTCCCTTACCGCTTGATTTTGCCCGAGAATTACGATGAGACAATGGAATATCCTATACTTTTGTTTCTTCACGGTGCAGGCGAACGCGGAAACGATAATCAGCTTCAGCTGTTACACTGCGTTCAGTACCTTGCCGATAACCTTCCCGAGTGTATAATCGTTGCGCCGCAATGCCCCGTTAACAACCAATGGGTAGACACGCCTTGGGCAAACGGTGCATATTCCATCGCTTCCGTTCCCGAATCAAACGAGCTTAAGGCGGTAATTGAGCTTCTCGATTCCCTGCAGGAGGAGTTCTCGATAGATTCCAACCGCATATACGCATCGGGTCTGTCTATGGGCGGATTCGGTGCCTGGGATCTGATGATGCGTCACAACGATTATTTTGCTGCAGGAATTTGCGTGTGCGGCGGCGGTGACGTCTCGCAGGGTGAGGCGCTGAAGGACACTCCCCTCTACATATTCCACGGCACGGCGGACACGGCGGTTCCCATATCGGGCTCCAAGAACACTGTACAGGCAATAAAGGATGCGGGCGGTGAGCTGGTAACCTATATCGAATATGCAGGTGCAGGGCACGGCATATGGAACAGTGCCTTTGCACACGAGGGAATGCTGGAAGAGCTTCTTACGCATTACCTATATGACCGTTATCCCGAAAAGGCGCCTCAGCCCGAGGAATCCGATCCTGTGAGCGAGGAATCTGCAGAGCAGAGCGAAGTCAGCGTTGCAGATGAGCCTACGCTTTCCGCCAATGCAATCCTGCTTATTATCACGGGCGTTGTAGTTGCCGCCGCAATAATTTTTGCGGTGTTGACCGCAATTAAAAGACGTAGCTGATAATATAGTCATACCGATCGGTAAAAGAACGGTAAATAATAAAAAAGTTACATATGAAAGGCTTTAATTATGAAGCGCAATAAGAAAGGCTTTACGATTGTAGAGCTTGTGGTCGTAATTGCCGTAATAGCAATTCTTGCGGCAGTTCTTATCCCCACTTTTACGGGTATTATCAGCAAAACACGTGAGACTGTAGCAACGCAGGAGGTAATCTCTGCGTACAAGGAAGCTCTGGCAGTCGCACTATCGGATGACGGAGAAATCGATGTAGACGAGATTGCAGAGGTCGGAAACGGCTTTACATTTCAATTCAAATCGCAAGACGGTACAAATGCCGAGGTTATCGAAATGCCTGATGATTTCGCCTATCCTTCAGTCGGTATTCAAGACGGCAAGGTCGTACTTGACGGTACCGTTGTCAACCCCGACGAAGGAGAATCACCTCCCTCGCAGGGTGGCGAAGGCAACGGTGAAGATGAGGACGAGCAGCCCGAAGCTCCTGTCACCTACACCGTAACCAAGAATGCAACCAACGCTGCCATTGTGGGCGCTGACAGCGCAACCGAAGGCGAAGGCTATACTGCAACCATTGCAGTTTCCGAGCATTATAACACCCTTACGGTTACAATGGGCGGCGAGGATATCACTGCAACTGCATACAGCAACGGAAACGTCAGCATTCCATCCGTAACAGGAAATATTGAAATTACAGTTATTGCAGCAGCAAATTTTAGCAATCCCGACGATGATAGCTGGAAAGAAGGCTACCGCATATATGACAGGGGTGAGTATGCACTTTCGGGATGTACAATTACTAACTATTTCCCTTTGCAAAAGGGTGATATCGTATATGTAAAGAATATTGATTTCGATTCAGAGCAGTTCGCCTATGTTCCGTACTCGGCATATTATGAAAGCATTGACAGCACAGAAGATTATTATGCTTGGTTCACCTTGGAGCATGGCAGTCTTAATAACTTGTTGTCAAACCTCTACATCGGAGAAGCCGAAGAGTGGACACGTTTTACCGCCACCGGCAGTGCGGTTGACGATGCTCTTGCATATATGCGCCTGTGTGGAAAGGTAACGGATGCTTCCGCTGTCGAAATTCACATCCGTCGCAACGGCGAATGGGTCACGGCAGGCTAAACACGGGTTGCAGTTCTGAAAGCGCAAGCGGTAATATTATAGCTACCGTCTGATTTCAAACAAAATAACCGCAAAAGGGAGACACTTCGTAAAAAAGTGCACTCCCTTTGCTTTTTAATTTGAAAATGACACTTTCGCAAATAAATCAAGGCGCACCCTTGTGTACTAAATGATATATCGCTTACGCGATATGATATACGGCTTGCGCCGCATGATATACTTGCTTCGCAAGCATGATATAATATCCGTTCCTCCATATGCCGAAGGCATATATCACCCACGGCAGGTGGAAATCATATCGAAGATATATCACCCGTCCCGCAAGGAACGGATATCATTGAAAAACGACAAGTTTCTGTCGAAACTTGTCGTTTTTCATGGTGGAGGCGAGGGGAGTCGAACCCCTGTCCGAAAACCTATCCGCAGAGTTTTCTCCGAGCGCAGTCAAGCATTGGGATTCCCCATCCGTCACGCCGCTTGACAGGCGTGGCGGACCGGTAGCTTCATTAGTTCATGGAAGGGCTCAAAGCTTTGCCCGACACACGTTCACTGCTAAGTGACGCCGTATCCGAGGCCGCAGTACTCCTCGGTACGACGGCAACTGCACTTAGGCAGCTGCTGCTACTTTATTATTGTTAGCGTTTAATTTTAATTTGCACATTTTATAGAAGCTGTGCGCTTCTGCTCGCTTACCCTGTTTCAAAATCCCCGTCGAAACCTTTACGCCCCCTTATATCAAATAAAAGTAACTACCTCTTCAATAGCCTTGCGTTCCCTCATCGGAGGAACGGATGCAGGCTCGCCCACCGGCACTACGGCAACCGGCACGTGCTTTTTGGGAATGGAAAGCACCTCACAGAGCACGTCGGGATTGAATGCACCCATAAAGCAGCCGCCCAGACCCATAGCCCTTGCTGAGAGCAGAATATTCTGAACCGCAAGTGCGGTATCCTGCACGGGAAATATCTCGGCACGGGGGCCGAAGCGCTCGACTATTGCGCCTGAATCGGTACAAACCACAAAGACAACAGGTGCTTTGGTCGCCCAATCGGCAAAGCCTTTTTTGTCACACAACGTGTCAAGAACTCCCCTGTCCGAGACGGCATAGAAATACCAGGACTGCATATTGCAGGCGCTTGGTGCGTGAATCGCCGCATTGAGAAGCCGTTTTATCTCATCCTGCGAGAGTTTTTTATCGGTAAAGGACCTGATGCTCTGTCTTTGATAAAGCACATCAAAGAATTCCATAGTAACACTCCTAATCAAGATCCCTGCGTTCCATCTCGCGCTTTGCCGTTCTCTCGGCATCGGCGGCACGCTTATCGTAGAGTTTTTTACCCTTGCAAAGACCTATCTCTATTTTAACCCATTTATTGCGAAAATACATCGAAAGCGGTATCAATGAATACCCCTTTTGGCTGACCAAGCCGAAAAGCCTGTCGATCTCCCTGCGATGCATAAGGAGCTTACGCGGGCGGTAGGGATCACGGTTAAAAATATTGCCCTTTTCGTAAGGACTTATATGGATACCGTAGGCGATCAGCTCGCCGTCATCGATACGGCAAAACGAATCCTTTAGATTAACCCTGCCGTTACGGATAGATTTGACCTCGGTGCCAAACAGTTCGGCTCCTGCCTCAAATTTATCAATAACAAAATATTCGTGATACGCAGCTCTGTTGGCGGCTACGTTTTTGATTGAATCTCCCAAACCGCCTCACCTCCCCCTTTGCGGAATTGATAACTTTTATTTTTCGGTATACATACATTCAGCCTCAAAGCAAGGCCGACCCGTAGTGCTGTTATTTGCAAAAACAACGCAGCCTCGATCGGTTTTGTGATAGGAAATATGCAGTATATCTCCCCTGCGTGCCTCGTGCTGAAAAACTATCCTCATTCCGCTAACGCTTGGAATGCCGGCAAGCGGAATTGAATCGAAAACAATATCGCTGTAAACGCAGTTGTTGAGGTGGTTATTCTCGTCAAGATCGGACAGCACCACTTCCCTATCGCACAAAAACTCGGCACGGGAAGCATCGCCAAGCCTCCTCGGAATATCAACGCTTACACAGTCAAAGTTGTAGTTGACGATAGGATAAGTCAGCTCACGGGGACGCACGATGGCACGTGTATCGTACCTCACGATTGCCCATTGAGTGGTGCATCTGCCTATCAGCTCGTCATTGCGATAAAAAAAGAACTCACGGTAAAAGGAAACGCCCTCAGTGCGGTTATTCATCGTATTTACCGTAATTACCTCGTTGGAATACACAGGCTCGAACATATCTAATCCGAGCTTGGTAAGCACAAATACTGCGTTCTGCTCACGCATTGATGCATACGTACAACCAACCTGATCGCAATCCTCCCGTGCAAGCTGCTGCATATAACGCTGGAGCGCAGAGGGCTTTAGCTCTCCCGAAGGGAAAACGTCATAGCTGGATATTCTTATAGCCTTTCTGATCACTTTTTAATCTTTGCCAGCGGATTCATCTCCGCCGCTTCCTCCAATTTTTTGTCCGAAACGTGGGTATATATCTGCGTTGTGGTAAGCTGCTCGTGACCGAGTATATCCTTGAGCACCCTCACGTCAACGTTCCCCTGCTCATACATAAGCGTTGCAGCGGTATGACGCAGTTTGTGTACCGAATAGCCCTTGCCTCCGAGCCCTGCGGCAGTAAGCTGTCTTTGAACGAGCCATTGCACTGTCTGTTTTGATATACGCCGGTTGCGTGAGCTGAGGAAAAGAGCGTTTTTGTCAATTATAGTGTGGCCGTGCGCCATAGCCCTTTTCTCCCTGACTTCAAGAAAATCGGCAACAGCGTTTTTGCAGGCGGTGTTAAGGTATATTGTCCTCATTTTGTTGCCTTTACCCGTAACGACAAGTCTGGACAAATCCTCGGCAATATCGCTCAGGTTGATCCCCACCAGCTCCGATAGGCGCATTCCGCAGTTAAGAAACAGGGTAAGGATACAATAATCCCTCTCATACGTCTCGCTTTTAGGATCAACACTTTCGAGCAGACGGACACTCTCGTCCAGATTGAGGTATTTGGGGAGCGATTGCTTTATTGTCGGGCTATCGATGTCCTTGGCAGGATTTTCCTCAATGCGGCGTGATTTTTGGGTATGATATTTGTAAAACGCCTTGATTGCAGACAGCTTTCTCGCACGGGTACGTGTATTATTGCCCTTATCACGTGACAGATAAAGCAAAAACGAATAAATATCCTCGCTCGTGACCGATGATGCAAGCTCATAGTCAAGCGAATCGATCGAAACAGTGGTAAGATCCTCGGGAATACTGCCGTTACGGTATGCAATAATATACCGGAAAAACGTAATAAGGTCACGGCAATACTCACTAACCGTGAGCCGAGAGCAGTTTTGGATCGTTTCCTTGTACGAAGCAAACGTTCTTATTACCTCGGGCAGCTGCACCGTCATACACCTCCACCTACTCGTTTCTCAATGATTATACTACATCCCATTCCTAAAATCAATGATTTTTTGTAACCCTCCATTGACAAAAGAATGACAGTATTGTATCATTTTATCAGATAATATCAGGAGGTACTATATGACTTATAACGTACGCACCCTTCCCTGCGTTGATTTTTCGGGTATTCCTGAGGCCGAGATTGCCACTTACAAGTGGACCGAGGGCTACACTCCCAGGGCAACGGCTCAGCTTATTTACGTTCCCGAAACGGGATTTGTGCTCAGGATGATCGCTTATGAGGAGAATCCCAAAACTGTTTATACCAGCTACAATGATCCCGTTTATACCGACAGCTGTCTTGAGTTTTTTGTACGCTTCAATCCCGATATGGCGGAGTACATCAATTTTGAGATGAACTCGGCGGGTGCGTTTCTCTCGGCTTTCCGCACCGATCGCAAGAACAAAACTCCTATTGACAAGCTTGCTCCGCTCCCCTCGGTAAAGCCCTTTAAGGGAGAAGGCTTTTGGGGTGTTGAGGCTGTTTTCAGCCCCGATTTTACCGAAAAGCTTTTTGGCAAGCGTGAGTTCAAATCCGGTGATAGATTATTTGGAAACTTTTACAAATGCGGTGACGAGACCGAGATTCCTCATTTTGGAATGTGGTCCCCCGTTGACCTTCCTTCTCCCGATTTTCACAGGCCCGAATTTTTCGGAACACTAATTATTGAATAGGTAATCAAAATGAAAAATCAACTTATTGGATTATTCTTGGCAACTCTTATGCTCCTCCCCTGCCTTGCAGTTACACCTGTCATAGCTGATGATGAAGGCTCGCTCGGAGTTATTTCCTGGTTCGTGTTTGATATGACAGTAAAAGAGGCAAAGGAGCTTTCCCCTGCCATCCTCAGCGTTTCGGACAACGGCGGAAACGCAAAATCGGCAGGCGACACAATAGCCACCGGCGACACCGTTTATACCGCAAACGGCAGCTACGAGGCAGTTGTAAGAGGCGACGTCAGCGGTGACGGCAGGCTCGACACAACCGATTATCTGTATATAAAACGCTATATACTCGGTACTGCCAGGCTCAGCGATTCACAAAAACTGTCAGCAGACGTTAACAGCGACGGTAAGCCGGTATCTTCCGACTATTTGCTGGCAAAGAGAATCGTTCTCGGAACCTACACCTTGGAGCGTCCCGTTAATGCAAGTGAGGTTCCCGTACTCCTTTATCATCACATTCTTCCCGACGATTTGAAGGAGCGTTATTTGCCCAACAACAACATTACCATTGCAACGAGCGAGTTTACACGCCATATGCAGATGCTCGTGGACAACGGCATTTACACCGCTTCTGTTACCGAGGTGTATCGGTACGTGCGCGGCGAGATCCTTCTCCCCGAAAGAACGGTTTGCCTCTGCTTTGACGACGGATACAAGTCCAACACCGAGTTTGCGGCCGCCATACTTGCCGAATTCGGCTTCCAAGCTACCGTATTCTCGATAATGAGCTTTTACGAGGGTGATTATCAAAACAGCTACGATCCCTCGTCACTCCAGCACATCACTGTTACCGATCTTGAGCCCTGGGAAGGCGTTATCGATCAGCAATGCCATACCTGGAGCAACCACAACCACCTGCCCGAGCAGTCATACACACAGATATACAACGATCTTATGCTCTCGCAGAACTGCCGTAAGTACGATTATTTTGCATATCCCTACGGCGATTACAGCGATACCGTTATTCGTGCGGTAAAGGCCGCAGGCTTTAAAGCGGCATTTACCACTGTTCCGAGAAATGCCGTACCCGGTGACAACGTATATCTCATCCCGAGACATACGATTACCTCCCCGATGCAGGATTCAATGTATCAAAGCCTAATCACCTCGGGATACGCCGACTAAAAGCTTTACAAATTAAAACCCTCTGCAATTGCAAGACTTTCCGTAAGGAGGTCCGGTAATCGCAGAGGGTTTTGTTTTATTCGTTATTTGCAAAATCGTCGATTGACTTGGTAACGCTGTGTGTGATGGGCGTCCAGGTAACCTTTTTGAACATTGCGGCAACCGCAATAGGAACGTAGGTAAGCATAAAGATAGGGAACGTAAACAGATAGCGAATAAGCTTTCCGGGAGGACAGTCGATATTATCCCACTCGGATACTATGGTAAGGAATCCGACCACCAGCATAAGCATATAGATAAGGGTTACAAAATACAGAACCGGTATTACGCCGAACATTATAAGGTTTTCGATATACGGCTCACGGATGTAGATAACTATGCCGTAAATACTCTCGGCAATGCAGCAGATAATCGAAAGAATCGTAATAAATACCGCAGGGAAAATGGTCATCAGCATATCATAGCAGGCAAACGAGCCCTTGAAAATGCCATTGAACAGGTTTTTTCCGTACTTTCCGAGCACCTGGTAAAATCCCTTTGCCCAACGCAAGCGCTGATTCCAGGACTGAATAAAGGTCTCGGGTTGCTCGTCATAAACGACCGATTTGCCGCTGTAGCCGATCTTTTTGCCCTTGATCGCCATATCCACCGAGAACTCAATATCCTCAGTGAGGAGATGATACTTCCAACCGCCGTTTTCCTCAATTATCTTACGGCTGATACAAAAGCCGGTTCCCGATATTGCACAGGAGGCACCAAGCTTCATACGGGCGTTGTTGAGATACTTTGCCTCACGGAGGAACCAAAGCGAGTAGCCTGCCGTAATCCAGTTGGTACCGTAATTCTTGGAATTGCGGTAGCTGGTGAGAGCTGCAAAGCCTTTGTTGAACTGCTTATTCATCTCACGGACAAAATTCTTGTCAACGAGGTTATCGGCATCGAACACGATATAGGCATCGCAGTCATCGCCCTCGGCAAGCAGCTTTTGGAACAGGAAGTCAAGAGCATAGCCCTTTCCGATAAGCTGCTCGTCAAACCGCTCGAGGACCGTTGCACCGTGCTGTCTGCCGACCTCGGCGGTAGCATCGGTACAGTTGTCGGCAACAAGGAAAACACGTAGCTTATCCTTGGGGTAATTCTGCCTGTTTATGCTCTCAAGCAGGTTGCCTATCATATTTTCCTCATTACGGGCGCAGACGATTACGCCGAATTTATTCATTTTTTGCTCTACCTCGGGCTCCTCCTTGTCCTTGCTGAAAAGGACGTAGAAAACGTAGAAGAACTGATAGAGGTAACAAACCACGAAAAACGCAGTTAAAAAGAACTGTAGAAAGCTAAATACTTCCGGAGCAGTCAAAAAATCACCACCCTAAATTATTACACGATATTATACACCCTCGCAAGGCAAATGTCAACATCAACGAACGATATCGTTGGCAACCGACGGCTTTATCCACTTAAACGAGAAGAAATGCCTGAGGCAAAGTACATTTTTTACCACATCCTCGGCAACAAGCATAATGAAATACGTCAAAACGAAGTCGGCTCCGATGACCAATCCCAAAACGTAGGTCACGGGGATAGCAACTCCCCATAGACAAATGAGGTCGTAAAGCATTCCACGTCTTGTGTCGCCTCCCGCACGGAAACACCCGACTATTGTTATATAAGGGATATTCCTGAGAACCAGCTCCATACAGTAGACCGTAAGAAGCAGATAAGCCGTTGTAAAGGACGCCTCACCGAAATCAAACAGCGAAAGCACTCCCTTACGCAAAGGCAGCAGCACGAGCGCAAGAATTACTCCGACGACAGGCTCGAGCAGCAGGAAACGCCTTGAATAGGTTTTTGCCTTTTCGGTATTCCCCTCCCCTATGCACTTTCCTATCATTACGGCGCAGGCATTGCAAAGCCCCACGAAGAACACGAAAATAAAATTCTCGACAGTTCTCGAAATAGTCAAAGCTGCAAAGTTATCGCTACCCATCCGTCCGAAAATAGCGTTGCAGACGGTAGTACCCAGCGCCCAGAGTGCCTCGTTGAGAAATACGGGAAGAGCAACGTGCGCAAACCTTTTCAGAGCATCGAGCCCGAAATCGAACATCTCGCTCGGCTTGCAGGCGATGACCTCCCTGCGTATCAGCGAAAACAGATATATCACCAATGCGTTTGTAATAGCCGAGATCACGGTTGCAAGTGCCGCACCCTCGATGCCCATCTGAGGAAGCCCGAATTTACCGAAAATGAGAGCGTAATTGAAGAATACATTCATCAAAACGGCGGCAATATTCGAAAATAAAGGTATTTTTACCTGCTCGGTAGAGCGAAGAACTGTCGAAAAAACATTAGTCAGCATTACGCCGAAATACGAAAACGAGGCTATTTTGAGATACCTTGTGCCCACCCCAATTGCCTCGGGATCATTGGACAAAAGCCCCATACAAAACTCGGGCGCAAAAAACGCCATAGCAAAAAATCCAAAAGCAAGAATCGTACCCGCAGAGAGGATGATTCCAAAGGTAGTACGGATGCTTTTGATATTCTTGGCGCCCCATGCCTGCGAAGCAAAAACAGCGCCTCCCGAGCAGATGCCGAAAAGGAACAGGTTGAGCAAAAACGCAATCTGCGATGCAAGTCCGACGGCGGCGACCGAAATCTCACCAAGGCTTCCTATCATAAGGGTATCGACAAGCGCAAACGAGCTGCTGAGCAGGTTTTGAAGTGCAATGGGCAGTGCCAGGTTTGCGGTATTGCGCCAGAATATTTTGTCTGTAAATGTAGACTTCAAAAAATTCAAAATACCGTCCTCACGTTAAATAAGCGTACTACGCTATTGTAGCATAATTAAATATTTTGTCAACAAGAAAAAAGCACGGAAACCGTACGGCTTCCGTGCAAATTTTAGTT
The DNA here is from genome assembly GCA_045587745.1 of Eubacteriales bacterium. Classification (GTDB taxonomy): domain Bacteria; phylum Bacillota; class Clostridia; order Oscillospirales; family CAG-382; genus Coliplasma. Next base: position 8,673 of record JAZNCU010000043.1, on the reverse strand, counting down.
ACATTTTTGAAAAAGTATCGGCGATTGCATAAAGAAAATCACGGGTATTGACCCATTTTTTATTCTCGAGCGAGGACATAGCGTAAAGGTCCTTGGTCATAACACCCGACTCGATCGTGGCAATAGTAGCCTTCTCGAGCTTATCGGCAAACGCAACAAGCTCATCGATACCGTCAAGCTCGCCCCTCTTTCGGAGTGCGCCGGTCCACGCAAAAATAGTTGCAACCGAGTTGGTGGAGGTCTCGAGTCCCTTGAGATGGTTATAATAATGACGCTGAACGGTGCCGTGAGCCGCCTCGTACTCATACACTCCCTCGGGAGAAACGAGCACGCTGGTCATCATTGCGAGCGAGCCGTATGCCGTGGCAACCATATCGCTCATCACGTCGCCGTCATAGTTCTTGCACGCCCAGATAAATCCGCCCTCCGAGCGAATTACACGAGCAACCGCATCGTCGATAAGGGTATAAAAATACTCGATACCCTTTTCCTCGAATTTTGCCTTATACTCATTCTCATAGATCTCGGCAAAGATGTCCTTAAAGCGATGGTCATAGGTCTTGCTGATGGTGTCCTTGCTCGAAAACCATAGATCCATACCGGTATCGAGCGCATAGGCAAAGCAGCTTCTTGCAAAGCCTGCAATGCTTGCATCGGTGTTGTGCATACCCTGGATGATTCCGTCACCGTCAAAGGAATGGATAAGCGCACGGCTCTCGTTGCCGTTTGAATCGGTAATGACAAGCTCGGCCTTTGAGCCTGCGGGCGCTTTCATCTCGGATGCCTTGTAAACGTCGCCGTAGGCGTGACGGGCAATAGAGATAGGCTTTGTCCAGCTGGGGATATATGGAGTGATTCCCTTGACGAGGATGGGTGTACGGAAAACGGTTCCGTCAAGGATTGCACGGATGGTACCGTTGGGAGATTTCCACATCTGCTTAAGTCCGTACTCCTCAACACGTGCCGCATTGGGGGTGATGGTAGCGCATTTAACCGCAACGCCGTATTTTTTGGTAGCGTTGGCGGAGTCAACGGTTACACGGTCATCCGTCTCGTTTCTGTACTCGAGTCCGAGATCGTAATACTCGGTTTTGAGGTCAATATAGGGGGTTAAAAGAATTTCCTTTATATCCTGCCAGATGATACGGGTCATTTCATCGCCGTCCATCTCAACCAGGGGCGTTTTCATAATAATCTTTGCCATTGTTATTCTCCTTTTGTATACTCAAGCAACCCGCCTGCAAGCAGAATATCACGCATACGGGGCGAGAGGTTGATGGTAAGCGCAATCTCTTTGCCGTCGCAGAAAAGAGTAATCTCGTCGCCAACGGCTATTTTTTGACGCACGTCGGGAAGCACCAGCTCGCTTCCGAGGCTGATGGCATCGTAGTCATCGGGGTTTTTGAAGGTAAGCGGAAGAATACCTGCGTTGATGAGATTTGCGGAATGAATCCTTGCAAAGCTCTTTGCAATAACCGCCTTTACACCCAGATACAGCGGAACCAAAGCGGCGTGCTCGCGGGAGCTGCCCTGTCCGTAGTTCTCGCCGCCGACGATAATGCCGCCGTTCTTTTCCTTTGCACGCTCCGAAAACTGCTCGTCGCATACCTCAAAGCAGTATTTCGAGAGGAAGGGAATGTTGGATCGGTAGGGCAAAATCTTTGCGCCCGCAGGCATAATGTGGTCGGTAGTGATATTATCGCCCACCTTGAGTATACACTCGCAGGAAACGGTATCGGCAACGGGAGAAGCCGAAGGGAATGGCTTTATGTTAGGACCGCGAAGTATCTCAACCTGATCGGCATCGCACTCTGCAGCAGGAGTGATAAACATATTATCATTGATCTCAAAATGCTCGGGCATGGAAATCACGGGCATTTTGCCCATTTTACGGGGATCCGAGAACACACCCGTAACAGCCGAATATGCCGCAACCTCGGGGCTGACGAGGTAGACCTGTGCATCGGCGGTACCGCTGCGTCCCACAAAGTTACGGTTAAAGGTACGAAGACTGATGCCTGCCGAGGAGGGGGACTGTCCCATTCCGATGCAGGGACCGCAGGCACACTCAAGCACTCTTGCACCGCTATCGATAATATCGGCGAGCATTCCGTTCTTGGCAAGCATTGCAAACACCTGCTTTGAGCCGGGTGCGATCGAAAGGCTGACACTGTCGCAAACGGTATTTCCTTTGAGGATATGAGCTACCTTTTGAAGGTCGGCAAAAGAGGAGTTGGTGCAGGAGCCGATGCAGACCTGATCTATTTTGATCCCCTCAAGCTCGCTGACGGGCTTTACGTTATCGGGGCTGTGAGGACAAGCGGCAAGAGGCTCAAGCTCCGAAAGATTTATCTCGATCTCCATACCGTAAACAGCATCCTCATCGGCAGAGAGAGGAATATAGCACTCCTCCCTGCCCTGGGATTTGAGAAAAGCACGGGTAACCTCATCCGAGGGGAAAATGCTGGTAGATGCGCCGAGCTCGGCACCCATATTGGTAATTGTTCCGCGCTCGGGGACAGAGAGAGTTTTGACTCCCTCACCGCAGTACTCGATGATCCTGCCCACACCGCCCTTTACGGTAAGACGTCTGAGCACCTCAAGGATAACGTCCTTTGCGGATACCCAATCGCCGAGCCTCCCCGTAAGGTTGACCTTAACGATCTCGGGCATAGAGATATAGTAAGCACCGCCGCCCATAGCAACGGCAACGTCGAGTCCGCCCGCACCGAATGCAAGCATACCGATTCCGCCACCCGTGGGAGTATGGCTGTCCGAGCCGATAAGAGTCTTTCCGGGTACTCCAAAGCGCTCAAGGTGGAGCTGATGGCAGATTCCGTTACCGGGGCGTGAGAACACGAGCCCGTATTTTTTGGCACAGGTGCGGATATAGTTATGGTCATCGGCATTCATAAAGCCGTTCTGAAGCGTATTATGATCAACGTAGGCAACCGAAAGCTCGGTCCTTACACGGGGGATGCCCATTGCCTCGAACTCAAGGTATGCCATAGTACCCGTAGCATCCTGAGTGAGCGTCTGATCGATTCTGAGCCCGATCTCGCTTCCTTTTTTGGACATATCTCCCGACAGAAGATGCGATTTTATAATTTTTTCGGCAAGTGTAAGTCCCATATCAAAGTGTGTCCTTTCGCTGATCGATGTCTATATAGGGAACCTTTGCGTGGAGAGGACGGTATGCGGGGCGCATAATTCTGCGGCAGGTGATAAGCTCCTCAAGACGGTGAGCGCACCAGCCCGAGGTCCTTGCAATAGCAAACAGCGGAGTAAAAAGCTCCTCGGGAATGCCGAGCATACGGTAAACAAGACCCGAGTAAAGGTCAACGTTTGCGCAGATAGCGTTGCCGCCCTTCATTTTTGCGTTAAGAAGCACGGGAGCAAGGCGCTCAACGGCGTACAGAAGCTCATAGTCCTCCTTCATGCCGTATTCCTCACAGCGTGTGCTGACCGCCTCACGCAGAATTTCGGCACGGGGATCGGACAGAGTGTAAACTGCGTGTCCCATGCCGTAAATAAGTCCGCTGTGGTCGCCTACCTCCCCTGCGAGCTGCTTTTTGAGGTACGCGGCAATCTCCTCGTCGTCCTTGTAATCCTTAACGTTGGCTTTGATCTGATCGAGCATCTCGACAACCTTAATATTTGCGCCGCCGTGACGGGGACCCTTGAGCGAACCTATACCTGCGGCAATAGCCGAGTAGGTGTCGGAGCCCGAGGAGGTGATCATTCTAGTGGCAAAGGTAGAGTTGTTACCGCCGCCGTGCTCGGCGTGCAGTATAAGACATTTATCAAGAAGTCTCGCCTCGTCGTGTGTGAATTTGCGGTCGATGCGGAGCATCGAAAGAATATTCTCGGCAAGACTCTGGCCTGCGATAGGCATATGGAGAAAGAAGGTAGAGTTATCGTAATAACGTTTTTTGACCTGATAAGCAGCCGTCATTATGGTGGGAAGCCGTCCGATTACCGAAAGCGACTGCGCCAGCACGTTCTCAACCGAGGTATCATCGGGATTTTCCTCATAGCTGTAGAGCGCAAGCACGCCTCTGGCGAGCTTGTTCATAATGTTGGGGCTGGGGGCCTTCATAATCATATCCTCGATAAAGCCACCCGGAAGATCACGGCACTCATCGATGACCATATCATAAAAATCAAGCTCCTCGCGAGTGGGCAGGTCGCCAAAAAGCAGAAGCCAGGATGCTTCCTCGTATCCAAATCTGTCGTGCTTATCGGTGCTGTTGACAAGATCCTCAATATTGATACCGCGATAGTAGAGCTCGCCCTCACAGGGAACTCTCTCATACTCGTCGATATAGTATCCGTGAACGTTGCTAACCTGCGAAATGCCTGCAAGCACACCCGTGCCGTCGGCATTGCGGAGTCCTCTCTTTACGTTATACAGGCTGTATTCCGACTCGTCAAAAGTAGTATTTCTTCTGAGATTATCAGCAAGAACGTTTATATTGATATTACCTTTCATCAGGGGTCATTCCTTCCGATTTTTGTGCTTTGTATCGATTATAATGAAAGAAAAGCGGTTTGTCAATCCCGTTTTTGAAATTTTATTCCGTTATTCTTTCATATTTTATCAAAATACGCCGATCAACTCGGCGCATTTTGCAATTTTTAATGATTGATGTTGCATTTCCAGGACTTCGATGGGTCAGTTCACCTCTGCTACCGAGCTTAACAGCTCCTGCATAGTGTAAAGACCGGGAGCGCAGGAAGCGATAAACCTCGCCGCACTGACAGCACCCTCGGCAAACAGCGTACGTGATTCGGCGGTATGCTTGATGCTGACTGTCTCGCCTCCGCGACTGATAAGCACCTCGTGCTCACCGAAGATACCTCCGCATCTGACCGATGAGATCCCTATCTCCCCTTTGGGGCGAACCATGCTGCGTGCCGTACGGTCACAAACCGTGCCGCAGTAATCGGGCATAGCGTCCGAGATCGACTCGGCTATCATAAGTGCAGTGCCGCTGGGGGCATCCAATTTGTTGCGGTGATGCTTTTCAATAATCTCAATATCGCAGTCGCCGCCAAGCCTTTTTACCGCATCGACGCAAAGTCCGACCAGCAAATTGATACCGAGTGACATATTGCGTGAGTAAAAAACAGGATAATCGCTTGCAAGTGCAAGCAAAACGGCCTTTTCGCTCTCGGTATGACCCGTTGTGGCAATAACGCAGGGCATACCCGTTCTGCGGACGAATGCCGCAATATCGTTGATAGCGGAGTGGTGAGAAAAATCGATCAGGACATCCGCCTCGAGGTCGACCTCCGAAAGCGAGGAGCACATAGGAATACCAAAATCGCCGCAATCGGTACGGCAGTCAATGCCGCAAACTATCTCAAGCTCGGTATCACTGACCGCCTCTATGACGGCCTTGCCCATTCTTCCGCATGCACCGTTAAGTATTACTCTCATAAAGCACCTTAAACCTTGAGACCGTACTCGCGCATTACTGTGCGTAGCTTTTCGTTCTCGCCATCCGACATCTCGCAAAGAGGCATACGGTATTCGTTTTTGCAGTATCCGAGAAAATGCATTGCGGTCTTTACGGGGATGGGGTTCACCTGCATGAACATTGCGTTCATGAGCTTCAGATAACGGAGCTGAAGCTCGGCAGCCTCACGGATTTTGCCCTCGTTGCAAAGAGCAGCAATCTTTACCGCCTCGGCGGGCATAACATTTGAAAACACCGAGATAACGCCGATAGCACCCATACTCATAAGAGGCACGATATTGTTATCGTCGCCGCTGTACATATTCATCCTGTCGCCGCACGCCTCAAGCACCTCCATCATAAGAGTAAGGTTGCCGCTTGCCTCTTTTGTGGCAACGATATTGGGATGGTCTGCAAGCGCCTTGTAGGACTCGAGCGATATACAGAATCCCGTTCTGCCCGGAACGTTGTATATTATACAAGGGATGTCAACCGCGTCAGCGATCATATTAAAATGCTTTACTATACCGCTCTGCGAGCATTTGTTGTAATAAGGAGTTACGAGCAGAAGTCCGTCGGCACCTGCTTTCTGCGAAAATTTTGACAGCTCGATAGCGTAGGCGGTATCGTTGGAGCCGGTGCCCGCAATAACGGGAACACGGTGATTGACCTTCTCAACACAAAACTCTATAACCTCTTTATGCTCGGCGTCGTCAAGCGTTGCGGGCTCACCCGTGGTTCCGCAAACGACAAGAGCGTTAATTCCGCTGCTTATCTGATATTCAAGCATACGCTCGAGCGAGGGGTAATCCACCTTTCCGTCCGAGAAAGGAGTTATCAAAGCGGTAGCGGCACCGCTGAAAACTTTTTTAATGTCAGACATAACGAACCTCCACAGGTAAAGACTTAAAAAGCTTTGCATACATATACAGCTTCATTGTAGCACTCAAACTGCCGATTGTCAAATGTTTTCTGCTTTTTTTGCAGTTCAAAAAACCGCTATTGACCAATTTTTGTATTTGTGTTAAAATATCGGTGAAAATTGGAGAAAAGGCGGTACTGATATGGCGTTTCTTAAAAAGCTTTTGACGGTTTTACTTCTTGCCGTGATACTCGTTACGACCGTTTCCTGCGGCCGGGGCGAGGAGTCCGACACCTCGGTCAACTCGGTTGATGATAATTTTGTGGATTTTTACGGCTACAAAATACCAAAAGGACTCAACTACAACGATGCCGAGATCACTATTCTCACTACCGAGACCGCATCCAGCCACAACAGCTACCAGATAGTTCCCTACAGCAATCCTGCCTACGATGAGACTGCTGCAGCGGCAAGGGTCGTAGCATCGGCAAACGTTGCACGTGCCGTTGAGGAGGCGCTTGGGGTTAAGCTTAACGAGGAAATTATTTTTACCTGGAACCGTTATGGCGGCGAGATGTATCTGCAGCTCCAGCGGGATGCCATTGCAGGCACCTGTGACTACCTTTTTGCCACCCCCTGCATTATCGAGGGTGCGATGCTTGCAAGAGAGGATATGCTCTACGACCTTGCAAATATCGTGGATCTCAAGGAGGAATGGTGGTGCCAGCCCTTTAACGATTCGCTTGCCGTTTCGGGCAAATACTATATGGCAACGGGCGATCTCGGTACCATAAGCCGAGATGCTACGCTTTTCGTTGCGTTCAACAAAAAAATGGCGGAGAGCTACCATATTACCGAGTCCTACGGATACTCCGATCTCTATGAGATGGTGGACGATAAGGCCTGGACCCAGGACGTAATGTTCGAGATGGCAAAATCCGTCTATCACGATAATAACCAGAACCATATCTGTGACCCCGGCGACATAAACGGTGTTTCGGGTCAGATAGGTATGGTTTTCTGGCTCCTCCGCTCGGGCGGCGAGAGTATTTGTGCGCTTGACGGTGACGGTATCCCCTACCTTTCGGTCGGAAGCGAAAGGTCGGTTGCGCTTATCGAGCAGGCACAGAGATATTTGCAGGATCCGGCGGTCGGATTTATCTGCGCTGACGATTACTTTAACCTCAGCTCCGTTCCCGTCAGTGAAGTTATCGTTCCCGAGTTCAAGGCGGACAGATGTCTGTTCTTTATGAATGCTATTCTCAATCTTGAGCTTATCCGTGATATGGAGAGCGATTTTGGTGTAATCCCCTGCCCTCTCTACGACAGCACGCAGGATAACTACAACAGCAACGTCGGTGCATGGTCCTGCAACGCAATATGTATTCCCACCGCTGTTGACGAGGCAGACCTTGAAATGGCAGGCCACATCATCTCGGCGCTGAGTGCGGCATCACGTGAGATACTCACTCCCGTTTATTACGAGCAGACTCTGCAGTATCAGATCACCCGTGACGAGGATTCGATGAGAATGCTCGATATCATTTTTGAGAACCGCACCCCCGATCTTTGCGAGGTGTTCCAGTTCGGCAAAATGAAGGACGTGGTCAACAATATGATCACAGCCAAGGTTGGAACGTTCGTATCCAGTTTCGAGGCCGCAAAAGATGCGACTATCGCCGATATCGAGGAAACAGTTGAGGCGTTTGAAAGCAATATCAACTAAAAGATTTTTGTCGAGATGCCGTGTTTATCGCACGGCATCTCTTTTTACGCCGTAAATAGACAAAAGAATTTTGCAATTGACTATTGACATCCCACCCGATTTGTGATAGTATAATCGAGCGGAGCACGCCGGAATGGCGGAATTGGCAGACGCCCTGGACTTAAACTCCAGTGAGGGTAACACCTCGTACCGGTTCGAGCCCGGTTTCCGGCACCAATTTTTCCGTTACAATTCTATATCGCGGAGTAGAGCAGTCGGTAGCTCGTCGGGCTCATAACCCGGAGGTCGCAGGTTCAAGTCCTGTCTCCGCAACCAAAAAGAAAAGTCGCGCGAGCGGCTTTTTCTTTTTGTACTTTTCACTATTCTCTTTTCACTCTTCACTTTTCTCTAAATTTCCCCGAGCGACTTTTCCAGAGAAGAGATAAGAGAGAAGAGAGAAAAGAAAAGGTAGCTTTTCGCTGTGGCGGAAAGCATTTTTATTTTTGGTGTTGAAAAACACCGAAAAATGTGCTATAATAAAATCAGAAAGGCGGTGGAGATATGCGCAGAAGAAGCGATAAAGAAATAAAAAAAGAAATCAATATTTTTCTCGTTTTAGGAATTATTGCGATTTTGTTCGGTAT
>JAZNCU010000042.1:0-7417 GCA_045587745.1 Eubacteriales bacterium | reverse complement strand
GGCGTGGGTGGATTTATTTCATTTCACATTCGGTGGAATGCCGAATATTTCACAATGACCGCAGGTCATTATTTCACATCCGAAGGATATTTCACTTTAACTTTTCTAACGATTATGATATAATTTAAGCAAGTAAGGAGGTTATTAATATGGCAAAAATTAAAAGATTCAAGAAGGTTTACAGTCAAGGGGCAGGCTCTGTTGAAATTTGGGTTGACATTGAAACAGGTGTTAATTATTTGTTCCGTGCAAGCGGATACGCCGGCGGACTGACGGTATTACTCGGAAATGACGGAAAGCCTGTTGTTACACCTGTTGAAAAATAACAGATCCGCTTATTCCGCATATTTTAACGTTCTTTTGCAACGTAGAAACACCCCTTGCCTACAGGCAAAGGGTGTTTTTGCATCATACTGTTATTGTTTTACCAAGCCTCAGATAAGCGATCTGTAAAGAGCATCGATCTCGGCAACGCTTACGTCACGGGGGTTACCGGGACGGCAGGCATCGTCGTAGGCAGACTGCGCGAGGAACGCAATATCCTCGTCCCCTACGATTTCCTTGAGGTCGGTGGGAATTCCCACGTCTACGGAAAGCTGCTTTACTGCATCGATTGCGGCCTTGCGGTACTCGTCCACGCTCATAGCGTCAACGCCCTGCACGCCCATAGCACGTGCGATCTCGCGGTACTTCTCACCCGTTGCGGGAGCATTGAACTCCATAACTGTGGGAAGGATGATAGCGTTGGCTACGCCGTGAGGAGTATCGTAGAGTGCGCCGAGAGGATGCGCCATAGAATGAACGATGCCAAGTCCTACGTTGGAGAATCCCATACCTGCAACGTACTGACCGAGAGCCATATCCGTACGTCCGTCAGGGCAATTTTTAACTGCACCGCGGAGCGAGCGGGCAATAATCTCGATAGCCTTGAGGTGGAACATATCCGAAAGCTCCCAAGCACCCTTGGTGATATAGCCCTCGATTGCGTGGGTAAGAGCGTCCATACCGGTAGCGGCGGTAAGAGAAGCAGGCATAGTAGACATCATATCGGGGTCAACCACCGCAACAACGGGAATATCGTGAACGTCAACACACACCATCTTACGGTTTTTCTCGGTATCGGTGATAACGTAGTTTATCGTAACCTCTGCGGCGGTACCTGCAGTGGTGGGAACGGCGATGATGGGAACGCATTTATTGGTAGTGGGAGCAACACCCTCAAGCGAAACAACGTCCTCAAAAGAGGGATTGGTAATAATGATTCCGATAGCCTTTGCGGTATCGATCGAGGAGCCGCCGCCGATAGCAACGATGCAATCTGCACCCGATGCCTTGAAGGAAGCAACACCGTTCTTTACATTCTCAACGGTGGGATTGGGCTTGATATCCGAAAAGATCTCGTAGCAGATCGAAGCGTTATCGAGTACGTCGGTAACTTTTTTTGTGACCCCAAAGCGGATGAGATCGGGATCGGAGCAAACAAATGCTTTCTTAAATCCTCTGGCTTTAATCTCGTCGGCAACAGCGGAAACTGCGCCCGAGCCGTGATAGGAAGTCTCGTTAAGTACAAAACGGTTCATAGTAGTTCTCCTTTTAATATTCTTGATACTTTATTATACCCTATTATCCGCTTAATTTCAATAGAAATATTCAATACAAAACAGAACGGCAGTAAAATCTCGTGAGTTTACTGCCGTTTTTATTATATGAGATTATACACGGTAATTGCTATGCCGAGCAGTGCAAGCACGGATGTGATGACCGTCCATTTACGTGCCTTTTCGCCCACGAAGCTCATCGCAGCCGAAGCGGAGGTCATAGCCGACATCAACAACACAAAAGCAACGCTTCCGACACGGTTGACCGTACCGAAAAGCCCAAAATTCGTGACGATTCTATCGTCCAAAAAGAACAGACAAACTATATTTGCAACGATAGATGCGGCAGCCACACACGCCGATACGAGCGAATATACCGAAAAACGCTTATTCTTCAACATAGAAGGTCCAGGAGGAGCTGGTTCCAAAATTGTATCCTGCAGGGATGAGTGTGGGAACGCCCGCCTCGTATTTGGAGAAGTAAAGCTTATCGTGAGAGGTGTTCATATCCCAGAGCATGACTTTGTTGGTATTGGAAAAATCAAGCGTTGAATCATAGGGGGTGTGGATCTCAACGTCAAATTTCCAGTTTGGCTTGGTATCTCCCCAGAAGGTTAGCTTGGTAGCCGAGTTGCCCTGATCGTAGTGGTTACCGTAGGGCTCGTATACGGTGCCATCGGTGGTTTTTCCGCTATGAGTAGTACCGTCGGTATGATAGAAGGTGTAGTTACGTCCGTAGGCCTTACTTACGGGGAACATACAGGTGTAGGACTGGAAGAAATAGCAGTCCTTGACATGATTGGTGTCAACGTCGAGCTCGATGCGGTTACCCATAATACGGTAGGTACGGGTGACCTCGGCGTAATAATTGCTTGCATCTCCCCAGTGCAAACGGGTTTTTTCGACAATTCTTACGCTGTTGCACATAACCCAATCGCCCACTGCGAAATCCAGCTCGGTTTCCTCGCCGGGATCGTCAACGTAGATAGCAAGGCTGAGGAGCGTTTCGTTGCCGTGGTTGCCGCCGGACCAGGTCCAGCCGCTCGAGGTAGCACCTGCACGGTAGACGTACTCCCAATCGGTACCGCCGCCCGCGAGCGCCTTGTTGTCGTAATAGAAGGTGCCTATATTCCAGGTTCCCCATTCCTTTTTGTCAAAGGTGATTTTGAGAGGACGTCCCTGATAGGTGGTTTCGATAGAAAAGAGCTTGTCCGACTTCCAAGTGACCTTCATATCCTCTTCGTACAATTTGACCTCGTCAAGATACTTGGTGTGCAGGTCATAGGTGCGGAGCACGCTGCGCTTGATCATAAGATAATCGGCGGCGCCGACGGTGTTTGAAGAAACACAAGCCGCATCAAGGCCGATGTCATTAATGGTATAGGTTCCGAGAACGTGCCTCTTTACCTTAAGATAGTCGCTGGTGTCAACGTTGCCGTTGCAGTCAACGTCACCGTCGATAATAACCGTAAAGGAATCAACTACGTTACCCTTGTAGTATTTTGAAACAACGTCACCCGTTGCGATGAGGTCGTCCCCATCCTTCTCGGTGCCGCTTACCGAAACTATCTTGACATCCTCAAGTCCCTGCGAAAGCTGTTTTGAAAACTCGGTAATCTTTGTGCCGGCACGAACACCCCTGAGAATACCGTCCTCGAGAACGCAATCGCTGGTTCCCACAAGCTTGAGCGAGGGGTAAACCTCATCGGGAACCTCAATCTCGCCCTCCTCACCGTAACAGACCTCAAACTCCGAAAGAAAAACGAAAAGTCCGCCTCCGTGAGTGATCTCGGCTTTGAAATATCTGCCAGTGACGGGAGTTTCAAGGATACACTCACCCTGATAATAGCTGCCGTCCGAGCCGATAGTCGCCTCGCCGAATTCGGTAAAGGCAACTCCGTCGGCAGAGTAGTAATATACGAGCTTTGTCGGGAGCGAAACGCTGTCGGTAGAGCCGTAGCGGAACTGAATGCTCAACCTGGAAATATCGTTACGAAGCTCACCGAGATCAAGCACTACGACTGCAGGGCTGGCCAAACGCTTGTCAAGGCCTACCCACTCGGTACCGTAGTCCGAGTTGCCGTACACACCGTCGGTAAGCTCGCTTCCGCTCACCTTTTGATATTCGAGTGCTGTACCCTCATAGGGAGTGGAGCAGGTGTAGGATGCGCCCTGCGCTACGTTGGTGTAAACCGTTCCGATAATGGTTTTTGACGAGACCGGTACGCAAAGCGTGCCGATAATCATCAATACTGCAATAAATACGCTTAAAGTTCTTTTCATAATTACCTCCCGAGTTTATTCTTCAACCGAGAAATACCACAGACACTGCGTGGAAAGCGTTGTTCCTGCAGGTACAAGGGTGGGCGTGTTCTGGTCAAATTTCGAAAAATAGAGCTTGTTCGTTCCTGTATTCATATCCCAGAACGCAGTTTTGAAGGCGTTGGTCATATTCTCAAGCGAGCTCTCGATAGTACGGACACGGATATCAAAATGGTATCTGTCATCCTCGTAGCCGTATATATCGGCACGCCAAGCGGCGTTTCCGTTGTTCATCGGTCCCGAGTAATCGGCGGCACCGACCTTGAGTGTCTCGATGGTCTTGATAAGGTTGTTGTCAACTCCTATCATATCGCACCAGAGGCCGTATTTCTTTTCTATCGGGAACATACAGGTATAGGAAAGCCAGTGGTAGCAGTCCTGAGTATACTCATAGTCGACGTCGAGAATGATCTGAGGTCCGGTAATGGTATAGGTGCGCACGACATCGCAGTAAGTATCCTCGGTATCGCCCCAATGAAGCTGAGTTTTTTCGACTATTCTGAGCACGTTTACGGTACGGGAATCGCCCATCGACATTTTAATTTCCTCATCGGTCTCGCCGTTGTAAAACTTGAGACTGATAAGCTTTTCGTTGCCGTGATTGCCGCCCGACCATACCCAGCTGCCCGAGTCCTTACCCGAGCGGTAAACGTACTCCCAATCGGTGCTTCCGCTAACGAAGTTGGTATACTTTCCGTCCGAGGAATACAGGCGCCATGCGCCGAGATTCCAGGTTCCCCAATCCTTTTCGGTGAAGGTAAGCTGGAGAGTCTGACCCTCCTCGGCCGATGCGCAGTCGACGCGGTATACGGTCGAGCTGATTTTGTTAACAACCATAGGATACTCCTCCAAAAGTGCGGGCAGCTCCTTTGCATTGCCCTCGACGGTAATATCGGACGGTCCGGAAGCCTCATCGGATACCTCCTCGGAAGCCGTACCGGAGGCCACCTCGGATAACTCGGTGTCATCGATGCTTACCGGCTCGGAGCCCGAGCTGTCGGTGCTGTCACCGCACGCCGCAAAGCAAGCTGTGCAAAGACAGGCAAGAAGCAAAAACGAAATAAATCTTTTAATCATAGCCGTTCTCCTTTAGGTTCGGTGCTCAATCCCACCAGCCGCTGATGTCCGCCGAAACGTCGATATTGAGATTGCCTTTTTTGAAATCGGCAGGAAGCTCAAGATAAATTTCGGAGGGCACTGTAGCCGAATAGGAGTTGAATACCATTCTTGTAACGAGTGTATCGCCGTTATATGACTCAAAGCCCTTAAGGGTTTCACCATCAAAATAATATCGGTCCTCGAGTTTGTTTCCCGATGAGTCAACCGAGGAAAAGCTCTCGCAATAATACGTTTGGTCAATAAATCTTGCACTCTCTATAACCGTGGGATTCGAAAAGGCTTCGGGATTATAGCCCTCAAAAAGGAAGCCCTGACCGTTTTGGGTGACTGTGGTATCGTAATACTTATCATCGATCTCAAGATAATGCTGCTGAGAGCCGTCGAACATTGTATACAGGTCATCGGAGGTGCCGTCGCGGTCCTCGATCGTAGTGACCATTTTACCGTTGGTCGCCTGTACAAAGCCGTAGGTCTCGCCGTTCATCGTAAGCTCCATATCGAAATAGAAGCTGTTGGGGTTAATCGAAGCGTAAAAGCTTTTGGTACGCTTGGAAGCATCGTACTCGGGCGCAGAAAAAGCGGTGGACACGTCCGACTCTGTTCCCTCGCCTCCTCCTCCGCCGCCGCCGTTACACGCAGTAAGCGTTGCAAGTGCAAAAACGCAGGCGAGAAGAAGCAAAATAAGTCTTTTCATAATCATTACTCCTCTTGATATATCACTTGTATAAATTTATTATAGTTAACAGTGCGGCAATATGCAACAGTTTTTTCGATATATTCGTAAAAAACCGTTGAAAACAGTGCTGCACTGTGGTACAATGTGTTCATCAAACAATCATAAAGGACGGTGCGTTATGATACTCAAAACTCCCCCTATGGGTTGGAACTCCTGGAACACTTTTGGACATAATATTGACGAAACGCTTATAAAGCAGACCGCCGATTTAATGGTCGAAAGCGGACTGCTTGAGGCAGGCTACGAATATCTGGTTATAGACGACTGCTGGTCGGAGCGCAAAAGAGATAAAAACGGCCGTTTGGTTGCCGATCCCGTCAAATTCCCCTCGGGAATGAAGGCAGTTGCCGATTACGTGCACTCCAAGGGACTCAAATTCGGTATGTACTCCTGCTGCGGAAACCAGACGTGCGCCGGCTATCCCGGCTCCTTTGAGTACGAGCATATTGATGCTCAGACCTTTGCCGAATGGGGCGTTGACTACCTCAAATATGACTACTGCTTCAAGCCTATGCACGTACCCGGACATCTTCTTTACAAGAGAATGGCGCTTGCGCTTGCAAACTGCGGCAGGGATATCTGCTTCTCGGCTTGCTCCTGGGGTATTGACGAGACTCACAAATGGATAAAAGAGACGGGCGCACATCTGTGGCGCTCTACCGGCGATATCAACGATACCTGGCACTCAATCAAGCAGCTTGCGCTTCATCAAAAGAGCCTTTGGGAGACTAACGGACAGGGCTGCTTCAACGATATGGATATGCTCGTCGTGGGTATGTACGGCAAGGGCAACGTCAGCTACGAGAGCGGCTGTACCGACGATGAGTACCGCACTCATTTTTCGTTCTGGGCAATGTGCGGCTCGGCGCTTATGATCGGCTGTGATATACGTGATATGACGGATACCACCAAGGAAATTCTCCTCAATAAAGGAATCATCGCAATCAACCAGGATCCCGCATACCGCCAGCCCTTTGTATGCGGAAATCATTGGGGCAATCCCGAGGTCCCCGTTATTGCAAAGTATCTTGACGGCGGCGACATCGCTATCGGATTCTTTAACTTCTGCGACAGCGACACCGATCCCTTCGTTTCGTTTGACAACCTCGGTATCGCACGTATCTCGGGCAAGGCGCTCCGGCTGACCGACGTATGGACGGGTGAGGACCTCGGCGTTCACAGGGACATCTTCCGCACCAAGACCCTCAAGGCTCATTCCTGCCTCATCCTCCGTGCAAAGCTCGTAGATGCAGAATAAGTGCATAAAATGCGGCTGTGCCCTCACTCCCGACGATATCGGCGCAACCAAAAAGATGATAAACAGAGGCAGCACCGAGTTTTTATGCATCCCCTGCCTCGCAGACGAGTTTGGGATAAAGGAGCAGTCGTTGCGTGACAAGGTGGAGCAATGGCGTGAGGGAGGCTGCTTGCTGTTCAGCACAAAATAAATTAAATAAGGCTGTGACCAAAGTCGGAGGCCAAGCGGTCTTAGGAAGACAATTTCATCACACAACTCCTTGGCTCACAGAACGACATGGCTACGATCCGACTTGGAGCAGTCGTTGCGTGACAAGGTGGAGCAATGGCGTGAGGGAGGCTGCTTGCTGTTCAGCACAAAATAAATTAAATAAGGCTGTGACCA
>JAZNCU010000041.1:0-8314 GCA_045587745.1 Eubacteriales bacterium | reverse complement strand
TGGCAGCCTGCCTCAATACAGTCCAGCGCAATAGCAGCGTGCTTTCCGCTCTCGGTTGCAATCGCAACCAGCTCGGGCTTTTGCTCCTTTAGCATAACCTTGTAGTCGGTGTATTGCTTTACGCTGTCATCCAGCTCGAATTTTTCTGCCTTGTCCAGCATATTGTCGGGGCAGATATCACAGATTGCGAGTATTTTCAGATTGTTTGCCTTTGCCGCCGCAATATGATTGGGGGATATTCTTCCGCAACCGATAAGAGCGTATTTTATATGTCTTTCCATATTTACCACTTCCTGAAAAAATTATAAGGTACGGGCAGTTGATGCGTGTGACTGCTCTGCACCGGGATTACTCAAGTCCTTCCAAAAATCTTTTTGCTATCACCGAATAGCTGAAGTTTTCCACAACGGCTCTCTGTCCGTTTTTGCCCATACGCTCGCACTCCTCGTCCGACAACGAAAGGAATTTAAGCAGAGCCTCGGTGAGTGCATTAACGTTTTCGGGCTCGACCGTGATGCCGCAGTCAAACTGCTCTATCAGGTTGCCGGGTGCCTCGACTGCGTAGATGATAGGCTTTCCGCCCATCATACCGTCGTATGTTTTGTTAAGACTTACTCCGTGCACGTAGAGCGGCGACCTCCGCAGACCGTTAAAGGATGCATCGATCGAGGCAACCAGCGACGGAATAGCCAGCTTGCTGATGGCAGGCAGAAAATAAGCGCATCCCTCGGGGAGGGATTTTGACCTTTCGATCAGCTCCTGCTTGAATCTGCCCTCGCCGACGTATAGTACGCAAAGCCCCTTATCGGCGCATCTGCCGACAGCCTCGAGCAGTATTTCAAGGCACTGGTCATCGTTGACCGAGCCGTAAAAGCTGATGATTTTTTTGCCCTCGCTGCGAATCCTGTCGATGGTTTTTTGATGAAGCTCCGGCAGGGGCAGGGGGTTTGCCCAGTCCTCAACTACGATTCCGTTGGGAGCAAGACGGTATTTGTCGGGATCCATTCCGTGCTCCACAAAATAAGGCTTTGAGCCGTTGAGCAGGCTGTAAACCCTGTCGGCTTTTTTGCAAAAAGCATTTTCCGCCATTTGAACCGCCCAAATAAAGGGATTGTTTTTGGACATGCCTCTGTCAATCGGGGTGAGGGGCCACATATCGTGCGCCTCGTGAACCTTCATCGCCTTTGCTTTTTTGGCTATCCTGCTCGCAGGATAAAAGTCAAGCTGATAGGTTGATGCCGAAATGACGACGTCGGGCTTGAATTCCCGTGCGATTTTTCCTGCCTTCAGCCACAGCTTTCCGCAAAACTGAAATACCGAGAGGGCTCGCTTTACGCCGTTTCCGTGATATTTTCGGGTGTGTATCCACAGATAGGGAACGCCCTCGTGGTCGGTCACCTCAAAATCCGAAACATTCTCGGGGTTATGTATCCTGCCGTGAGCGTAATCGGATGCCACGACCAGCACCCTGTGACCCATTTTCTGCCACTCTCTTGCGAGATAGTAGGGACGGAACGCCATTCCCATTTTTGTCGAGCCGGCATAATGATTTATGTAAATGATGTTCATAGCTTCTCCTGAGGTAACGTTCTTTTTAGTTTGGTTTTTCACACGGTCAAAATCTCGTTTTGTACCGAAATCTTGCGAATAACACGCACACCAAACCAAGTTATTATAACATATATGTAGTTAAATTTCAACAGCGGTGAATCAAGGCGCACGCCGAAATTGTAAACAATGTGTTAACAAAACCCCGCCGTTCTGACCTGTTGCTCTCTTGGAGCAAAAAACCTTAGCTCTTCCGTATTGAAATATGGCGCAATCGGTGGTATAATCGTGTCGAAGAAAAACGGTGTATAAAGGAGAACAAAATGATTGATTACGGCGCGCTTTGTGAGGAGCTCTCGGCTGTTATCGAGGGGGTGGAAAACCGCATTTCCAACCTTGCAAACGTATCTGCTCTGCTCTTTTATTCGCTGAGCGACGTCAACTGGGTCGGATTTTACCTAATGGAAAACGGCAGGCTCGTGCTCGGGCCGTTTCAGGGCAGGGTCGCCTGCACCGAGATTGAGGTCGGATGCGGTGTATGCGGTGCCGCAGTAGCCCAAAATCGAACAATGCTCGTCAAAAACGTACACGAGTTTGAGGGTCATATCGCCTGCGATAAGGAATCAAATTCCGAGATAGTCCTTCCCATCCGTGCGGACGGCAGAGTGGTGGGCGTGCTCGATATCGACAGCCCCGTTATCGGACGGTTTGAGGAGTGCGACAGAGAGGGTCTTGAGCGTATAGTCGGGATACTTGAAAACAGGATTTTTTGGGGAGGCGGAGAGCGATTATGAAATATGATTTTACCTCAATAATGGATAGGAACGGCAGGGATGCGATTGCCGTAGATATGCTGGGAAAGGGCTTTGCGCCCGATGCGCCGGGGGAGGGCTTTGATGCGATTCCGATGTGGGTTGCGGATATGAACTTTCCTACTGCCCCAAGCGTTTGCGAGGCTATCAAGGCTCGTGCCGAGCATCCTGCCTTCGGCTATTTTTCGACTCGCACGGAATACTACGAGGCAATTATAAATTGGCAAAGAGAGCGTAACGGAGTAGAGGGTCTTCTCCCCGAGCATATAGGCTACGAGAACGGCGTTTTGGGCGGTCTGCTTACTGCGATCAACACCTTTTGCTCGAGGGGCGACAGCGTGCTCGTGCACGGGCCGATATATATGGGCTTTTACGGCTCTCTCAAAAACAACGGCTACAATATCGTCCTCAGTCAGCTAAAGCCCGATTCTGAGGGGATCTGGCGTATGGATTTTGAGGATATGGAAAGGAAAATAGTCGAGAACAATATCCATTCCGCCATCTTTTGCTCTCCTCACAACCCTACGGGGCGTGTCTGGGAAAAATGGGAGATCGAAAGAGCGATGGAGATATACAAAAAGCACGACGTCTTTGTCGTTTCGGACGAGATCTGGTCGGATATTATCCTTTCGGGCAACAGGCATATTCCTACTCAATCGGTGAGCGAGGATGCCAAAAACCGTGTGGTTGCGCTTTATGCTCCCTCAAAGACCTTTAATCTTGCGGGACTTATCGGAGCATATCATATTATCTATAACAAAAGGCTCCGTGACAGGGTGCACAAGGAAGGCTCGCTGTCGCACTACAACTCGATGAACGTGCTGTCGATGCACGCGCTTATCGGCGCATACAGCCCCGAGGGAGGCGAGTGGGTTGATGAGCTGTGCGAGGTCATCACCGAAAACGTCGGCTATGCATGCGGATTCATAAAGGACAATTTTGAGGGAGTAACGGTTTCGGCACCGCAGGGGACTTATATGGTGTTTATGGACTGTGCCGAATGGCTCAAAAAGAAGGGACTCACCCTCGACGAGCTGCTGGGGAGGGGCTGGGACGTAGGCGTTGCGTGGCAGGACGGACGTCAGCACGGCGGCACCGATCACATCAGGCTTAATCTTGCGCTGCCTCTCTCGAGAGTGCGTGAGGCGTTTGACAGAATGAAAAAATACGTCTTTAACGATTAACTTTCGGCGAATATTTATTCAGCTAAAGCGAGGCATATTATGTGGATATCTTCTACCGAGAACATAAAATGGAGCACCGAGAACGAGCTTTCCGCCGAAAAGGGCAGCGAGCTGTTGATCGGCGATGCCGTCGGTGCGGAAAAGACTCGGTGCTGCAGGCGAGAGAGGATTATCCCCATCTTGATCTGATACAGAGCGAATGCCAGTGCGGAGACGGCAACAACACTTGGGAATACGTAATGTATACCTATCATCTCATCCGCCATTATTTCCGTGTGGGCGTGCGAGCAAACGTGTACTGGAATATGGCTCTTGATAACGGCGGTCTGAGCACGTGGGGCCGGAGGCAGAACTCGCTTATCAGTATCGACGGAGGAGAGTATAGCTACAATCCCGAGTTTTACGTGCTAAAGCACTTTGCACACTTTGTAAAAAAAGGAGCGGTAATGCTTTCGACCGTGGGCGAGATGAGCTCAAACGCAGCGGTATTCAAAAATAAAGACGGCTCCGTGGTAATGAATATTCTCAATCCGTACGAATTCAAAAAAGCCGTAACGGTAGGGGATAAAAACTACCGCCTTAAGCCCCGTTCGTTCAATACGGTAATGCTTTAGAGCGACAAAAAACAATAAAACTTGTTCCGCATAAAAAATTAACTGCACTTTTGGATAAATGCCCAAACGTGCAGTTTTATTTTTATATTTAATTTAATTGCAGAAGCCGCATCGAGCTTGACAAATAGATTCGGAGAACGCTCAAAGCTTGCCTGTTAGAGCGATCCGAAGCCCCGACTCCCGTCAGGCTATTCCGATTGATTTTTTATCGCACGCTTCCAGCAGCTGTGACACATTGCAATATAGGAGTCGTTGCCGCCTATCAGTATCTGTCCGCCGTCCGTCAGAATACGGCCGTCCGAGTCGATCCGGGCGTTGACGATGGCTTTTTTTCCGCAGGAGCAAATGGTTTTGATCTCGGTGATCGAGTCGGCAACCTCAAACAGCCTCTTGCTTCCCTCAAAGGTATGTGTCAAAAAGTCGGTTCGCAGTCCGAAGCAAAGCACGGGAATATCGTGCTCGTCCACGATATACCTGAGCTGATCTATCTGTGCCGAGGTGAAAAACTGGCATTCGTCGGCAATAATAACGTGGATATCCTCTCGGGACTCGTACTCCGCTGTCAGATCGGTCTCGGGCTTAACGGCGTATCCGTTTGCCTCAAGTCCTATACGGGAGTGAACCACGCCGATTCCGTCACGGTCATCGAGCGAGGGCTTTATCAGCCAGACGTTCATCCCACGCTCCTCGTAATTGAATTTGGTGATCAGCGCACTTGCCGTCTTTGAGGAGCCCATAGCTCCGTACTTAAAATACAGCTTTGCCATTTTTATCCTCCCTGCCGCAGGGCAGTCAACAGTTCTTCTTGCAGACAGTATAACACATTTTTTTGCAGAGTGCAATCCGTTTCTCGACGGGTTTTGTTCCTAAAAAGAAAAAACAACAGCGAGGTGTATTTCACCCCGCTTTTGTTGTTTCTTGTTTTCTTATTCTTGAACCCAAAAGTGGCGATTTGAAAAATCTGTTTTCAAACAGACCGTTATTGACTGACAAAAGCCAAAGGAATATACAAACAATTATAAAATACGGCAGTGCACTAAAACCAAACATCTCAATACCAAGAAAAACGGAACTCACAGGACTGTTTGTAGTGCAACAGAACAAGCCTACCAGACCAAGGGCTGCCCCAAATCCAGGGTCTAAGCCTAATATACTTCCAAAAACACAGCCGAACGTTGCACCAACACAAAAAGTAGGAACGATTTCTCCGCCTTTTAATCCTGCAGCTAAGGTAACGGCAGTAAAAACGATTTTTAAAATAAAGTCAAACCACGCTGCTTTTCCTTCTATAGCCATGATTGCCATGGACATACCGGAACCATTATAACGCATATCGCCCACAATTGCGGTTAATACAACAATTACGGCAGCAGCTAACGCAGTGCGAAGGAAAGCGTTAGAAATAAGACGCGTCATCAAATGACCAGTTTTGTGGAATGCAAGGCACATGAGCCTACCTAATATGCTGAGACCCAGTGACAAAATAATTATTTTTGCAATGGTGGAAAAGGTGAAAGTGTCAATGACACTAAGATTGGCTGTTTCTGCGGCAACTGCCAAAGCAGAAGAAATTTTGGTGGCAACAACAGAGGAAATAAGGCAAGGCAAGATGGCCCTACGAACGACTTTGAAACTTAATTTAAATTCTAAAACAAAAAATGCTGCAGTAAGAGGCGTGCCAAATAAACCCGCAAAAACAGCGCTCATACCGCTCATAACAACAATTGTATGATCGTTCTCTTTTAATCGCAACATACGACAAAGAGCTGTTGCACCTGCGCCACCTAACTGAAGTGCAGCACCTTCTCGTCCGGCGGAACCGCCTAAAAGATGCGTGATTGCAGTGGAAATGAATATAAGCGGTGCAGCAATTGCTCTGATTGGTTTTTTATTTGTAAGGCAGACAATGATTTCATTAGTTCCACCAAAATTTTGCATACCGAAAACCCGATATAGTAAAACAGTAGCGATACTACCAACGGGCAATAGGAGAATGAGCCACGGCTCTGCCTGGCGTAGTCTTGTTACAAAAGACAACAAATGTGCAAAGCATGCCCCAATTAAACCGCCAAGTGTTCCGATCAGTACCCCGAGTGCGCACCATTTTACTACGCCGAAAAAAATTTTTTTGAAAGTTATATTTTTCATAAAAGATCCAACTTTACTAATCAAATAGAACAACTATACGTCATTATAGTACAATTACTAGAAAAAGTAAATATTGAAGTATAATCTTCTCCCATTTACAGATACTAACGGCGTAAATTGTAAAATAAGGAGACAGATATATATGAAAGCAACCGGCATTGTCAGACCCGTTGAGGAATGCGTTATAATAGGGCAAACCGCCTGAAAGGCGCATAAACACTATGGTTTTCGCTAGTTTGCCCTATTGAACACATTGGTGTCAAAAATGCTTTTTTGGTGGTTTTTATACATAGCAAAAGCGAGGTGAATTTCACCTCGCTTTTGTAGTTAATGTAATACTTTTTCTGTTATGTCAATCAAAGTTTCGAAATCGGCCGGCAACTCTTCTTGGCTATCATAGACATCAGATGTGTATGCTCTAAAAAGCGTGTAATCAGAAGCGAATTCTTGCACAGAATAATAAACGGCGCTATCGTTTGGATATCCAAATAAAGTAATGCGTCCTGTATAATTTTCATCCGTATAAACGGCTATAACAAAACCGGGCAACAATGGTTGGGTTTCAATGATTCTTCGTTGAATTTTGTATTGCAACTTTTCGATAGGAATATTATTCTTTCCTGTCTTCCCTGCAAAATAGAAAGTAGCAATAACGGTTGCAAGTTCTATTACACTCATAATCGCAAAGATTGTCCAATCAATGTTGCTGAATTCGTGCATTTCTCTATCATTGGTCAAGAATACTGTTATAAAGATAATGGCAAACATTAAAGCAACACCGGAACAAACATATATAAGCCCATTCTTTTTGGTTGCTTTTAAGTTGTTTAACTTTTCCATCAGTATTTCGGGTTGTTCGGTTACCTCAAATGACATATTCCGTCGAATAATTGAAGCATGTGGCCAAGAATTCTCGATACCCATTATACTATCTCTTTTACCATCTTTTAATTGAATGATCAAGGTATTAACTCGAGCTACAGCAAAAACCACATCCGAAAGTTTGCAATCAATTTTACCGAACCAATGGTACTTTGCTTTGATTGAATCTTCATCAATGTGAATAAACGCACCGAAATTTAACAGCCATGACGGAATTACAACCAAAATAATAAGAATGCCCATAATCAAAAAGGTAAGTAATTCACTGGTTGCCTCAGGGTCAACTATATTTAGAAAAATATATAGACCGATAAAAAATAAACCACAAGCAGATAATAGAAAAAGCCAAATATTAAATTTCTTTCGGAGAAACATACCTTCCACAAAATCACCGCCTTTGCAATTAAAACTCTATCCAATCTTTTTCATTTAAGGTTTTTATAACATTCTTGGCATCTGGAAGTGTAATAACAAATAGCCTTCCGTCTTTAGCAAAAATGTTTAGGTGAATATCATCAAATTGATAACGGTCAATATCTTGTAATAATATTTCATCCAATGTATATGGTTTTTCATCAAGGCATAAGCAAACAATGCCGGCTTCGCAAAAATATATATTGCCGTTTTTAACTTTGCCGTTTCCCAAGTTAAAATTACCATTGGTTTTATAAAAAATAGGAGAGGTTATCTCTTTTTCAAATTCTGCATACTTTTTATCCATAATCTTTCCATAAACAAGAAGAAATACAAATAACAGGATATAGAATAACAATCCTGCAAAAACCGAAATTAAAAGAGCGTTATCCATTTCTAAATATTGCAGTAAGAAATATGTAATCAAGCCAAAAAAGAAACCTGTAATTGCAGATAAAAGTGCTTTAGCTTTCATAAAATCACCTCGTTTAGTTCATTATATCACAATCACTCTAAAAAGTAAATCTTGCGGTATATTTCTTCTCAAAATACAAATAATAACACCACAAATGTAAAAACAAGGAGAAATTTATATATGAAAGCAACAGGAATAGTTAGAAGAATTGACGACCTCGGCAGGGTGGTCATCCCCAAGGAGATCAGAAGAACTATGAGGATCAGAGAAGGCGACCCTCTTGAAATATACACCGAT
>JAZNCU010000040.1:0-13387 GCA_045587745.1 Eubacteriales bacterium | reverse complement strand
TACGTTATAGGATTACTCATTTTGGCGCTGGGAACTGCTTTGATGGAGCACGCCGATTTCGGCGTTTCCATGGTCGTCGCTCCCGCCTATATCCTTCATTTAAAGCTGTCGGAATTTTTTTCGTTCTTCAGCTTTGGTATGGCTGAATATACCCTGCAGGCTTTGATCATTCTTCTCACAATGATCGTTGTTCGCAAAGTGAAAATGGCGCACTTCTTTTCATTGTGAACACTCCTTTGAGTTTATTATATCATTCACTCTTCGTTGTGTCCACTTTTACTATACAACTTTCCTACCTTTTCTCTTCACTTTTCTCTCTTATCTTTTCTCTGGAAACGACAATTTGAGAGAAGAGAGAAGAACGAAAAGAGAAAAGTGAAAAGAACAAAAAGAAACGACAATCTTCTGTCGAAAATTGTCGTTTCTTTCTGGTGCCGGTGGCGGGGGTCGAACCCGCACGGTATCGCTACCACCGGATTTTGAGTCCGGCACGTCTGCCAATTCCATCACACCGGCAAGGAGATTTTTGCGCGCAGGGAGATTATAGCACATTGATATCAGTATTTCAAGTGGTTTTTTATTTGTTTTTACCGTTATTGACTATTTTATGGAGTAGTGCTAAAATACTGTCATACACTGATGGGAGAACGTTTATGAAAAAACTATTCAAACCAAACGGGCTGATCGAGGAAGCCTCCCGTATAGTCCCGGTTCGCAAGGCTTTTGCGGTTTTTGCTATGTTTTTTGCGGTATATTTCATAGGCTCTATGATAAACGGAGTTTTACTTATTGTACCCGAAATGGCATATATCTATAACAACGAATCGGTTATTAACGCCATGTCAGACCCTACTCTGACATACGATGCTCTGACCGAGGTTGTATACACTGCTCTCACAAACATGCCGCAATGGTTGCTTGCCTGCTCACTGATCTCAACGGCAGGCACAATCGCCGTATGTATATTCTTTTCCAAAAAATTCGAGCTTCGTCCCCTATTTACGCTCGGCTTCATCAGGCGCGGGGCGGTCAGGGAGTATCTTTCAGGGCTGACAATAGGCGTTTTGATGATAGGTGCGTCGCTCGGAATCGGTATTGCAACGGGGCAGCTCACCTATAACGGTATGAGCAGCATCAACGTGGGTATGCTTTTGCTGTTCTTTATCGGATTTGTAATACAGGGAATGAGCGAGGAGGTGCTTCTGCGAGGATATTTCACGGTATCCTGCGCCACCTGCCGCGGTGGGAGTGTGTTTTTTGCGGTAATGTCGGGATCGGTAATCTTTTCGCTTTTGCACGCAATGAACGCATCCGTTTCGGTACTCGCACTGATAAACATTTTCCTTTTTGGGGTTTTTGCGGCAATATATTTCATACGCCGAGGCAGTATTTGGGGAATCGCAGCCATTCACACCGCCTGGAATTTCGTACAAGGCAACGTTTTTGGCATTGCGGTAAGCGGCAATGCGGGCTATAGCACGGTATTCCGATTCACCGCCGAGGGCAACACTCTGTTCAGCGGAGGAGCCTTTGGGCTCGAGGGCGGTCTGGGGGTAACGATCGTGCTTCTGGTTGCTATTGCCATCGTTCTGCCGATGAAGAACAGGGAGTTCGTTTATCCATACTCCAAAAAAGAGTTCTTCAGCGATCCGGACGGTTTGATATAAAAACAAAAAACATCAAAAAAAGCAAGTCAAACGACTTGCTTTTTTATGGAGCTGGTGGTGAGGATTGAACTCACGACCTGTTGATTACGAATCAACTGCACTGCCACTGTGCTACACCAGCAAACGCCCGAGCGCTTTGCTGATTATATCAAAGTTTTTGATCGTTGTCAATATATTTTGCTTTTTTGAGTAGAAGTTCCTTGCTGTTTGCAAGCTCCCCGTCAAACACCGCAAAAAGCAGGGCATCGAGTGTTTTTTTGATATCCGATCCCTTGATACCGAGAGTCTGCAGGTCGCTTCCGTTAATATCAAGCTGCTGTACCGACAGACATTCGCCGCTATCGGCAACACGGCTGACAATGCCATCCCCATCCTCGCCAAAAAGCGCATTGCGGTATATTGCGATCTGTTTTGCAAGCGGAACGCCGTGCTCGTTGATAAACCGTTTGATTTGGGGCAAGGTTTTTGGAATCGGCCTCGAATGGGCATAGGCGGATGCCTCGCGACAGGTGTTCTTATCGGCTCTGAGCGACAAAAGCACCTCGCCCACCCTACTGCCGCAAAGCGCAGAAAAACGCATTGCAGGGCTTTTTGGAAGCTGTGAGTAGGTACGTGGAACCGAATACTCACCCAGCAAGCCCAAAATCACTCCGTAATACTCCTCGAGTATACGTGCGGAGTAGTCTCCCGTCAAAATTTTTGACAGCTCGGCATACGCCCTCTCACGTGAGATGCTTTTAATAGTATCCCTGAGCGCATAACAAGCATCAAAGGTATTTTGCTCTGCTGTAAAGCCGTAAACCGACGAAAAGCGTATACAGCGCAGGATCCGCAGAGCATCCTCCGAAAAACGGTCGGCAGGCTCGCCAACGGTGCGTAGGATGCCTTTTTTAAGATCATCCCTGCCGCCAAACGGGTCGATAAGACCCTCCGACGGCGAATATGCCATTGCATTGACCGTAAAATCACGCCGTGAGAGATCGGTTACTATATCCTTTACAAAGGAAACGGCATCGGGATGGCGGCTGTCGCTGTAGCCAAGCTCGGTACGGAACGTGGTTATTTCATACGGAGTTCCGTCACGCACGAGTGTAACTGTTCCGTGTCTTATTCCCGTATCGACAAGCCTTTCGTCCTCAAAAACGCTATGCATCTCATCAGGGAGAGCATCGGTTGCAATATCAATATCGCATATAGCCCTTCCGAGCAAACCGTCCCTTACCGCACCCCCTACGGCATAAGCATTAAAGCCGTTTTGAGCAAGGCGGTCAATAATATATATTGAGTTTTTATCAAGCGGTATCATTTAACCACCTCCGAAATTTATTGTATCACTACGCATTATTTTTTTCAAGCAGGTATTTTATCACGGCTTGTCTTATATGCTGTTACAGGTGATTAAATGAAAAGGATTATTACGCTCGTGCTGGTGGCTTCGGTAATGCTATGCTCCTGTACGGTCAGCGCACATTACGAAAAAAACGAGCAACGCCGCGAGCAATATACTGTATCGTCAATCAGCAAATATGAAAAGGAGGTTGAATTTATGAACGCTGTGTGGATATCGCAATTTGACCTGCATCCGATGCTCCGTGACGGAGGTAAAATGCGTGATAAGGCAGATTTTTACAACAAGATAACTACTGTTTTTGATAATCTTACAAAGGACGGCTTTGACACCGTTTTTATACAGCTGCGTCCCAACGGCGACAGTATGTACCCGAGCGAGGTGTACCCCTCCTCCAAATACGTAACAGGCATTACCGGAGGGAACTTTGATTACGACCCCATAGGTATTATAATGGAAATAGCCGAGGCTCACTCGGTTTCGATGCACGCCTGGATAAACCCGTTTCGGCTTTGCTCAACCGATGATGCGGCTGTCATAACCGATGCTTTTCCGTATTACAGCTGGTACAAAAGCGGTAACGGAAAGGTAGTTGAATGCGGTGGAATGCTCTACCTCAACCCCGCATATACCGAGGTGACAGAGCTGATTTGCAGGGGCGCGGAAGAGATTTGCGAGCGTTATTCCTTTGACGGATTGCATATAGACGATTATTTTTACCCCACCGAGGAGGAATTTAACGACGAAAAGGAATTTTTGGCAAGCGGCTATACCGACAAGGGGGATTTCAGACGTGATAACATCAGCCGAACCGTAAAGGCTCTGTATGACACAGCGCACAGCTACGGGATGGTTTTTGGCGTTTCTCCCGCAGGGAACCTGTATTCACTTGCGGACGGCTGGTATGCCGATGCAGAGCTTTGGTGCGGCACGGAGGGCTACGTCGACTACATTATGCCTCAGCTTTATTTCGGTTTTCTCAATAATTACTGCCCGTTTGAGCGTGTGCTTGCGGATTGGGCTGATATCGTAACATGCCAAAGCGTTGTGCTTTACATAGGTCTTTCGGCGGCAAAGGCCGTGATAGGAAGCAAGGGCGGCGAGGACGTTTATGCAGGGAACGATGAGGCGAGAGCCGAATGGATAAACAGCAAGGACATCCTTGCACGGTCGATAGCGGCGGTGCTTGCAAACGAAAGAGCCGAGGGAGTATGCTTTTTTTGCTATTCCTCGCTCTACGATCCTGTAACGGGAGAGGAAAACCCGTATATTTTGGAGGAAAAACAGGCATTTTTGCCGTATATGGGATAAAAACGCGAGACTTCCGATAAGGAGGTCTCGCATTTTCATATCTATTACTTATTTGGAATAGGTTTTTTTGACGAATTTATCGGCGTTGACAACAAAGCGCTCGTGAGTACCCTTGCCGATAACTCCCCTCTCGTCGCTTGCAGTGAGCTCAAAAACGAATTTTCTTCCGTCCTGTTCGATAAGTACAGCCTCGGCGGTTACCGTCATTCCTACGGGTGTGGCGGCAAGGTGGCTCACGCTGATGAGAGTGCCGACGCTGGTATCCCCCTCACCGAGATGAGGCGCAATTTCAAGGCAAGCCGCCTCCTCCATAAGAGCGACCATAGCAGGGGTTGCAAACACGGGAAGCGAGCCGCTGCCCATTGCAAGAGCCGTATTACCCTCGCTGACTATAGTTTTTGCTATCATATTAAACTCCTTTTTTTACTACGGCAATAATGCATACAGCCAACACAGCGACCGCAATGATGGCCGCAATCACAAAGGTTACAATATCGCCGCCCGTAAGCGGATCATCGCTTTCGTCAGGCTCGGACTGCTCGGTATCTGACACGGGTTCCTGCTCCTCACCGGCATTTTCGACGGCGGTACGCAGGTCGGCAAGCAATGCGTTGTAATGAGACTCATACAGGTTGTCGGCTTTAAGATAAGCCTCGAGCGCTGCTGCGGCATTGAGAATCGCACTGCGCCTCTCGTCGCTCTTATCTAGCTCAAACGCTATATTCTCGGCAGCACGGAGCTCGACCTTGGCCTCGTCAGAGTCAAATCCGTATACCTCAAACTCGCTGATTCCGCCGCTGTAATATGAATTCCATTCCGTAAAATAATTACGCTTGAGTTGAACGTATTTGACGCATCTTGCTTTGTAAACCTTATCGAGTACGATTTCATCGGTTATTCTTTCACGGGGGACACCGCCCGAGAGAGTGTATACAAGCTCCCAGCTCTCGCCATCGCCAACGTAAACCTCGTAGTCCGAAACGTGCTCAAAGAAGGCGATGTTGATACGTTTTACCGGCAGCTCCGCACCGAGGTCAACAATAAGATACTGAACGTCCTCCTTTGCCGAGAAGGAAAGCCTTGTGTCCATATTTCCGTCCACCGCAAGGTCTGCGGTAAAGCGTCCGTCGTCCACCTCGAGTGCCGAAACCTCGGTTTTTGCACCGAGGGCAAGGTTGCGGTTGAGTCTCTGTGCATTGCAATCGTAATTACCTGCGGATGCCTTGAAATCGGTGATAACACCCTCGACACCTATAAGCGCCGATTCGAGCGGAAATACGAAGGTCGAAAGGATATTGCCGGATTTGTTTTTGATATTATAGGCGGGGTAATAATAGGTATCGTTGACTATAAGCAGCGTGCCCTTTGCATCGCAGGTAAACCGCAGATGGGTGTCCTCGCCGAGAGGCAATTTGTAATCAAACGCAAATACATAGTCCTCGGAAGCGAATCCGAGTCTGCCCTTGCCATCGCAATCAAGAAGAAGCGAAACACGATCGCCGTCGAACAGAATTCCGTCGGTGTAGGACGAAATTTTGACCTTGAACTCGATATTATTGGGGAATCCGACCGCGCTTGCGCCGAAATCGGTCTCGGCAGTAACGCCGTCAAGCTCGATAGGCGTCTTAAGCACCCTGCCGGGGTTCGAATCGCCCGAGAATGCCGAAAGCTTTTCGTATCTTGCGGCAAAATCCTCGTATCCGATCTCGGTAGTCTGATTGCCGTTCCAGCATTTTTCCGCCATCAGGCAAACCATTCCGCGAAGCCTGTCAAAGAGATCGTAACAGGTTACGCCGAGGTTGCTCTTGTGCTTATCGTTCCAAAGCGCAAAGCAGGCACCGAGAAGCAGCTCGTGGTCGTCCTCAACCCGAGACGTACCGCCGAGGTTCATAAAATTGACCTGCCAGTTGTTATACAGAGTGCTGAGGTGGTAATAATCGGGAAAGCCGTAGTTGCCCGTGGGTACACAGTAAAGTGCGGCGTTGGTGACGTTGACAAAGGGATAGCCGATATCGAGAATCTCGTCAAGAGTTCCGCCGTAATCGTTCCAGTAATATGCCTCGGCATCGCTCGATACCTCGGTGTCGCCGTCAAAGCCGCTCGTGCCGAAGGAGCACCAGAAACGTGGCGTGTAGCCCAGCGAATTACAATAATCTATGAGCATATCGGTGTATGCACGCATCTCCTCACCGTAGGTGTGATCGTATTCATCAGTACCGATATGAACTGTTTTTGCCACGAAAACGGGGTCGTCACCCGTCATATACTCGGCAAAAAGCTTTTTGATAAAATCGTATGTTTCGGGTTTGGTAATATCGAGATACCAGGTATTTCCGCCCAGACAGGGAGGCGCATCCTCGGCATACGAAAAGCAGGTGGAATGTCCCGGGCTGTCTATCTCGGTAATAACCGTAACGCCGTAGCGTGCCATTTCCTTCTGGTAGGCACGGTACTCGTCTTTTGTGTAATGCTGCTCGGCGGTAAGGCCCTTTATATCGCTCTCGAGTCGGAAGTAGCCCACCCCGTCAGCGCCGACGTCATTGATATGAACGTGTACCTCGTTGAGCTTGTACCAAGCCATATAACGGGTTATCTCGGTAAGATAATCGAGCGGTATCCAGGCACGGGCGGCATCAATCATACCTGCACGCACCTTATACTCGGGATAATCGTTTGCAACACCGACGGGCAGACTGCCCTCGGTATATAAAATCTGCACCACCGTAATACCGCCGTAAAACAGGCCTGCCTCGGTTGTCGCACTGACGGTAGCTCCGTCCTTGGTCACCTCAAGACGGTATCCCTCATCACCAAGATAGGATACCGACTCATCAAAAATAAAGGAGATGCTGTTCTTGCCGCCAAAGCTATCGGCATATTCGGGAGTCATCGAGAGCATATCGGCAAAGAATCCGTCGATAATATCGCCTCTCGTAAAGCCACCCTGATAATATACAGTAGTATCGGAATCGGGGGTAAAGCTACCCGTACCGCCCTCCCACTCACGCAGTGCGGGAAGCACGCTCGGACATTCATTGACAACATCTGCCGATGCGAACAGAGCGCATAACGGCATCAATATCAAACCGCAGGCAATAACGGAAAAAAATCTTTTCACTGACTTACCTCCTCGGATTTTGATGCCTCCTCCGACTCACATTCGGAAGAATTATCCGTCTTATCGGTGGGCGAATCCAGCTCTGCCTCGGCAATAAGCTTTTTTGTAAAAAAGAAGATAGGAAGCGTGATACCGAGAGCACCGCCCACTATGACGGGCATAATATCCCAGGGAAGCGAATCCGCAACGAGAAACAGCAATACCATATATCCGATGTTAATAAGCTGACGCAGGAATGAAAACGGAGCAAGGCCCTTTGTGCTATTGCGCATAATATATCGTGACAGATAATAGTTTACGGTTGCCAAAAGCACGCCGATTGAAAAGGTAATAACTGCTCCTAACATAAAAAACACCTCTTTTCTATTGTTCAAATTATATCACCGCTCGTATTGATTGTCAACGAATATCGCCCAAAATTGAGGTGCACGGTGTGATTTCTATTGACAAAAATCGCACTGCGGTATATAAAATAAATATATGAATATTCAATCGGAGACTATAATGCTTGAGATTAAAAAACTATCCTTTACCGCACCCGATGCAACACCGAGGGCAGATATACTTAAAGATATCGATCTTACCGTTGAGGACGGCACGTTTTTGGTGCTGACAGGCCCCAACGGAGGCGGAAAGACCACTCTTGCAAAAACCGTTATGGGGCTGACTATGCCCTCCTCTGGCGAGATAATTTTTGACGGCACCGATATAACCTCAATGTCGGTAACCGAGAGGGCAAAGCTCGGAATCGGCTACGCATTTCAGCATCCTCCCCGTTTTACGGGTATGAAGGTGATCGACCTGCTATCGCTCGCTGCAGGCAAGGAAAAGCTTGCACGTGCCGATTGCTGTGCATACCTTACAAAGGTTGGTCTTTGTGCCGCCGACTACGTTGACCGTGAGGTGGATTCCTCGCTGTCGGGCGGCGAGCTGAAGCGGATCGAGATCGCAACCGTTCTTGCAGGCAACGCAAAGCTGATGATTTTTGACGAGCCCGAGGCAGGAATTGACCTTTGGTCCTTTGCCAAGCTGACCGAGACGTTTGGCGAGCTTCACAAAAACAGCAAAGCCACTATTATAATCATCTCGCATCAGGAGCGTATTATTTCGCTTGCCGATAAAATTGCCGTCATTTCAAACGGCTGTATCACCGATTACGGAACAAAGGACGAGGTTATGCCAAAAATCCTTAACCGTGTAGGCGGATGCGAGTTTATGCGTGGGGGTGACAAAAAATGATATTACCCGAGACTTTACTCTTAAAGGAAATAGCATCCATTGACGGAAAACCGTCGGGCGCATTCAACATCCGTATCAACGGCACGTCGGCAGACAGATTCTCGACCGAGAGCATTGCCATCACCTCAAAGACGGACAAGCAGGGCATCGACGTACGCATCCGCAAGGGCACCAAGGGCGAGACGGTGCATATTCCCGTCGTTATCAGCGAAAGCGGAATAAGCGAGGTTGTTTACAACGATTTTTATATTGGTGACGATTGCGACGTTACCATCGTTGCGGGCTGCGGTATACACAACGATGGCTGCAATGAGTCCAAGCACGACGGCGTTCACTCGTTTTATATCGGCAAAAACTCACGGGTAAAATATATCGAGAAGCATTACGGCTCGGGTGACGGCGACGGCAAAAGAGTTATGAATCCCGTGACCGAGGCATTTATAGGCGAGGGCTCTCTGCTTGAGATGGATACCGTACAGATCAAGGGTGTTGATTCGACCAAGCGTGTTACCAACCTCTATCTCGAAGCGGAAGCACAAACCGTAATCAGCGAAAAGCTGATGACACACGGCGATCAGTACGCCGTTTCGGATATGACGGTCGAGCTCAGAGGCGAGGGTGCAAACGGCAGGATTATTTCACGTTCTGTAGCCAAGGATACCTCCAAGCAGGTATTCAACCCCCGCATCGTCGGCAAAGCCGATTGCTTTGGCCACGTGAGATGCGATTCGATCCTTATGGATGATGCGGTTATAAGCTCGGTTCCTGCGATTATTGCCGAGCATACCAACGCTCAGCTCGTTCACGAGGCTGCCATTGGCAGGATAGCAGGAGATCAGCTGCTCAAGCTGATGACACTCGGTCTCACCGAGGAGGAGGCAGAGGAAAAGATCATAGAGGGCTTTTTGGCATAATCTGCCGAAGCACCGCTTCCCTGTTACAATCAAAAAAGAGAGAATACGGCACGCAGTGTGCCCTATTCTCTCTTTTGTTATACGGCAAAGCAATATGAGCCAAGACTATTCCTCTGTGCTGTACTGCCCGAGCCACTCACACCATCCGCCAACTATCGTGTCGATATCACAGCCTACGGTTTCCTGTGCCGTGCTCGGGTCGAGCATACAGTCGACAAATGCCTGTACGCCGTACTTACCTACAAAATAGTGTCCAAACACCATACGTCCGGTATAAGCCGAAATCAAGTTATAGCGGTAATTATCTTCACGTGCGTTCATTATACACATAAACAGTATCTCATCCTCAACACTGTCGTAGGGCTGACCGATTGCCTTGGACAAAATATCAACGGTATATACATTCTCGTATCCCGAGTTACCTCGCACCAAACGCTCGTAATACTGCATATTCTTGCCGAAATAGCATGCTAGCGACTCACCGCACCAAGAAATATCATCGCCATCATCACCGTCGAGCATATAGTCGATATAATGTGTATATTCATGAGTAACAGTGTAAATGCTTTCAAGCAATATACGGGAGGGAGCAAAATACCCTGCTGTATCGCCTCCGCCCGAAATAGTACGTTCAATAGGTGTTATGTGCGTAACGATAAGGCTTTCATTGTCAAATCCGCATACATCCCGTACCTCAGCTATATCACTATCGGCATACTCCCAAAAGGAAAGCATATTCTCAAAACAGAACATAGGGTCCTCGGCAATGCTCTTTTCGGTAAGGGTACAACTTCCCTTGTAGTCTATGTCCAGCGAAATATCAAGATACTTTGTTTTGATCTTCAGCGGGCATGCGGTGCCGCCAAAGGCAAAAGTCAGATAGGTAGGTGTGAATTGTATGCTATTCAAAGCAGCATACTCTGATGCCTTTTGCATAAATACATCCTCACCGCCAAACGGATTCGTCATCTCAGACAGCAATTTGTGCGACAGCGAAATGCAACCCTGTATCTGCTCGACAGCAAAATATTTCTCGTCAAAGCAGGGGTATACAAGGTTGAGAAGTATAGGTGTTTCTTCGAAAACACTATCGTCAACCTCGCTATGCTCAAGCTCAGTTCCGTTGATTTCATTCATAATATACCGGGACAGGGCATACATATATCCGTAATTTGTATACTCACCGAGTATTGTCTGCAATGTCAGCAGAATATGGTCAGTAGTGTCGCAAAGTGTGTAATCAATATATACTGTTTTCTCAGAAGATACCGCACGGCTTACTACCCCGTTCAGCACAACGACCTCAAAACCGGACGTATTGATTTTGTTCTCTGCGAGATAGTCGTTGATTCTTTGCTGAGTTTTTATAAACTCTGTTCTTTTATCGAGCGAAACAGAGCTGTCAAAGCTATAAGTTACGCCGTCAACGCAGGTCACCTCAAGGCTTCCGTTTATCAGCCAAGTCTTTGCAAACAGATCTTCTATTCGATAATGTTCGGCAGTATATTGATATTCAGGTATGCTTATTGACTGCGAGGTTTCGTCAGGTGTAACCGATTTGTCACTGCATCCGACCGCACTGACGACAACCAGAATTGCCGCAGTCAACGCAAGAACCAACTTTTTCAAAACAAAGATTCTCCCTATATGTTAAAACTTTTATCTGCTCCTCAAAAAAACAGAATAGTATCAAAAATCACAATTCTTTTCATTTCATTCGATCTCAAGCCAACTTATTTTACCACATACGTGGTTTCTTTGCAAGTATTTCATATCCACTGATAATGACAAACCGCCGAAAGTAACCCTAATGGTCTCTCGGCGGTTGTTATATTCATTCTTACCCTGCTTTATAGCAGGCATCACAAGGCGCGTTTTGATTATATGCTCTTTATATCACTTGAGTGCAACAGCGTGAATAACACTGCCGTAGGAGCAGGCAACGAGCAGATAGTCAAGCGTTATCTGCTTGATGCTGTGAGCAGGGATTGTGATTTCGTAGGTATAGTTACTGAACACGTTGCTCTCACCGAGGCCTGCCGTATACGCCGCCTCAAGCACCTCGCCCGAAGCACTGTCACGCACAAGTATCGCAAGCGTACCGTGATCACGAAGATGAAGTGTAACGGTGCGCTCGGTATCCCCTTGATTGACAAAAGTAAAATGATCCTGATACTCTATCATCCAGTTTGCCGTGTTTGCGGGCGTTCCGCCGCCATCGGCGTGGTGGTTATCAATAACAATATCGTTGCCGTTTTTGTCGTGCCAGATAAACTCAACAAGATCCATACCCACTGCCGAATGGTTGTTTTGCGGATTGAGGTGGGTCATCCAGGTTGTGGTCGATGAAGTGGTATGCGCTGTGCTGTTATATGCAGCATAGGGCGTGGTCTTTGCAGGAAGATTATCGGCATAGTAATTGGTATAGGTCACAGGGAGCATACCCTTGTTGCTGTCATCAAACGTCCAGGTCATATAGTTGTCGATAACGCCGTGATGATGAGCTATGCCCGAATACTGCTGAGCGTATCCATCCGCAACGTAGCCGAGCGCAGGAGGATCCGACTCAATTTGGGATATATCCGAGTAGCAATACATAGTTCCCGTAACCTCGCCACCGGTAACCGTGAATTTTACGTTACCGTTTGCACATTTTATGTGGTAAACCTGGCGGTTGGCGGAGTTATCCACGTTAATATTGCGGTAAGCATCGGCAGAGGTGCCGCCTATAACCCAGATATACTCGCCCGCAGGCAGGCGGTAGGTAGTAGGCTGGAATACACGGGGATCGTATTCACGGTAGGCGTAATCGAGCGAGGCATATTTTGCCGAGATAGAGCCCGAAGTTGTAAAATAATCATCGGGAAGCTCAAACGAGGTATTGTAAAATGCGTACCAGGCAAGCTGACCGAACCACGTTCCGATCCACTGGTAGCCAACGTTGGTTACGGTTATATAAACGTCGTGATCGGTCTCGTTTTTGAGCTGATATCCGAGATACACGTTGCTGTTAGAATAATTTGCGTGCTCGAAGGTGACGTAAACGTCACCGATAAGTCCGGTGTTGCGCATAAACGCCTTTCCGACGTGCTGTTGACCGAACTGCTCGGGGTTGTTTGAATAAATGTAAGTGCCGCCCTGACGGTGTACGTAGTTGACCTCCGCAGGGACAAGAGGATCGCTGCCGTTAACATCCAAGCCCGACGTATCAATAGGCGATGCAACGTCATAGGGCAAAGTGACAACGTGGTTCTCGGCTACGGTCGTGATCTTAAAATCAGCCTCGGCATCCTCCGTGGTGACGGTGAGGGTATATACCTCATCAGCCGTAAGCGAAACGGAGAGGCTTGACCTGCCCGATTTAAGCTTTTCGCCGTCCTGATAGATCTCGATCTTCTTAATGCCGTCCGAGCCCTCTATAGTATATTTATCGGTATAGGGGGCGTACACAAGGTATGAACGGCTTCCGTTTTCGTCCGTAAAATCGTCAATGCTCGAAATGCGGAACGCACCCTGCTCGTTGATTTCGGGAGCGGGAGGCTCGTCATCGGGAGCCGACACGTCATCACTCTCATCGGGCAACGACCCGTCATCGCTGACGGCGTCCGATGAATCATCGGGCAACGACTCCTCACCCGCAGAGCTTCCGTCGGATGAGGTAACGTCCGGCTCCGAAAACGCATACGAGCTTTCGGACGGATCGTCATACGAACTCTCATCGACCGTATCGCCGCAAGCGGAAAGTGTCAAAAGCAGTACCGCAAAAGCGAGCAGCATGCTGAGCGTACGG
>JAZNCU010000039.1:0-10244 GCA_045587745.1 Eubacteriales bacterium | reverse complement strand
GTATAATTCAATCAGAGAGTGATAGCGTGTATATAGACAGACAATAGACAATAGACAATAGACAATAGACAGACAATAGACAATAAGACAGACAATAGACACAAAAAAATATAAAAAATATTATAAAAACTATTTTGTCTGTCTGTCTATAACAATACTGAAATAAAATATTTAACAGAGGGAGTGAAGATAATGGACGAAAGAATAACCGAGGTAGTAAAATATTTCAATACTCATACCTCGTTTGACAAGGTGAACACGCTCAGCGATTGGTACGTACTGCAGCTGACGGGTGCGATCGACCGATTTGGTGTTGATACAGTTAAGGCGGCGTTTGACCGTGCCGACGCCTCACTTTTCCTGAGCGGAAAAAAGAAGCCTGCCTGGAAGGCATGCT
Source organism: Eubacteriales bacterium (assembly GCA_045587745.1). Classification (GTDB taxonomy): domain Bacteria; phylum Bacillota; class Clostridia; order Oscillospirales; family CAG-382; genus Coliplasma. The sequence continues at coordinate 9,847 of JAZNCU010000039.1, read as the reverse complement.
TCGGCTGGCTGATAAAGCCCGAAAATTTAGAGAACATACTCAAAGGTAAGTACGACGACTTCAATACCGTCGTTATCGAGCACGACGCCGATGTCTGCAGCAGCATCAACGACGAGCTTATAGCCCGGGCCATTGCCGTCGGATTTGACGGAATGTGGGATGAGTAGGCAAAAAAACTGCGAGACCTCCCGAAGGAAGTCTCGCTTTGCTTGCTATTAACCGCCGATTTTTGCAGGGTTGATCTTGAGACCGGGGCCCATGGTAGAGGTAACTACGCAGGATCTGATGTACTGACCCTTTGCAGCAGCGGGCTTAGCCTTGATGATAGCACCGAGAAGAGTGTCAAAGTTCTCGCCAAGCTTCTCTGCGCCAAAGCTTACCTTGCCGATAGGGCAGTGGATGATGTTGGTCTTGTCAAGACGGTACTCGATCTTACCTGCCTTAGCCTCGGTAACGGCCTTGGCAACGTCGGGAGTAACGGTACCTGCTTTGGGGTTAGGCATAAGTCCTTTGGGACCGAGGATCTTACCGAGACGGCCGATAAGTCCCATCATATCAGGAGAAGCGATGATAACGTCAAACTCGAACCAGTTCTCCTGCTGAATTTTTTGGATATATTCCTCTGCGCCAACGTAATCTGCGCCTGCCTCCTCGGCTGCCTTAACCTTGTCGCCCTTGCAGATAACAAGGGTACGAACGGTTTTACCGGTACCGTTGGGGAGAACTACTGCGCCTCTGACCTGCTGGTCAGCGTGACGGGAGTCAACACCGAGACGTACGTGTACTTCAACAGTCTCGTCGAATTTAGCCTTGGAAATATCGCATACAAGGCCAAGAGCCTCAGCGCTCTCGTAAAGCTTCTGCTTATCGATAGCTGCTACGGCATTGGTATAATTCTTTCCTCTTTTCATCTTATATACCCTCCTTAGTCAACTACTACAACGCCCATGCTGCGTGCGGTGCCTGCAACCATGCTCATTGCAGCCTCGACGCTTGCGGCGTTGAGGTCGGGCATTTTGAGCTCGGCGATCTTGCGAACCTGCTCTTTGGTGATCTGAGCAACCTTGTTCGACTGGGGAACGCCCGAGCCCTTCTCGATACCGCAAGCCTTCTTGATAAGAACTGCTGCGGGAGGAGTTTTGGTGATGAACGAGAAAGATCTGTCTGCATAAACGGTAATAACTACCGGGATGATGAGACCGATATCATTCTTTGTACGCTCGTTGAATTCTTTAGTGAAAACGGGGATTGCCACACCGTACTGACCGAGTGCAGGACCGATAGGGGGCTGCGGGGTAGCTTTACCGGCGGGAATCTGAAGCTTAATATAGCCAACAACTTTCTTTGCCATTTGTTTCTACACCTCCATGTGGTAAATAAATTTCGGGATCTCAGTCCCTCCCACTGATTCCGCGTTCTGCGCGGTGATCCTCCGTTCGGCGGCAAAACCAAACGGAAGATAGTTTTGATTTTTTCGGGGTCCCCGAGAATTCGACAGGATTCCCCGGGGTGGTTTTAGTCTAATGCTTGTACCTGGTTGCTGTTGAGCTCTACCTTTGTCTCTCTTCCGAAAAGGGAAGCCGATACAGTAACTTTTTTCAGGTCGGGTGTGATTTCTTCAACCAGACCGATAAAGCCCGAAAGGGGACCGTCAACTATCCTTACGCTGTCGCCAACACCGAACTTGACCTCGATGGTGCGTACCTCAACGCCCATTCTCTCAACCTCTTCATCGGTAAGGGGAACGGGGCGGGATCCGGGACCTACAAAGCCGGTTACGCCTGTGGTGTTGCGTATGATGTGCCAGGTTTCGTCGTTCATGACCATTTTGACCAGAACGTAGCTGGGGAACAGTTTTCTTTCGATTTCCTTTTCACCCTTGTCGCTCGTCTCGATGACGGTCTCAACGGGTATGTTTACCGCGAGAATCAGGTTCTCGAGTCCACGGTTTTCAACTATTTTCTCGATATTTGTAGCAACCTTGTTCTCGTATCCCGAGTAGGTATGAATAACGTACCAAAGGGGAGTACTTTCTTGAGGTAAACTCATATAAAACGTTCCTTTCGCAAATTATTAAAAAATGTCCGCAAACAGCGTGATGAGCTGATAGAATCCTAAGTCGAGCAATCCGATAACGAGTGCTGCGACGATTACAACCAACAGAACTATTGCGGTTGCTTTGAGAAGATCCTTGCCCTTGAGCCAGGAAATCTTGCTGAATTCGCTCTTGTAGTCCTTGAACCATTTAGCAATCTTCTGACCGAATGCAGTATTGGTGTGTGCGAGCACAACTGCTACGAGCGCGATAACTGCGAATACGATGAGAGCGATAACTCTGGGCCAGGGGAATTTCTTGGCGGTAGTGTTGGTCTGGTTGGAAGACCCACTGTTTGTAACGTCCTTGCCGGTCTCACCGGTAGAAGTATCGGCCTTGGACTCCTCCTTGGACTCCTCCTTGGACTCCTCTTTGGACTCCTCGGCAGACTCCTCTTTGGACTCCTCGGCAGACTCCTCGGCAGACTCCTCGGCAGAAACGTCCGAAACGACTGCGGATTCCTCGGCGGATTCCTCCTCGGCAAAGACGCAAAGCGAAAGCGACAGTGCTGCTACAAGCGCAAGCAAAACAGCGGCAAGTCTGATAGTGATAGCTTTCAAATCGACTGTCCTCCTTATTTGCTTTCCTTGTGGAGGGTGTGCTTGCGACAGAAACGGCAATACTTGTTGGCCTCGATACGGTCGGGAGTATTAGCCTTGTTCTTTGCAGTGTCGTAGTTTCTTTGCTTGCATTCGCTGCAAACGAGAGTAACTTTTACTCTTTTTTCTTTTTTCATCCTTTTTCGGCACCTCCATATAAAATGTTACCTCCCTCTGAGCTGAGTGATTCGCTTGTTACGTACAGGCGGAAATCGAAACCTGAGCACAACAAAAAAGACCCCACTCACAGAGGTAGAGCCATTATAGCACTTCGCCGGCTGCTTGTCAAGTCTTTTTTTGTGTTAAATTGTACGAAATCCAAGTGTTTTTGCGCTTTACGTTAGGCAAAAAAAGGAATAACGCCGCATATCAGCAATCCTGCTCCGAAAGATACGAGATTTGCGATGAATGCGTATATAACCGCATGCCTTGCCGTCTTTTCGCCGTATACGGGCAAAAGTTTGGCGAATATAATCGCTTCAATGGCAAATACCGCCAGCTCAAGCAGAATGTACGTTCCGACGTAAGCAAAAAAGCCGGATCGGAAATATACGACATTCAGCCATACGTTGAGCAGAACCTGTGTCGCTGCATTGGCGAGCAGTATAAGCCTGACTGACTTTTTGCTTCGGTAGCCGAACAAGAGCATCAGTCCGGCTTCGATCGCAAACGTTATAAGCAGTCTTGCAAAAAACGAGAGTAGCTGTCCGCTGAGCCTGTAATCCTCGGTCAGTATGATTTTTCCGCCCTCAACCGTTGCAACGTAATAACTGTCAAATGCGTATCTTTCGTAAACGCCGCTCGAAACAAACTCGCCCGTCTCGGGGAAGTAGAGCAGAAGCTTGAACTGATCGGGCGGAAAATAGGTCCAGCTCAGCGTATCGGTCTCGCCGCAATACCAAAAATCCTGTAAGAAAAAATACCCGTCGGAGTCCTTGTAGTCAACAAAAGCCTTCCAAATTCCGTATTCCTCGTCTTCCTCGTCGTAGAGCGACCATCCGTCCTCTTCGTCGTATGCCGAAAGCGGGCCGTTGCTTTTCTCGTACGACAAAAGCGTGCCGTAATAATCACCCTCAAATCCCTCGATGTCAATAATGACCGAGGGCTTCGGGCCCATATCGGCACTTGCGCTTACGGTAAAGATGCTGCCGAGAACCAATACTGTCACAAGCAGAACTATCGCCCGCTTCATTACATATCCTCCTCAAGCATTGCCACTCTCTTATCGTGGCGTCCTCCTTCGTAGGGGGTGGTGAGGAATATTTCTGCGAGTCTTACTGCCTTTTCCTCGTTAATAACACGTCCGCCGAGGCAGAGCACGTTTGCGTTGTTGTGACGTCTGGTCATCTCGGCAGAGAACTCATCCGAGAGCACCGAGGCACGTATGCCCTTTACCTTGTTTGCCGCAATAGACATACCGATACCCGTTCCGCAGCAAAGGATTCCGAGCTCGCACCCGCCCGAGGTAATCGCCCTGCAAACTGCCTTTGCATAAACGGGATAGTCAACCGAATCGGCAGTGTATGTACCGAGATCCCTGTATTCAATACCCTTTGACTCAAGCATTTTGATAATAGCGTTTTTAATGTCGAGACCGCCGTGGTCACATCCGAGTGCAATCATTTCTTTTCTCCTTTTTCTCTTTCAAGCCTTTCTCTTTCTGCCTGCGGCATACGCAGGTAAACAGGTCTGAGCATCGAGGGCGATACCGCCTTTTCTTTTTCAAAAAGCCTGTATCCGCACATTGCGACCGAGAGGGCATTTTGCTCAAGTGCGCAATCGGGTGCGAGCCTTACCCGGCAATCTCCCTTGTAAAGCGAGGCAAAAAGCCTTGCTCCGTCGCCGCAAAGCGTGCATTCGGGCACCGATTCGAGCATTGCGGAAATCTCATCGATTCCGAGTGCCGCATCCTCGCTTATCCGCTTTCCGTCGGCAAATAGGGCGCAGTAAAACTGCTGTCTTCTTGCATCCATCAGAGCGAGCGTAAAGCCGCATGAGGCGTTTGCGGAAAGAGCCTCGAGGGTGGATACGGGAGCGCAGGGAATATTGCTTGCAAACGCAAGCCCCTTGACCGTCGAAACACCTATCCTCACGCCCGTAAACGAGCCGGGACCGACGCTCACGGCATAAAGGTCAATATCGCCGTAATCGGCACCGAACTCCTTTAGTGCGCTGTCGAGCATCGGAAGCAGGGTTTCGCTGTGCGTAAGCCCGCTTTTGAGGGTAAACAGACTGTATTTTTTTAGTATTCCGTCCTCAACCTCGGCTATTGCAACCGAGCCGACAACGGCAGTGCTGTCAACAGCGGCGATCAGCATAATTCGTATATCCTTCTGCGGCCGTCCGCAAGCCTTTCCAACTTGATTTTGGCAGCGTTTTCGGGGATACTGTCCTCAAAAAGCTCGCTCCACTCGGTAACGATGAGGGTGCTTTCGCCCTCGCTGTCGTAAAATCCCGTGGAGTAAAGATCGTCCTCATCGGTAATGCGGTAAAGGTCAAAATGCTTTACCGTGATCGTTTTGCCCTCGTATACGTTTACGATTGCAAAGGTAGGGGAGTGCACGAGCTCAAGGCACTCGGGACAGAGCGCCTTTACCAGCCCTCTCACAAACGCAGTTTTACCTGCCCCCATCTCGCCGTACAGCGCCAAAAAACCGCCGTTTGCAAGCGGCTTTGCTATCTCTGCCGCAATTCTCTCGGTGTCCGCTGTATTCTCTGAATAAAATTCTCGCATAATTGCTCCGAAGTTAAAAATTTCCGCCGATGCATTTGAAAACAAGAGGAGATTTCTCGGGAGGAGCATCCTTTATGGTGATCGCCCTGAACAAATGCTCCATACCGCTCTGCGCCTTTTCAAGCGTCGATGACTGAAGCGAGGCGATAGCCTCTCCCTCCTCGATGTAGTCGCCTACGTTTTTGAGAAGAATGATACCCGCCGTTTCGTCGGTCTTCTGACCGATAACCTCACGGCCTGCGCCGAGTATCGAAGCCGCACGTCCGACTTCTTTTGCATCGATTCTGGTAATGTAACCGCTTCTGTCCGCCGCGAGCACCGCCGAAACATTGCTCTCCTCAAACAGCTCGGTGTTGTAGATATAATTCTCGTCGCCGCCAAGCCGCTTTACAAGCTCGGCAAGCTTTTTCTTGGCGCTTCCGTCCTGTATGGTGGCGCGCACACGGCTGACGCAATCGTTATAATCGCCGATATTGGCGGCGTAAAGCATATTTGCGGCAACGGTCACACAAAGCTCGGTAAGCCTTTCGTCGCCCTCGCCCGAAAGCACCTTGATTGCCTCAATCATCTCAACGCTGTTGCCAACGGCTGAGCCGAGCGGGGCAGACATATCGGTAATAAGCGCAATAGTCTTTTTGCCTTCCTTTGCGCCTATGCGCACCATAAGCCTTGCAAGCTCCTCGGCGTCACGCTGAGTTTTGCAAAACGAGCCGCTTCCGCATTTTACGTCGAGAACGATATAATCGCTTCCCGAGGCAATCTTTTTGCTCATAACGCTGGATGCGATGAGGGGGATACTGCAATCGGTCGCCGTAACGTCACGGATAGCCGACATCTTGCCGTCTGCGGGAGCAAGCCTTCTTGCGTGTCCCGCAATACAAAATCCGATATCCCTGACTATCGTTTCAAAGGTGCGTGCGTCGATATCGGTGTCAACACCCCTGCAGGATTCGAGCTTATCGAGCGTTCCGCCCGTAAATCCGAGTCCTCTTCCTGCCATTTTGGGAACGTAAACACCGCTTTCGGTAGCCGCAACCATCGGGCCGACTATAAGCGAAACTTTATCGCCGACGCCGCCCGTGCTGTGCTTATCGACCTTTTTGCCGGGAATGTCCGAAAGATCGGCTGTCTCGCCGCTGTCGATCATCGCCTCGGTGAGAAGCACTGTTTCGTCCTCGGTCATGCCCGTAAACATAATCGCCATCATTAAAGCCGAGGTCTGATAGTCGGGAATGCTGCCGTCGGCAACGCCCTTTACAAAAAAGTTGATCTCGTCCTCGGAAAGCTCTCTGCCCTCCTGCTTTTTGCGAATAATGTCGGATGTTCTCAGCATAATATACCTCCAAAATAACAGGTTATATCAAAGCGTCCAAAAAGCTCGTGCCGTAATAATCGTTTTCGATGTCAAATATCTCGCAGACCGTTTTGGCAACAGCGGTAAAGCCTTTTATCACTCCGAGGTGGGTACTGCCTTTTTTTCCTCCGATAACGACCAGAGGGACTCTCTCCCTTGAGTGGTCGGTGCCCTTGAAGCCGGGGTCACAGCCGTGGTCGGCAGTAATGATCAGCAGGTCGCCCTCCCTCATTTTCTTTGCGAACGTGCCTACCGTAGTATCAAAATGCTCGAGAGCTCTTGCGTATCCGGGTGTATCGTTTCGGTGACCGTAAACCGAGTCAAACTCAACGAGATTTACAAAGCAAAGTCCCTTAAAATCCCTGTCCGCCACTTCAAGAAGAGCGTTCTCGCACTCCTCGTTGGTCTTTGTCTTTATAGGCTCGGTAATGCCTCTGCCTGCAAAAATATCGTATATTTTTCCAATAGAAATAACGTCGAAGCCATTCTTTTTCAGCTTGTCAAGGAGCGTTTCGGACGGGGGTGTGAGCGAAAAATCCTTTCGCCTCGTGGTGCGGTAATAGCTGCCGCTGCTGCCTTGGAACGGTCTGGCAATAACCCTGCCCACACCGTGTCTGCCCGTAAGAATTTTACGTGCCTTCTCGCACATCTCGTACAGCTTTTCGATCGGAATAATATCCTCGTGACAGGCTATCTGAAAAACGCTGTCAGCCGACGTGTAAACAATGGGCTTTCCTGTACGGCAGTGCTCATCGCCAAACTCGTTGATAACAACCGTGCCCGAGTAGGGTGCGTTGCAAAGAATGTCGCTTCCGACAGCCTTGCAAAACGCATTGATAACATCATCGGGGAACCCGTCGGGATAAGTGGGCATTGCATTTTCGGATATAATACCCGCAATCTCCCAGTGTCCTACGGTGGTATCCTTTCCGTTTGATATTTCCTCAAGACCGCCGTAAACACCGTAGGGAGAGGGATGTGAGTGCGCCGAAAGCCCGGCACATTCAATATTAAACAGACCGGCGTGCGAGAGGTTGGGCAGAGCAGGGGACATACTCATAACGCTCCTCAGCGTATGTGCTCCCTCGTCCCCGAATTTTGCCGCATCGGGAGCGCCGCCTATTCCAACGCTGTCGGTGACGACCAAAAAAATTCTGTCAAACATCGCATTTCTCCTCCCTTGGTATTATCTCCGTAGTTTATAATTATATCAAATTTATCTTCAATAGTCAACAAAAAAAGAGTTTTATTGTTGCCTTGCGGCAACAGCTGTATTGAAGCCTGTCGGCTTCAGTGGTATTATTGCTGTCGCAACAGTTATATTCCGACTTCGTCGGAGTGATATTATACGGCCCGCCAGATATATTTGGCGAATAAAACTGCGAGACTTCCCAAAAGGAAGTCTCGCTTCACGTGCCTTTTATCCGTAAATTTTTAGAAAATATCGTCCTCAACCACGTCGAGAGCATCCTTGCGGGAGAGATTGAGCCTGCCCTTCTCATCGATCTCGGTAACGATAACCTTAATAACGTCGCCAACGCTGACAACGTCCTCAACCTTGGCAACACGCTTTTTGTCGAGCTGCGAGATGTGAACGAGTCCTTCCTTGCCGGGAGCGATCTCAACGAATGCACCAAAGTTCATAATTCTGGTAACGGTGCCGTGGAAGATAGCGCCGGGCTCGGGATCGTTAACGATAGCGTCAATAATAGCGAGCGCCTTGTATGCGTTCTCCTTGTTGACAGCGGCAATAAAGATGCTTCCGTCGTCCTCGATGTCGATCTTGCACTCGGTATCCGCACAGATCTTCTGGATAACCTTACCGCCGGAGCCGATAACCTCTCTGATCTTGTCGGGATCGATCTTGGTGGTGATCATCTTGGGAGCGTATTTGGAAACGTCAGCTCTGGGAGCCGAAATGCAGGGAAGAATAATATCATCGATGATGTGATCTCTGCCCTTGTGGGTGGTCTCGAGAGCATTTTTGATGATCTCGGGGGTAAGACCGTCGATCTTAAGGTCCATCTGAATGGAGGTGATACCCTTCTTGGTACCTGCAACCTTGAAGTCCATATCGCCAAAGAAGTCCTCAAGACCCTGAATGTCGATCATGGTATCCCATCTGTCACCCTCGGTGATAAGACCGCAGGAAATACCTGCAACGGGAGCCTTTATGGGAACGCCTGCGTCCATAAGCGCAAGAGTCGAGCCGCAAACCGATGCCTGCGAGGTGCTTCCGTTGGAGGAAACGACCTCACTGACAAGACGGATCGCATAGGGGAACTCCTCGGTGGAGGGGAGAACGGGAACGAGCGAGCGCTCCGCAAGTGCACCGTGACCGATCTCACGTCTGCCGGGACTGCGTGCCGCTCTTGCCTCGCCTACAGAGTAGGAGGGCATATTGTAGTGGTGCATATATCTCTTGACTTCCTCGTCGTCAATGCCGTCGAGAAGCTGCTGCTCGCTGACGGGAGCGAGGGTAGCAATAGTAAGAACCTGAGTCTGACCTCTGGTAAAGAGACCCGAGCCGTGAGTTCTGGGAAGAAGCGCAACCTCGGCAGCAAGGGGACGGATCTCGTCCATTCTTCTGCCGTCAACACGCTTTCTCTCATCAAGGAGCCAACGGCGGACGATCTGCTTCTGGAGCTTGTAAAGACACTCGTCGATCATAGCCTTGCTCTCGGGATAATCCTCCTCAAGCGCCTCATAAACCTTTTCGTAAATGGGCTGGAGTGCGGCATCACGGATTCTCTTGTCATCGGTATCAAGGGCAGCCTTGACATCCTCGCCTACCATAGCCTCGATACGGTCGAACATATCGTGGTCAATATCGCAGGAGGGATACTCAAACTTGGGCTTGCCGATATCCTCTTTAATGCTCTCGATAAAGGCAACGAGGGGCTTGATAGCCTCGTGAGCCTTCATAATAGCCTCAAACATGGTGTCGCCGTCAACCTCGTTTGCGCCTGCCTCGATCATAACGACCTTCTCCTTGGAAGCCGCAACGGTCAACTGCAGGTCACTCTTCTTCTGCTCCTCAGCGGTGGGGTTGAGGACGATCTTGC
>JAZNCU010000038.1:0-13856 GCA_045587745.1 Eubacteriales bacterium | reverse complement strand
GGCACCGTTTGATAAAAAACTGATTTTTCTCGGAATTTAACTGCAACAGAGGTCGTATTTTGTTGCTTATTGTAGCAAAAATTCGATTTCGGTCGAGCCTCGACGGGCTACAGTTAAAAAATTCAATAACGCTTCACCGTGTGCGCTAAGGGCTTTACCAAGCTCTTGAAAAAACGGAAGGACCCAATGCCGCCGCAGGAGAAACACGCAATCAAGAAAATAAACAAAAAATAAAAATCACAAAACGTGAGAAAGGAAAACAGGAGGACAACACAATGATAACCTGCCCTAAGTGTAACAAGGAACTGAAGGACGGATCAAAATTCTGTCACGGCTGCGGAGCCGAGATATTTGAGCCGATATTCTGCACAGAGTGTGGCAAGCAGACAAGCTCCGAATTTGCTTTCTGCCAGAACTGCGGCGCAGCTATTTCCAAAATCCCTGCCGAGGAGCAGCCCGAGGCAGCTCCCGCAACTGTTGCCGAGGAGAAAAAGCCCTTCCCCAAAAAAGCAATCTTGTTCGGAGGAATAGTCGTTGCGGCAATTGCCCTGATTATCCTTATAGTTTCGTTGCTCGGCGGCGGAGCCTCAAACAACTATGCGCTCTATATCAAGGACCGCGAACTCTATTTTTCCAACCTTAAGGATGGCGACAGTGCCTGGCAGCTCTCTTCCAAGCTGGTCGATACCGAGGAAGTTGACAACGACGATATCGCAGATGCCGGCTACTCTCTCTCAGCTTACACCTATTTGAGCGAAGATGGAAAATATATCTTTTTCCCCGATAAAATAGGTGATTCCGAGGGACTTAACCTTTACTATAAGGTGACAGACGATCCCGATGCTGACGCTGTCAAGATAGATTCCGAGGTCTTGATTTATTCGGTTGACAGCAAAACCTCCGTCGTTACATATCTCAAGGGCGAGGAAGGCTCGCTTTATCAGTACAGCATTAAGGATGATTCCAAAGAAAAAATCTCCGGAGACGTAAACAGATTCTACGTTTCGGATGACGGCAAGGAGCTCATCTACGTCAACTCCGAAAAATGCATTTATTCGCAGGTAATCGGCGAGGAGAAGGAAAAGATCGCCTCCGATATCGGATCGCTTGAGTACGTAACCGAGGATCTTTCCACCGTTTATTACTACAAAGAGGAAGCTCTTTACAAGCAGGTAATCGGCGAGGAAAAGGAAAAGATCGCCTCCGACATATATTCAATCCTCGAAATCTACGATTCAGGCGAGATCTACTATCTGACCAGGGAGACCGGCGAGCTTTCGCTGATAGATTACGTAATCGACGAGCTTAAGGATTCCGACGCCGCTATGAACGAGCCGGAATATCCCGATTATCCCTCTTCTCCCGAATACCCCGACTGGTGGGAGTATGAAACCACCGAGGAGTACAATGCTGCATACGACGCATACCGGTCCGATTATGCAGAGTGGGAAGCAGAGTGTGACCGCCTTGAGGAGGAGTATTACGCCGCCCGTGAGGCATACTGGGAAAAGCAGTCCCGTGACAGCTTGAGAGCAAGCCTCGAGTCGGAGGTTATCGATCAGTCCAAGTATATTCTCCACTTCTATAACGGCGAGGAGGATTCCGTTGTTTCGGAGTCGTTTGCAGGCTCCGAGTATTACTCCGATTACGTTGCCGCATCAAAAGCTCCCGTTCTCTCCTTCGAGGCATATAAAAGCTCCGAGGTATCAAAGGTCAATCTTACCGAGATAGAGAGCGTTTACGATCTTTCGAGCAAGGTTCAGGAGGCTCTGTTCTCTTCTACCGAAACCTACGTGGCAGTTAAGGAAAACGCTACGCTTCTTGAGGTAGAGGATATTGCCTTCCTCAGAATCAACTCGGAGGGCACGATTATCTATTACCTTGACGAGGTTGCCGACGAAAAGAACTACGGCGAGCTCTACCGCATTGATATTTCCGACGGCAAGCTTGGTAAGGCTGAGGTATATGACAGCGACGTATATTACGGATACGGCTATTTTGTAGGTAACGATACGTTTGAGTATTTCAAGGAATACAACGAAGGCAAGGGCGACCTCTATATCGACAAAACCAGAGTCGATTACGACGTAACAGCATTCAGCGTTGACGTACGTACCAAGCTTGATAAGGTATTCTACCTCATCGATTGGAACGAGGAGAAGGAGTACGGAACCCTCAAGGTTTACGATGGCGACAAGACCGAAAAGATTGCCGATGACGTTCACGACTTTACCGTTACTCCCGATGGCAGAGTGCTTTATCTGATCGATTACAGCCTTAACTACTACAAGGGCGAGCTGCACGAGTGGTCGGAGGGCGAGACGAGAAAGCTTGATGATGACGTAATCTGCGTGCTTCCTATTTTTGACAGCACGTTTAGAGGATTCACCTATGGCTGGTGATGCATTTCAGAAACTTGGCGATTCGATGAGCCGCGCGATTACGAAAATCAGCGTCAAAACCTCATCGTCTCTCGAAAAATCCAAGATTAAGATGCACATTGAATCGCTTACAAACGATGTGCAGAGAATGATCGCCGGCATCGGCGAGGACGTGTATCTGCTCTGGTCAAAGGGCGAGCCATTTGAGCAGGCGCTTGAGGTAAAGCTCGAGGCGGTCAGAAAAAAGAAAAGTGAGATCGAGCAGCTTTCGATCGAGCTGGCATCCATTGATGACCGTGACAACGAGATTTTGGGCAAAAAGCCCGAATCGGAGCAGAAGCCCGAGCCCACCGTTCCCCCAAAGCCCTGCTGTCCCGGATGCGGTGCGGAATGCGAGTCTACCGCAAAATTCTGCCGCAAGTGCGGAAATAAGCTTCAATAATCCGCCTTACGGTACAGCAAGGTCCGCCGTGATCATTATGCGGATTTGACCTTATAAAAACCCAATAAGCCTTTTGCGCTTTAGCGTGATACTCCAAGCGGAGTATCACGCAGTTCTATTCGCCTACGGCGAGTTATATTGCCTTGCAGTTATATTCGGCTTGCACCGAGTGATATTCGCTACGCGAGTTTTCGGCGAATAGAATATCACTAAGCCAAACGGGCTTAATATCACTTTCGCGTATGCGAAAATATCACGCTGATAAAAGTCAGCATATCACTTAACAGACAAAAAGAAAGAGAAGACTCGTTAACATACGAATCTTCTCTTTTCTGTTGTTAGTGGGTTTGGTCTACCGCCCAACTGCATTTGTACTTACAAATGCGATGCCGGTTCTTCTTAACCGAAGTTGCGGGATCTCCAATTTCTCCGATAAGAATAACACCCCTTGCCGCATAAGGCTTTTTTGTCGTATAATAAAAAGGTTTGCAAAAAAGCAATTTGGGTATTGCATTTTCAAAAAATCGTGCTATAATGAGGCGTCAGGCAGAATGCGGATTATTTTATTATTATGGTTTTAATACCCGAAAAGAAAGGCTTTTAGAATGAAAAAGGTTATTTGCAAGGTCGAGTACGACACAAACAATGCCGAAATCGTTGCAAAATTCACCAGCGGTGAGCTTGGCGATTCCACCGGCTACGAGGAAACTCTTTACAAAACCGCCGAGGGCAAGTTCTTCGTTTACGAGAACGGCGGCGCAGACTCTATCCACCCCGAGGAAAACATCAAGCGCATCGCCGCTAACAAGGTTGATGAGTGGAAGAGCGCACACGGTCTTTAATCCCTTGATCTAACACGCAAAAAGCAGGAGCAAAAAATGTTTGCTCCTGCTTTTATTTTTTGCTTGACAAAGCGGGGCGGGAGTGATAATGTAGTTAAGGTCTTAATTAACTCTAAATTAACGGAGGCGTTTTTGATGAAAAGAAAAACGGTGATGCGTGCCGTCGGCAACGCTATGCGGGCATGGCACTGTCATATGAAGGCGATAACGCTGGAGGTGGGGATACCCGATTCCTACCGACCGGTTCTGATGTACCTGCACAAGCACCCCGGCTCGGGGCAAAAGGACATCGCCTCATTTGCCGAGGTTACCACCTCTGCCGTAAATCAGGTGGTAAAGCGTATGCTTGAGGATGATTATCTGCGCAAGGAGTCTGATTCTGCCGATAAGCGGAGCACAAGGCTTTTCCTTACGGACAAAGGAAACTGCGTCATCGAAAGCATTAAGGAGAGGCTCGTCGCCTCCGATAAAGCCGTCACCGAGAGGCTCGGTGCCGAAAGGGAGACTGAGCTGATTGAGTTGCTCGACAGCCTGGCGGATTACATCAGGAGGGATCTGGGTAAATGCTGAAATATCTAAAAAAATACTGGTACTTTTGTCTGCTCGCCCCTCTGTTTATGGTGGGGGAGGTTGCAATGGATCTTTTGCAGCCCGATATGATGGCAGACATCGTGGACAACGGCGTTCTCAAAAGCAATTTTGAACTTATATTGACGGTGGGTATAAAAATGATACTCACTGTTATGCTCGGCGGTTTGAGCGGAATTCTTTGCGGAGTTTTTGCAAACGCCGCGGCACAGAGCTTTGGAAACGATCTGCGTAAGGACGTTTTTTCAAAAATCATGCATCTTTCCTTTGAGCAGACCGATAAAATTTCCACCGGCTCGCTCGTTACAAGACTGACCAACGACGTAACGCAGGTTCAGCAAACGGTTATGATGAGCGTGCGCGGACTCGTGCGCAACGTAACGCTGTTTTTGGGCGGTATCGTTATGCTTTATCGGCAGTCGCCCCGATTTGCGCTGGTGGCTGTGAGCGTTCTGCCCGTTATTATTGTTTTGGCAGTGTTTTTCCTCAAAAAAGCCTCTCCGCTCTTTGCAAGAGTGCAAAAAAAGCTGGACGGAATCAATCATATAATGCAGGAAACGGTTGCGGGCGCAAGGGTGGTAAAGGCGTACGTAAAGGAGGGCTACGAGCAGGAGCGCTTTGGTGAGGCAAACGATGCGCTTTGCCGTGAAAATCTGCGTGTACAGCGATTGCTTGCTTTTATGTTTCCGTGCGTGAACATTATTATGAACGCCTGCGTGGTGGCGGTTATCTCAATCGGCGGCTATACGGTTAAGACGGGCGGCGATATTACTCCCGGCAACATTATGGCGGCATTGACCTACCTCTCGCAGATACTTTTCGGAATAATATTTATGGCAATGGTCTTTCAGGTTTTCAGCCGTGCAAAGGCATCTGCCGACCGTATAAACGAGGTGCTGAGCAGTCCCGATATTATTACCGACGGTAACGGTGCAGGCAGTACCGAGAGCAGGGGCAAAATCGAGTTTCGGGGCGTTAGCTTTGCCTATCCCGGCGGTAACGGAAAGTACGTGCTGGAGGGCATTTCGCTTAGTGTTGCTCCCGGCGAAACGCTTGCAATAATCGGCGCAACGGGCAGCGGAAAGAGTACGCTGGTGCACTTGATACCGAGGTTCTACGATGCTACCGAGGGCGAGATTCTCGTAGACGGCGTTAACGTAAAGGACTACGGGCTGAACGAGCTTCGCAAAAAGATTGCAATCGTCCTGCAAAAGGCAGAGCTTTACTCGAGGAGCATTGAGGAAAACATTCGCTGGTCCAAAAAGGAAGCAACTCCCTTTGATATAAAAAAGGCGGCAGAGATCGCACAGGCCGACGGATTTATTTGCGACAGCACCCACGGCTACTATACACACGTTGCCGAGGGCGGACATTCGCTTTCGGGCGGGCAAAAGCAGCGTATTTCTATTGCCCGAGCAATGCTCAAGGAGCACGATATTCTCATTTTTGACGATTCAACCAGCGCACTCGACCTCAAAACCGAGGCGGCTCTTCACAGGGCACTGCGTGAGGAGGGACACGGCGCAACCAAAATAATTATTGCTCAGAGAATCGCCTCCATTCAGAGCGCCGACAGAATTATGGTGCTCGATAACGGAAGGATTTCGGCTATCGGCACTCACAGCGAGCTGCTCGAGCGCTCCGAGATCTACAGGGATATTTATAATTCACAGCTCAAGGAAGGAGGGGAGAAGTAATGGACAACGCAAGGATGCCGAAAGGCTTTGAAAACAGACCCGAGCAGGACGGCGGTCGGTTTAAGCCGGGCGAGCAACCAAAAGGCGCTCCTCCAATCAACCCCAGGGGAAAGCAGGGCGGCGGCCCGAGAGGAATGGCCCAAACCGTCGAGCACGCCGAGAACGTAGGCGGAACGCTAAAGCGGCTGATCCACTATTTCAAGGGCTCAAAAAAACAGCTCGTGCTTTTACTTCTCTCGGTGGTATGCGTTACTGCTGCGGGACTTGCCGCGCCCTCGCTTCAGGGCGATTCGATAGACGCAATTACCAACAGGGATTGGGATCTGCTTTCGACCTGCATAATAACCCTGCTTACGGTCTATCTGGTCTATGCGGCACTTACGCTGGCGCAATCACTGCTTGCCGCAAAGCTGAGCCAGAGCATAGTAAGGCGTATGCGGCAGGATCTGTTTAACAAGATCTGTCGACTTCCGATAAAATATCTCGACACTCACTCAAACGGCGACGTTATGAGCCGTATGACCAATGACGTCGAGAACGTTTCCTCCACCGTTTCGCAGAGCCTTGCTTCGTTGATTGCGGGCGTGCTGACCGTCGTGGGAACGGTAACGATAATGTTCGTTTACTGCTGGCAGCTCACGCTGATAACTATGACGACGGTTTTGCTCACGTTGCTTGTCACCAAGCAGATGTCAAAGGCAATGCGAACCGTTTACCGTAAGCGCTCGGCGATTCTTGGTGCGCTCAACGGACATTCCGAGGAGATGATAACCGGCTACAAGACAATCGTTGCAAACAACAAACAAGCAGACGTTATTGAGGAGTTCAACGCCACGTCGGACGAGCTTCGCAGGGTTAGCATAAAGGCCGAGATACTCGGTGGCTCGATGGGCCCGATTATGAACTGCATCTCCAATATCGGATTCGTAATAGTTGCGGCGTTTGGCGGTTATTTTGCATATACCGGCCTGATTTCGATAGGTATGGTATCGGCGTTTATCATCTATGCAAAGCAGTTTACCCGTCCTATTAACGAGATCGCACAGCTCTACGGCACAATACAGACCGCAGTTGCAGGCGCAGAGAGGGTTTTTGCTCTGCTCGACGAGCCCGATGAGGACAACAGCGGCAGTGTCGTTCCCGAGAGCATTACGGGCAGGATCTCGTTCAGAAACGTCGATTTTTCGTATGTTGAGGGCAAGCAGGTGCTTTATGATTTTGATCTCGACGTGGAGCCGGGGCAAAAGATAGCGCTTGTGGGCTCAACGGGAAGCGGAAAGACGACGGTGGTCAACCTGCTGATGAGGTTTTATCCCGTTGACAGGGGCGAGATTCTTGTCGACGGTATAAATGTTACGGATATCAACCGTGATTTCCTGCGCAGGAATATTGCAATCGTTTTGCAGGACACCGTGCTGTTTTCGAACACCATTGAGAACAACATCAAGTACGCGAACCTCGATGCGAGCGACGAGGAGATGGTTGCCGCCGCAGAGATGAGCCACATACGCTCGTATATCGAGCGACAGCCCGAGCAGTACGGCACCTTCCTCAAACAGGCGGGCGCAAGCCTCTCGCACGGACAGCGTCAGCTGATGTCAATAGCCCGTGCCGTTCTTGCCGACCCGAAAATCCTTATTCTTGACGAGGCGACGAGCTCGGTAGATACGAGAACCGAAAAGAATATTCAGGACGCTATGGTCAAGCTGATGAAAAACCGCACCAGCCTTATTATCGCTCACCGACTCTCAACTATCCGTGATGCCGATAAGATCGTGGTTATGGATCAGGGCAGGGTTGTGGAGATAGGTAACCACGAGGAGCTTCTGGCAAAGCAGGGCAAATACTACGAGCTGTATATGACACAATTCGCAGGGAATAAAACTTGAGGGGATGTTAAAAATGCCCCGAGCACAAAAAGAGAAAAATACACAAGAATGAATGACAGCCGAAAGCATAGCCGGAGCATAGTGCTAGATAAGTAATAATGTAGGAAAATCCGCCTGTAGGCGGATTTTCCGTTATATCTCTTTTTTGCTATGAACAAACGTCACCTCTCGCCGTACAGAGTACGTCTTCGGGATCCGTTTGTCCATTCGGAACGCTTTTTCCTATCCCTCTTTACGGGATGTTAAAAATGCCCCAAAAAAGAGGAGGAAAGTAGCAAATCTGCTTTTTGTTGAGCCTCACGGGGATGAGGTTGGGATTCAATCGGCACTGCACCGTGGGCGCTAAAAAGTTTTACTCCGCTTTTTCAAAAGCGGAACGTGGGCGCTAAAAGTTTTGCCGAGCTTTTTCAAAAGCTATCCTTATCAGTAATATAAATGCACCAAAAAACCGCAGACACCCGATTGCTGTGGTCGGTAGATGTCTGCGGATTTTTCAATAAATTGAACCAAACGGAATAATATATAATTGGTGCGTTATTGGCTGACGTCCTCGGGCTCGGAGGGAGTTATGTACTCCTTGTACGAATCGGGGAAATCGGCAGGACTCATCGTCTCGGGGAGAAGAAGTTTGAGTGAAATATCGGTTTTGCCCGAGTCGGTCGTGATCATACATATTTTTTTGTCGTCATCGTAGCTTACGTCAATTCCGTTGATATAATTATCTACCAACGCTATAGGGAGCAGATAATCTCCGCCTTCGTCACTGTTGGAATAGAGCACCGGTGCGGAGATACGAACGGGATTACCGTTGATAACGATCAAAGACGAGTTTAGTGTACATTCGATACGGTTATCAGTTCCTGTTATAAAGAACGTGACGTTATCATCTTCACCTGCGATGCCGAGCATACAAATTTCCTCAATACAGGAGTAAGGAACGTACAGACCGTACTCGTTGTTTACCTGTGTGGCAGGTAAATTGAACAGCCTCGTTTCGTCAAAAAACACCTGAACCGAATATATATCGACGGCATCCTCGGTATCATTGAAGGAATAATAAATGGTTCCTGCGATGAAAAGAGTAATGATGAGATAAAATGCCAAGAATACTATAAGCACCGCAAAAATGCTTGCGGCTTTATCGGCGCTGCCGGAATGCTTTTTTACGGTTTTTTTGGGCGATGGTCTCGAAGCCTTGGGCGGTGCTGACGTTCTTTGCACAATATCACTCCTTTCTGTTAAGAGTATAACATAAAACGATGAAAAAGGAAAGACAATTCGCTAAAAATATTTTGCTACATATTATGTTTTTGCACGGGAAAGGGGATATATGCCGTGAGTGATATAATCAAACGGTTTTCCGAGGAGGCAAAAAGGGTTATAAATGCCTCCTTATCGTCCGCACGGGAGCTCGGCCACACCTACGTGGGCAGCGAGCATCTGCTGTTGGGCATACTTTTGGACGAAGATTCCACGCCAAAAAAGCTGCTTACCGAGCGCGGATGCTGTTATAAAGAAATACGGTCGAGAGTCATAGGGCTTGTCGGAATGGGGTGCAAGAGCAATATAACCACGGAGGATATGACGCC
The DNA here is from genome assembly GCA_045587745.1 of Eubacteriales bacterium. Lineage (GTDB taxonomy): Bacteria > Bacillota > Clostridia > Oscillospirales > CAG-382 > Coliplasma. The sequence goes on along the minus strand of JAZNCU010000038.1, from coordinate 4,428 downwards.
TGTGTGCAAAAAGATCCTGCTTCGTGCTTCGATAATTGCTAAAACAACTTCTTCTCGGGTTGGAGTCGAGCATCTTTTAATGGCAATTTTGCGTGAGGAATGTGTGGCACTCAGATTGATACAGAATTGTGTTTCGGATTGCGACGAGCTGTCGGCAATTCTGAACGAGCTATACGGCGACGGTGCTGCCGAGCCGCAATTGTATCAAAGCCCAAAGCCGCACGTTGCCACTCCAATGCTTGATAAGTATGCCGAGGACCTGACAAAGAAGGCCAAAAACGGCAAAATCGACCCCGTTATAGGCAGGGCGCGTGAGGAATCACGGCTGGTCAGCATCTTGCTCCGACGTTCAAAAAACAACCCCTGCCTAATCGGAGAGGCAGGAGTCGGGAAAACGGCAATAGCCGAGTCGCTTGCTCTGCGTATTGCAGGCAATAACGTACCTGATGAGCTAAAAGGCAAGCGGATTATGAGTCTTGAGCTTTCAACGGTAGTGTCGGGGACGAAATACAGGGGAGAGTTTGAGGAAAAAATCAAAGGGATCATTGATGATGTGCGCTCGAGCGATGATGTTATACTTTTTATCGACGAGCTCCATACCATTGTAGGCGCAGGTGCGGCGGAGGGAGCGATCGATGCTTCGAATATCCTTAAGCCGGCACTTGCCCGAGGCGAGATTCGGCTCATCGGTGCTACGACTCCTGCCGAGTATAAAAAATATATTGAGAGCGACCGTGCGCTGGAACGCCGATTTCAGCCCGTGCGTGTTTGCGAGCCGAGCGAGGAGGAGTGTGTACAGATGCTGTACGGACTCAAAAACCGCTACGAGAGCTTTCACGGGGTAACTATTTCGGATAGCGCAATCCGTACAGCGGTTACGCTTTCGATGCGCTATATCAACGACCGTTTTCTTCCGGATAAAGCAATCGATCTGCTCGACGAGGCAGCCTCGCTCAAGCGGATTAGCGTCCCTGACGGAGGTGTTCTTGACGAGGATGATATTGCAAGAGCGGCTGAGGAGCGCACGGGAATACCGCTGGCAAAGCTTACCGAAAGCTTTGCCACACGACTGCGTGGACTCGAAACTGACGTGGGCAGGCGTATTATCGGACAGCCCGAGGCGATATCGGCGCTTTGCCCTGCCATAAGGCGGGCATTCTCGGGCGTGCGGAGTGCCTGCAGACCGAGAGGCACGTTTTTGTTCGCAGGAAGCACGGGTGTAGGCAAAACCGAGTGCGCCAAGGTGATCTCGGAGCTGATTTTCGGTACTGCGGGAGCGTTTATAAGGCTTGATATGTCGGAGTACTCCGAGCCTCACAGTATTTCAAAGCTGATCGGATCGCCGCCCGGCTATAAGGGCTGTGAGGGTAACGGCTCGCTTGCGGAAAAGGTACGCAAAAATCCCTATTCTCTGTTGCTTTTTGACGATGCCGACAAAGCACATCCCGACGTGCTTGCGTTGCTGCTCTCGGTACTCGATGACGGCAGGCTGACCGATTCGATGGGTAACGCGGTGTCGTTTGCCAATACCGTGATCATTCTTACGGTATGCACAAAGAAGGGTGGAACGGGTATTGGATTTGGCAATAAGGTGTCGGATATCCGGACAGACGATGATCTGCCGCTTTCCAGGGAGCTGACCGAGCGTATTGACGAGATAATATACTTTGCCGATCTCGGCACCGACTCGCTGAAAAAGATTGCGATTTCAACTCTCGAGGAGTTTTCGGAAAGGGTGAGCGAGCTTGGCGTAAGCGTTGCCTTTGATGATAGCTTTGTCAGCGCGGTGCTTAAAGACTGCAACGGAAAAAGCGCGCGTAGTATCGTGCGGTATGCGCTTGGAAGGGCTGAGGATGCGGTCTCGGACGATCTGATGAGCGGCGAGCTCGAAAAAGGGAGCGAATCAAGAGTGTTTTTTGAAAATGGACGGTATTTTGCAAAAATAACTCAAAAAACCTATTGACAAAACCGGTCAACGTCGGTATAATACGCCTGTAAAGAAAATCTCTTTACAGGCTTTTTTACTGGGGTCCCCAAAAAGCCGATAGGCTTGTTGGGGTGATTGTGAGGGCGTGAGAATTATGACAGAGGATAGGGCGTATATCTGCCGTCTGATCGATTGTTACGGTCGGGCGCTCTCGGACCGCCAGCGTGATGTCGTTGATCTTTATTACAACGAGGATCTTTCGCTTTCCGAGATAGCTGAGCATTGCGGCATTACCCGTCAGGGTGTTCGTGATGCTATCCGTCACGGTGTTTCATCCCTGTATGAGCTTGAGGAATCGCTTGGATTTGCGGCAAGATTTGCGCGTATTGCATCCTATGCCGCCGAGATATCCGATTTGAGCGGCAATGAGGAGATCACTCTTCTTGCCGAAAAGATCGCAGGAGAGGTATAATGTTCCAGAGTCTTGTCGAAAAGATGTCAAACGCCTTTTCAAAATTCCGCAACAAGGGTAGGCTTACCGAGGCGGACGTTAAGGCCGGTATGCGTGAAATAAAGCTCGCTCTGCTTGAGGCTGACGTTAACTTCAAGGTCGTTAAGGAGTTTGTCAATCGTGTTTCGGAGCGTGCGGTAGGCAGTGACGTGCTTGAAAGTCTTTTGCCTGCACAGCAAATAGTTAAAATAGTTAACGAGGAGCTCATCACGCTTATGGGCACCTCGAACCAAAAGCTGGTCATCTCGCCCAAGCCCCCCACAGTCGTGCTTATGTGCGGTCTTCAGGGCTCGGGTAAGACCACTCATTGCGGAAAGCTTGCCCGTATGTATAAAAAGCAGGGCAGAAGTCCGCTTTTGGTCGCTTGCGATATCTATCGTCCTGCCGCTATTACTCAGCTTCAAGTCGTTGGCGAGAAGATCGGCGTTCCCGTGTTTGAGCGTGGTGTGAGCGATCCTGCCGAGACGGTTAAGGAAGCGCTTAAGTATGCCACCAAATACGGTCACGATATGATTTTTATCGACACTGCGGGCCGTCTGCATATTGACACTGAGCTTATGGAAGAGCTTAGACGTGTCAAGGAGGTTGCAAATCCGACCGAGATACTGCTTGTTGTCGATGCAATGACAGGTCAGGATGCCGTAAACGTTGCACAGAGCTTTAACGAGTTGCTTGATATCACGGGCGTCATCCTTACCAAAATGGATGGCGATACCCGAGGCGGTGCAGCACTTTCTGTAAAATTTATAACAGGCAAGCCTATAAAGTTTATCGGTACGGGCGAGAAGCTTGACAACATTGAGCCGTTTCACCCCGACAGAATGGCGTCTCGTATACTCGGCATGGGCGACGTGCTTACCCTTATCGAGAAGGCTGAGCAGCAGATAGACGAGAAAAAGGCCGCCGAGCTCGAAAAGAGATTGCGTGAGCAGTCATTTACTCTAACCGACTTTCTTGACCAGCTCGACGCGGTGCGTAATATGGGCTCTATGGAATCGTTGCTCGGTATGATGCCGGGAATCAAGCCGGGAGCGCTCAATAATGCGCAGATCGACGAGAAGGCACTCGGCAGGGTAGAGGCGATTATCCTTTCGATGACACCCTACGAGCGTAATCACCCCGACGTGCTCAACTCCTCCCGTAAACGCCGTATCGCAGCAGGAAGCGGCACGAGCGTTGAGGAGGTAAACCGTTTGCTCAAGCAGTACGAGCAGACGAAGCAACTCATGAAGCAATTTATGGGTAAAAAAGGCAAAAGAGGAAAGATGAGATTTCCTTTTTGATAAATAATTATTTTTTTGGAGGACTACCAAAATGGCAGTTAAAATGAGACTCAGAAGAATGGGCGCAAAGAAGGCTCCCTGCTACAGAATCGTAGTTGCAGATTCCCGTTATCCCCGTGACGGCAGATTTATCGAGGAAGTTGGCTTCTACAACCCCATGACCAACCCCGCAGAGGTTAAGATCGATGCTGACAAAGCAAAGAAATGGATCGCAAACGGCGCACAGCCTACCGATACTGTAAGAGATCTTCTTAAGAAGAGCGGAGTATTGGATTAATGAAACAAATTCTTATCGATATAACCAAGGCTATCGTTGAGTCTCCCGATGAGGTCTCCGTTACCGAGAAGGTCAGCGGTGATACTATCGTGCTCGAGCTTTCGGTAGCCAAGCGTGATATGGGCAGGGTTATCGGCAAGGAAGGCAAAATCGCAAAGAGTATCCGCACGGTTATGAGAGCTGCAGCCGCCAAGGAAAACAAAAGGGTAATCGTAGATATTATCTGATGAAACGTTATTTAGAGGCAGGCAGGCTCAATTCCCCCAGAGGGCTCAGAGGAGAGCTGAGGTTCGATTGCTGGTGTGACAGCATTGAGTTTCTTGAGGATGTAAAGTTTTTTTATCTCGATAAGGACGGCTCTCGCCCTATCGAGATAAAGGAATACAACACCCGTCTTTCCACGGTCATTTTCGTCGGCTATGAGGACAGG
>JAZNCU010000037.1:0-25342 GCA_045587745.1 Eubacteriales bacterium | reverse complement strand
CGTCATATTTTTACTCTGCAAGGGGCTTCATGGTGGGGAACAGGATAACTTCTCTGATGCTGTCGGAGCCGGTCAGCAGCATAACGGTGCGGTCCACACCGATGCCCATGCCGACCGTGGGAGGCATACCGTACTCAAGTGCGCAGAGGAAGTCCTCGTCTACGCCGGTTGCCTCGTCGTCGCCTGCCGCCTTGAGAGCCGCCTGATGCATAAATCTCTCCCGTTGGTCGATGGGGTCGTTAAGCTCCGAGAATGCGTTTGCGTGCTCACGTCCGAGAACGAAAAGCTCAAATCTCTCGGTATAGCGGTTATCGGAGGGCATTTTCTTTGCCAGAGGCGATATCTCAACAGGATGGTTAGTAATAAAGGTAGGCTGGATCAGCTTATCCTCAACGTATCTCTCAAAGAAAAGGTTGAGAATATCGCCAATTCCGTGGCGCTGTTCAAACTCGATTCCCCTTGATTTGGCAAGCGCTCGTGCCTCCTCGAGATCGGTGATAAGCGAGAAGTCCACGTCAGCATACTTTTTAACCGCATCTACCATCGAAAGTCTTTCAAAGGGCTTTTCGAGGTCGATCTCGTGACCCTCGCAGTTGACGATCGCCGTGCCGAGTACTTTGTGTGCAACCTCGCGGATAAGCTCCTCGGTGAGGTCCATCATTCCGTAATAATCGGTATAAGCCTGATAGAGCTCAAGTAGCGTAAACTCGGGGTTGTGTCTTGTGTCCATACCCTCGTTACGGAAAACTCTGCCTATTTCGTACACACGGTCAAACCCGCCTACGATAAGCCTCTTAAGGTGGAGCTCAAGTGCGATACGGAGATAGAGATCGATGTTGAGTGCGTTGTGATGGGTGATAAAGGGTCTTGCGTTAGCACCGCCCGCCTCGTTGTGAAGCATTGGCGTTTCCACCTCCAAAAATCCCTTGCTCTCCAGGAAAGCACGTATCTCACGGATGATGAGGGAACGCTTAACAAACGATTCCTTAACCTCGGGGTTGACGATAAGGTCGACGTATCTCTGTCTGTATCGGAGATCGGTGTCCTTGAGCCCGTGATACTTTTCGGGGAGGGGAAGGAGAGACTTGCTGAGGAGGGTGATTTCCTTTGCGTGGATGCTTATCTCGCCACGTCTGGTGCGGAAAACGAATCCTTTAAGACCGATAATATCGCCGATATCCCATTTTTTGAAGTCAGCAAAAATCTCCTCGCCAATATCGTCGATTCTAACGTAGGACTGAATTCGTCCGGTATGGTCCTGAATATCGATAAAGTTAGCCTTGCCCATATCCCTGCGGCTCATAATTCTGCCTGCGATGGATACGTCCTGACCCTCAAGCGATTCAAAATTGTTTTTTATATCCGCGGTGTTTGCCGTTACGTCGTATTTTGTGATCTCAAAGGGATTCTTTCCGGCTTCGCAAAGATCGCTGAGCTTTTCACGGCGTATCCTCAGAATATCGCTTAAACTTTCTTCGACAGCCTCGTTTTCCTCGGTGCCGATAATCTTCTCTTCGCTCATTTTGTCTCCTCGTTATTTAGAAATGTCGGTGATGGTGTACTTAACTACTCCCATAGGAGTATCTACGTTGATACTGTCGCCCTTTTTTTGTCCGATGAGAGCCTTTCCGAGAGGGCTGTCATCGCTGATAAGGAACTGCAGAGGATCGGCCTCTGTTGTGGAAACAATTTTGTATTCGGTATCCTCATCGGCATCAATGTTGTGAACGATAACCTTGTTTCCTACGCTGACCTTATCGGTTCCGAGCTCGGAATCGTCAAGAACGATTGCATTTGCAAGCGTAGCTTCGAGCTGTGCGATCTTTCCCTCAATCTCAGCCTGCTCGTTTTTTGCCTCATCGTACTCGCTGTTTTCCGAAAGGTCTCCGTATGCTCTTGCCTTTTGGATCGCCTGAGCGACTTCCTTACGTTTTACTGTTTTGAGGTGCTCAAGCTCCTGCTGAAGCTTTTTGAGACCCTCGTGCGACACGATAATTTGCTTTGCCATAATACTGAACTCCTTAATTATATCTGAAAATTTTATTCTTCGAGTAATGAAATTGCGTACTGAAGCTGTGCATCCTCTTCAATAGGCATCTTAAAAAATCTCTGCTCCCAGTACTCGTCAAGCTCCACCTTGTGATCGGGCTCGATTCCGATTCCGTCGTAGCTGACGTTGCTGGGCGGATTATAGTAGTAGGATGATAATTTTAGTGCACTTCCGTCAGACAGCAGCTTTGTAACCTGCATAGTGCCCTTGCCAAACGTGGTCTGACCTACCGATACGGCGATCTCATAGTCCATCAGTGCCTTGGTAAACAGCTCTGCCGCCGATGCGGTAGCATCGTTACAAAGAACCACGGCCTTGCCCGTTATATGATCGGCATCGGAATCGCGTGAGGTAGTATTTCCGTGCTTGTCAACGATATTGATGATCGGGCCCTCAGGCAACAGGAGATCAAGCGTTTCGCATATCTGATCAAGGTATCCGCCGCCGTTGTTGCGCACATCATAGATAAACTTGGTGCATCCGTCCTCCTGAGCCTCGGCTATCGTGCGCTTGAACTCATCGGCAACCGTCATATCGGCAAATCCGAAAATGCGTATATATGCTATTCCGCCGTCGAGCTTTACGTAACGGACGTTATCGCTTTTTACGGATGCCCGTGTGATGGTTACGTCAATTCGCTCCTCGCCGCGAAGCAGGGTGATATTGACGTCGGTTCCGGGCGCTCCGATCACATTGTTAATGCAATCAGTATAGGTTTCCTCATTAAGCTCGTCACCCTCGACCGCAACTATAATATCGCCTGCAAGCACACCGGCTTTTTCGGCAGGGGAATCGGGCATAACTCCGAAAATATACGAGCCCTCGGTATCTACGTCATAGACGACGTGAACGCCGATGCCCACAAAATCACCGTCGGAATCATCGGTGAGCGCATCATACTCATCGGCGGTCATATAGGTTGAATAAGCATCGTCCAGCCCTTGTGCCAGAGCGTAGTAGACTGCCTCCCAAAGCTCATCCTCGCTGTAATCCTTGACGAACCCCAGCTCGATCATTTTGAGCATTTCCTCAAGCTTATCGTATTGCTTGGATATATCGACGCTGACGGTGTCCGATGTGTCGGCCATATTGCTGAGCTTGTTTTTCATAATGATGTTCATTCTTGAAAATGTTGCCACAAACGTGACCGCACACAAAAACAGCGAAATCACTACACAGCCAAAAATTGAAATTCTTTTTTTGAACATTGTTTTGCCTCGTGCAATCGGTTGTTTTATTTTTTGTAATATCCGTCGGGAAGGTACTCGTCGGGGTTAACGTAGTCGCCGTTGAGCAGAACGCCGAAATGCAGGTGATAGCCGGTGGAGCGTCCCGTCGTTCCGACGTATGCAATCGTATCGCCTGCCTTGACGATCGATCCGACCTTCAGACCGGATGCAAACGAGTTGCAGTGAGCGTAAAGAGACGAAACTCCGTTACCATGATATATTACTACGCAGTTGCCGTAGCTGCCCCAATACTCCGCTCTTGTAACGGTACCGCCCTGAACGGCGAGAATAGGGGAGTTCTTGGCGCATGCGAGGTCAAGACCCTTGTGGTACTTTTTTTGACCCGTAAACGGATCGTTACGGTATCCGAAATGGCTTGACACACGGTAGGAAACGCTTGATGCCAGAGGCCAACAAAAGCCGCCACTGTTCTGGAGCATCTCAGCGCGCTCCTCCTCAAGCTCATTTATTTTTTTGTTTATTTCCTTGATTCTTGCGTTAGTTTCGCTGTACTCGGATTTGAGCGACTCATAGTCCAATCCCTGACCCGCTGCAAGTATCTCCAGCTCCGCTACCTTTTTGTCAAGCTCGAGCTTGGAGGCGTTGAGCATTGAGAGATATGTATCGTACTCCGCCTGTGCCACCTCAAGCTCTGACTGCAGGCTTTCAAGGTCGGCAAGCGATGCCTCGAGATCCTTGATAATGGTGTTTGCACACTCCATTATGCTGTCAAAATTCTCCTGGCGTGACAGAAAGTCCGAAAAATTAGAGGAGGAGAACAGTAGCTCAAACGAGTTTACCGTGCTGTTCTCGTAAATAAATTGCATCAGGTTTTTGTACATCGCAAGACGATACTCATAATCCTCCGTAGCGAGGATGATCTTTGCGTGTACCTCCGCGCGCTTTAGATCGTACGAATCGCTGATGATCTCGGCAAGAGCTATATCCGCCTCCAGCAGCGATATCTCCTGCATATACAGCGAGATGCTGTCAGCGGTCTCGCCCGACTGATGCTCAAGATCCTCAATATCCTTGGATACCGAGGAAAGCTCGGACCTCAGCTCGGAAAGAAGCGCCTTGTACCTGTTAAGCTCTGCTTCAACGTCGTAGATCGTGCGGTCTGCCTCGGCCTCCTGAAAGGGCACCGAAGCGACAGCCACCGCAAAGATCATTATTGCACAAAGCAAAAAAATGATTACTCTTTTCAAAATTGATTTCATATTGCGTGTCACCAAAAATTATGCTTTAAGATACTTTTTAAGACTGATTGAGGACGAAACTATACCCGCAAAAAGTCCTATCGCAAGGTAAGCAACCGCAAGGTAAAATGCATACTGCGAAAAATCTGCCATAAGTATACCCGAACCCGTAAGACTGCCTGCGGAGGAGGTTACGATATCCCTGAGCAGATACTCGTACAGGTAGAACTCAAGCCCAAAGGAAATTATTGCGGATACTACACCGATAATAATACCCTCCACAATAAACGGCATACGGATAAACGCCTTGGTTGCTCCGCACAGACGCATAAATGTGATCTCGTTACTGCGAGCCGAAATACCGAGCTTGATGGTATTCATAATAATGAATAGCGAGATTATCAAAAGTATTGCCATCAGCCAGAGACCGACGATGTACATAGTGTTTTTGACACTCATAACGTTGTCGTAAAGGGTGATGTAATCCTTGATGGAATCGCTGGATATTGCCTTAGTGCCGTCCTCAAAGGCTATGGACTCAATGCGGTATTTTACTCTGTTAACCTCGTCGGTGTCCGAAAGATTTACGTAGGTAAGCTGATAGCTTCCCCGAAGCGGGTTATCAGATGCTGTTATATCGTTAAACCACTCGTTCTCTCCGTACATCTCACGCATTATTTCGAGATGCTCGTCGGGAGATACGTAAACAACCTCATCCTCGACTATGGCGGACTCCTGCCTGATCTCCTCAAGCCTGTCACCGATATAAGCGATCTGGTCCTCGGTATAGTTCTTGTCCATCATTATCTCAATTACGTTCAGACCGCTGATGCTCCGGAAGTTGATATCAATAGTATCAATGATAAGATAGAACGTGCCTACCAGAATCATACAGGCGATAAGCACAAAAACCGATGCGGTGGACATTACGCTGTTGCGGAAAACGCCCTTGCAGCCCTGTCCTATGTTGTAAAAAAAGGTTCCCGGCTTCATTATGCAATACCCCCGATCCCGTCGGAGACGATTTTTCCGTGTTCGATAGTGATAACACGTTTGTTGTAGGAGCGTACTATCTCCATGTCGTGGGTAACCACGATAACGGTTTTACCGAGCGCATTAACTCGCTTGAGCAACTCCATAATCTCACCCGAAAGCTCGCTGTCAACGTTGCCCGTAGGCTCGTCCGCAATAATCAGCGAGGGGTTATTGACGAGTGCTCTTGCAAAGGCAACCCTTTGCTTCTCACCGCCCGAGAGCTGGTTGGGAAAGGATTTTGCCTTGTGCGCCAGCCCGATAAGATCAAGGAAAAAAGGAACTCTTTTACGTATGAGCGAGTTCTTTGCCCCGACCACGCGCATCGCAAATGCAACGTTCTCGTATATCGTCATTTTGTCGAAAAGCTTAAAATCCTGAAAAACGACACCCATAGTCCTGCGGAGTGCGGGAATTTTTCGTGCTTTGATCTTTTCGAGGTGGAATCCGTTTACCTCGATCTGACCGGCAGATACCCGTTCCTCGGCAAGAAGGAGCTTTGTAAGGGTGGTTTTTCCTGCTCCCGAGTGGCCGACAACGAACAAAAACTCGCCGTCCTCTATTTTTAGCGAAACGTCGTTAAGTCCAACGGTGCCGTCGTCGTATACCATTGAGACGTGTGATAAATTTATCATTGCTGTGTGACCTCAAGAGTTAAAATCAGTAAATGGAAGGCTTGCTGATGAGGTACTTTTTAACCATAAGAGCAACCTTGAACGTGATGGCGTGGTCAAATTCACGCAGGTCGAGTCCGGTGAGCTTTTTGATCTTCTCGAGTCTGTACACAAGCGTGTTGCGGTGAACGAAAAGCTTTCTCGAGGTCTCGGAAACGTTAAGGTTGTTATCAAAGAAGGAATGGATGGTCTGAAGCGTCTCTCTGTCAAGACTCTCAAGCGAGCCCTTTTTGAAAACCTCCTGCAAAAACATCTCGCAAAGAGTGGTGGGAAGCTGATATATAAGTCTTCCTATACCGAGATTCTCATAGCTGATGACGTTCTTGTCGGTGTCAAATACCTTGCCCACCTCAAGCGCAACCTGAGCGTCCTTGTATGAGCGTGCCAGATCCTTTACGTTGGATACCACCGAGCCGATGCCGATAATGACCTTTGAAAAGAACTCGCTCTGTACGGTGTCCGAAATGCTGCGTGCCACGCTGTCGATATGTCTGGAGTCGTGATTTCCCTTAAGCTCCTTGACGAGAACGATATCCGTCTCGGATACGTTGATAACGTAATCGCGGTTCTTCTCGGGGAACATATTCTGAATAACGTCAAAGGGCACCGCATCTCCCGAATTGAGGAAGCGGATGAGAATAACTACTCTGTCCATCTCACCGTCAAAACGGAGCTCCTTGGATTTGATGTAGATATCGCCGGGAAGAATGTTGTCAAGAATAATGTTCTTAATAAAGTTTGTTTTGTCGTACTTCTCGTCGTAGAGGGTTTTAATGTTGGAAAAAGAAACCGAAAGCAACGAGGAAATACCTGCTGCTATCTCGTCCTCGCCCTCAACAAAAACAACGTACTCGATACGTGCGTGCGAGCCGACGGGACGGTATGTATAACCTCCGCGCGCAAGGACGTCATAATTATAGGAAATCTCATCTACGATCTCCTCGTGGGTGCCGCCGATCTTGGTGAGCTGACTGCAGGCAATGATGATGCCCTTGTCATCAATAATTCCGATCTCACGGTCTACCGCCTCTCTCATTTGGTAAATCAGGCCCTGAAACAGTTTGTTGCTCATTTTCTCTCTCCCTGTGACATTTATATTTTTCTTTATTATTTTACATAATAACCTATCTTATATTTTATATAGATTTTGCACAAAAATCAAGAGCTGTTAAAAAAATACACCAAAAAAACTGCCGATACTTTGTGGAAATTGCCGCTTTTTGGCAAAAAAATATCCCCGAGAGGGGAGAATGTTAATATATTGTGAACAAACGCGGGCAGCCGCAACCGTTTGACAGGCTGCAGGGTATTATACAGCAGAGGGAAGGGTGCACATTGCCGACCGTCACACCCGACCTTCTACCGCTTTCGGCATACCGCTCTTCCTCGGGGCGGTATGCATTTTTATTGCTCGTACGAGCTGCTTTTTTGCTTTTTTGAATTGTTTCGTACAGTCATTATCAGCTTTGCGATCATCGAGCAGAGAACGGAAAGGATTATTCCTGCTGCCGAGCCGATAACCGTCAGTTCGTGTCCCATGAGAACTGTCAAGAACGTAAACAGTGCGCATATTACGGCATTTACAGCATTCGGTACGGCGATCCGCCGTAATACAGCAAACGATAAAAAACCGTGAATAAATGAAAAAATCGGAAAAATATATAAATAATACACTTCAGGCGCGGTAATCCTCGTCATCTCTGCGGTGTCGCGGTCAAGATATGCCCATATCAAATAACCGCCGTAAAACAACAATACGGAAAAATACCAGATTATACATTTTCGTTCGGTGTCAGTAATAAAACGTTTGGGCTTTTTATTCACGAGTCAGTCCTCCAAAAGCACGCTTATTGCCGATAGCACATATCCGCTTGCAGTCTCGGTGCGTAGTATGCGTCTTCCGAGATTGGCGAGTCCGATTCCGTTTTCTCTTGCCGTATCCACCTCGCTCTGCGACAGTCCGCCCTCGGGTCCGATAAGGAACGAGGTAGGGCGTTTTTCGGTCAGAAACTCTTTGACGGCAACGGTTCCGTCGCCCTCGTAGCAAACGAATGCTGTGCCCGATTCCTTTATTTCGTCAATAGCTTCTCGGTATGAGATAATTCCCCGCACCGCAGGCACAAATTCCCGTCCGCACTGAGCTGCTGCCGACTCGCTGATGCGGCCGAGCCGCTCGAGCCTTTTCTCAAAAGCCTTACCGTCGGGGCGTGAAACGCACCGCTCGCTCATAACGGCAATTATTTCGCTTGCTCCAAGCTCAACCGCTTTTTGAACTACCGTATCCAGCTTGTCGCCCTTGGGCATACATTGATAAACCTTTACGGGAAAGCCTATTTCGCTGACGCGCTTTATTCCCTCGCCGAGCTCGACAGTAAAAAAACCGTCGCCGGCGCTTCGTATAACTGCATTGTAGGACATACCGTGCATATCGCAGATACAAACGGTGTCTCCGACCTTTTTGCGCATAACCAGCAACACGTGCTTTGCATCCGACCCGCAAACCGTGGCATATCCGTTTTCGATGTTATCGCTTCCGACGTATATTCTCGGTACCGATGCCATGCCCGATTCCTCACTTTCCAAAATACTGCTTCAATTATACGGATAATATCACATTCTGTCAATAACTGCCTATAATTCCCGTGTATTGACGCATTTTGATGTATCGTGACGTAATTACGAGGTAAAATACTATTGACTTTGCGGAGCGTAAGTAGTAAAATAAAGATGCTGAAATCAAATTCTCTATGGATTACGGAGGCTTCAAATGGCAGATAACAACGAGAGAGAAAATGTATTTACCCTTACCGATGAGGATGGCAATGAGAGCGATTTCGAGCTTGTCGGCGAGCTTACCCTTGACGGTGTGATTTACCTTGCGCTCACTCCCGTTGACGGTGATGACGATGAGTACGGCATACTTAAGGTAACCGTTGACGAAAACGGCGATGAGCTTTTGATAACCATTGACGATGACGATGAGTTTGAGCGTGTTGCCGATGCTTTTGAGGACACCTTTATGGAGGAATATGACCTCGATGCGCCCGCCTGCGATGACGATTCCGATGAGGAATACGGCGATACTGACGAGGACTGAAAAACGATTTTCGCCTGCGGAGTGCGTGCGAGCGCAGCTGCGCCGTACCCTGTGTAAAAACCCACAACTGATTTAGGGAGTTCATATTCCGCTGTGGTGAAGCAGGCCTCCCGTACCGTGCCCCCCGCCCTGCGGGCGACGCTGTACGGACGTTGGAAGCACTAAAGCATCGGAGAGGACACCCACCTGCACAAAGCAGGGTTTCTTTCTCACAGGGGCACGGCTTTGCGGGTTTACATCGAATAACAGCTTGCCTGCGTGCGATTTGCACACAGGCATTCTTTTTTGAAAGCTTGGTTTCTGTCCGTTTTATAGTACACACCCTCGACTATAATACAGGTGTAGACAGCAGAAAGGACGGAAAACAAAAATGAAGGCGATTATCAAAAAAACCTACCGTGCCGCCACCGATAAAGAAGGCTTTATTTACGGCTTTGTGCGAGGTGCGCTTGCGACCCTGATGGTCATCTCGATGCTTTCGGTTTTTACGGGATGCGTAGGATGATATGCGTAGCGGGTTGTCCGAAAGGAATACGAAAAACAAAAATCAAGCCTCGTTTTTTGAGGCTTGCTTTTTTTGTGAAACAGTAGTCTTATTCGTCCTTTTTCTTTCCGCCCGAGTTAAGAAGCTCCTGCCTGATATCCCAGAGATTTTGCGACAGGTCAACGTAGTATCTGTGCGGATTCTCAAATCGTTTTACCTCGTCCCAAAGTGCGTCGATCTGCTTTTTGCAGTATTCCCTCGATTCCGAAATATCGGGGATATCGTACACTCTTTTTCCGTCGATAAACACCGGAACGAGCAGCTCGACGGCGGTATAATCGCTTACCGTCTGCCTTTTCCAGGTATGAACGGGATCAAACAGCTCGATAGGCCGGCTGCCGTCGATGACCTCATCGTACAGAGTAATGTAATCCGCTATCGCTATACCGTCGGAGTTGCGGAACAGCCGGTATACCTTTTTGTAGTGCGGATTGGTTATCTTATCGGGATTCTCGCTGATTTTGATTTTTGGTATGATCCTTCCGTTTTCCTCAACTGCGGCAAGCTTGTATACTCCGCCGAAAACGGGGTGGCTCTTTGCGGTAATAAGCCTTTCGCCCACGCCAAAGGCATCTATCCTTGCGCCCTGACGCAGGATATCAACGATAATCTTTTCGTCCAGTGAATTGGAAATGATTATTTTGCAGTCGGTAAGGCCTGCATCGTCAAGCATTTTGCGTACCTTTTTTGTGAGGTAGGCAATATCGCCCGAGTCGATTCTTACGCCGCATTTTGTAATGCCGCATTCCTTGAACACACGTATTGCATTGGGAATTCCGCTGCGAAGCACGTTGTAGGTATCAACCAGCAGGGTGGCGTTGTCGGGATAGAGCTCGCAGTAGGTCTTAAACGCAGTGTATTCGTCATCGAACATCTGTACCCAGGAGTGAGCCATAGTACCTGATGCGGGCATATTGAACGCCATTGCGCTCAGCGTGCAGGAGGTAGAGGAGACTCCGCCGATGTAAGCCGCCCTTGCGCCGAGCAGTGCCGCATCGGGACCCTGTGCACGTCTTGCACCGAACTCGCTCACCGGTCTTCCGTCGGCGGCACGGACGATGCGGTTTGCCTTGGTTGCAATAAGAGATTGGTGGTTGATTACGGTGAGAAGATAGGTCTCGACAAACTGCGCCTCGATTACAGGAGCACGTACCGTCAAAATAGGCTCACGAGGGAATATCGGAGTTCCCTCGGGAACGGCATATATATCGCCTGTAAATCTGAAATTGCGAAGATACTCCAAAAACTCATCGTCAAAACAGCCCTGAGCCCTGAGATACTCAATGTCCCCGTCGTCAAAATGCAGGTTTTCAATGTATTCGATGACCTGTCCGAGACCTGCGGCAATAGCAAAGCCTCCCTCGTCCGGAATATCCCTAAAAAACAGATCAAAATAAGCTACGGTATCCCTTTTTTCGCTGAGAAAATAACCGTTTGCCATCGTGATCTCGTAAAAATCACATAGAAGTGTCAGGTTTCTTTTGTCCATCCGTCAGTCCTCCTTGTTCTCGATGGCCTTTTTTATAACATATAAAACACCTGC
Source organism: Eubacteriales bacterium (assembly GCA_045587745.1). Classification (GTDB taxonomy): domain Bacteria; phylum Bacillota; class Clostridia; order Oscillospirales; family CAG-382; genus Coliplasma. The sequence continues at coordinate 13,974 of JAZNCU010000037.1, read as the reverse complement.
CGCCGCAACCGCTGCAGCGGTACCTATCAACAGCTTTTTGTTAAAGACATCCTTTTTGCCGACTTGTGTTTTGATTTTGCTCATCAACTGCTTGACAACCGTTTTATCGTCGGGATTGCTGTCGGCAGCGGTATTTTTCTCGGCTTTGTGCTCGCATACGGTATCCTGTGTACGATCGTCGGTTACCTCAGGCTCGCTCTCGGCGGACACAGTGGCGGCAGAAATCGGCTTCGTGTCAACCTCCCCGCCGGTCTTGTCTGTTTCAAAATCGTCCTCGGTCAGAGTACCCTTTGCAAATTTGTAAAGCCTTGTGTAAAGACCTCTGTAATAAGGGTCGCTTGAGTATGCGAGACTGTAAAATACACCCGGTCCGGCGCATTGATAATAGGTATGCACCGTGTCGGTCATCATACCGTTTTTAAGGCAGGAATACATATACTGATCAAATATTTTCCCGTATTTTTCCTTGCCGTCGGGAGTCATGACTCCGTGATGAATCTCAAGCTCAACGCCAAATCCGTACGTCCTGCACAGCTCGGTAAACTCCTCCATCATCGCATCGGGATTCTGCTGAAGCGTAGCGTTAAACGAAAGATTAGGTTGCATGGTCGTGCAATCAAAGCCGATCTCTTCCGCAAGCTCGCATCCGCCTGCCTGATAATAAGGAATAAACAGGCATTTGAGACCGCGCCTGTGCAGAGCGTCGACACAGCGTGTGGCAAAGCGTATCTCGTCATCGTTGCACGCGCGTGAAGCCGACTCGTTGTTCCAAAAATAGCCCTCGACCGAGATGTTGGAAAGATGTGAGGCCTCAAGCCGTTTTGCCACGCCGTCGACGTACATCTCGTATGCCGCTACGCAATCGTCGGTGGTGAGCAGCTTTTCTTCTATTCCATCGCCGTTGATGTCGCCAAAGGGCTTTGACGATACCTTGGGTACGGGTGCTGTGAGATATACTCCCAGCCTGTAATCGTCGGAGAGCGAAAGCTCACGCTTCATATCCCCGACAGCCTCGTCGAGTGCCTTGAGGTTGTAGCCATCCTCAAACAGAACGTCCTCGAGATACTGCCAATCCGAGAGCACACTCGCCTCGCCGTGATAGCCAACGCTTGCGCCCGACGGACATTTACCCTGAACGGGCAGGAAAAGCAGACAGTCAAACAGAGTATCCACCATTCTTCCGTTCTCGTCAACGTATGCTATATAGGGGATAAAATCCTCCTTTTTGCTCTTTGCAATACGCTCGTTCTGAGGATAGTAGCCGTAGTAGATCAAGGGTATATCCTGCCTTGTGCCAAGGCTGTCACGCATAGCGAATCTGTCCTTGTATTCACGGGCAAACGGTGTTCCGCAAAGCACTTCGGCATCGGAGGGATCCTCACGTCCGTATATCTCAAGCTCATCGCAAAAAACGTTTACGTCTACAGGAAATTCAATAGCGGCATATTTTGCCTTTCTGGGCGCAAAATCCGCCTCGACGATCGCTCTGACGTTGCAGTAGGATGCAGGGTAGGGCGAGGGAACCGATGCGGCTCTGTAATAGCTCTTGCCGTCCTCGGAGAGCAAAAGCAGGACCTCTCTCGGGCAGTAAATGCCCATTTTGCTGTCCTGAATAAAGCCTATCGAAAAGCCGTCTACGGCGCAGCACGCACCGAGATCAATATCCAGCCTTCTGCCGACAGCTCTGTAAAAATGCGCCCATTCGCCGCTGTAGCATTCTGTCGGGTTGCCCGTTTTTCCGTCGGTGAGCATATCCTTGGTTCCTTTTTCAACCGAACCGTAGCTGTTTTCGTTGGGTACGAAGGTGGTTATTTCTACTTCTTTACGGTATGCGAGATTCTTTTTGAATTCCATACTCATCTACCTGCCCTTTGCAGTTTTTTTATTGTATATACCGCCTCTGCGGTAAGCTTGCAGGCGGTGCGTATTTCATCCTCGGTATTTTGTGCCGAGAGCGAAAATCTTATCAGTCTGTCGGCTCTGTCTCCGAGCCCCATAGCCGTCAAAGCACGCTCGGTGCTTCCCTGTGAGCAGGCGGCACCTGCCGATACGCATACTCCCCTAAGATCGAGAGCCGAGGCGAGCGCCGAGCCGTCTGTTCCGTCGAATAAAAAGGCCGCTGTCTTTGTGAGCTGCTCCGAGTCGGGACATAGCAGGGATGCGCCTTCTATTTTTAGTATTTCGGATACCAAAATCTTTTTCAGCTCGGCTATTCTTGCGGTATGCCTATAAACCTCTTTGGCAGCGGCAACGGCACCTGCGGCATACACCGCATCGGGATAGCTTCGCTCGGTACGGGCGAGCAAACGGTTGACCCCGCATTCTGCGCTTGCGTAGATTATACCAAACCCCTTGGGCCCGCCGAATTTATGTGCCGAGATAACGGCAATATCGGTATTTTTGATTATTTTGTCTGCGGAAATATCCCCGAATGCCTGTACCGAATCACAAAACAGCATAGAACCGTTTTCCTTGCAAATGCGGTATGCATCGGGAATTTTTTGGATTACACCCGTAATATTGTTGGCTCTCATAAGGCAAACGCAGGCGGTGCTTCCGTCACACAGCCTTTCGATATCCTCGGGATGAACGTATCCGTCGGATTTCGGGTAGGCATGTCTATGCTCATATGCCAGCTCGGTTGCGGAGTTGTATACCGAGGGATGCTCGATCTCGGATAGCACACAGCCGGTTCTTCCCACACTCGAGCCATACTCAAAAACGGCTCGCAGCGCCTCGCTGATTCCCGTGCTTCCTCCGCAGGAGAAAAACAGCTCGTCGGTATCACAGCCGAATATATCCGCAAAGTCCTTTTTGTATCTGTCAATGCAGTGAGTAACGCCGTTTTTTGAGCTTAGCAGCTCCTCCATTGCACAGCGTGCGCTGTCACACATAGGGGTGGAGGAAGCATTGTCGAGATAAATCATTTTGCGCCGACCTTTTCGCCGCATTTTACGGTGGTTTCAATGCCCTCGGCGCTGTTTTCGATGATATCGGAATCGATGCTTACTCTATCCCTTTTGAACAGCAGCACGATCGTGGATCCGCCAAATGAAAAATAGCCCTTTTCATCTCCGCGTGAGAATCCTTCCTCGGGATGACGGTTGTTGATCCTTCCTACCATCATTGCGCCCACCTCAACGTAGGCGCATTTTCCAAAATTATCGGTTTCCAAATAGGTGACCTCACGGCAGTTCCTTCCGTAAACGTCAAGCCTTGCTACGGCAATGGGATTTACGGTATGCAATACTCCGGGAATAAACTCGTATTCAAGCTCTTTTCCCGAGTCAAAATATCTGTATCGGTGGTAATTATCGACCGTCAAACGGTAAATTAGACACTTTCCGCCAAAAAACTCACTTGCTTTTTCGGCGCTTCCGAGAAGCTCGGCAACCCCGTAATCACAGCCCTTTATGCGGTATACTCCGTGCTCGGTAATATCGTGTACCGTCAGCTTTGCATCGCAGGGCGAAAGAAGCTCGTCCGCATTGTCGGAAAAGGGTCTTTTGCCCTCCCTGACCTCACGGGTGAAGAAGTCGTTAAAGGACGAGAACTTCCTGTCCTCGTACTCGGACATATCAATGGCGTGATGCTTAATAAGCCTTTTTATTCTTCCCTTGGAAAGCGGAGAGCTCATGTAAAAGCCCACAAGGTCGGATACCCATCTTCTGACCAGTATTTTTGTAATGCATCTGCCAAAAGCGTTTCGGTACAAAAACGAAAGCGTTTTGTCCTGCTGTGCATCGGTGCTCAAAATGTTTCCGTTACGGTCCTTTATCATCCTGCGGCCTCCTGCTGAAAATACATTTTACGACAAATAATTATACTCCGTTACTACCTTAATGTCAACTTTAGTTTATGCTTTGTTTCTATTGCGTTTTCTGTAAAACTTTGATATAATAGATTGATTAAGTGTTTACCGATGAGTGAGGTGCCGTTTTGGAAAAAGGATTTTTACGTATTGACGGAAAAATTCCGTATTACATCAGTCCTCTTTTTGAGTCGTTTGGTATACGACACGCATTTTTTACACGTGTCGGCGGTGTCAGCGAGGGTCCTTTTGACAGCCTGAATTTTGCCGTAGGCGCAGGCGAGCAAAGGGACGATCCCGACAGGGTGATCGGGAATTACAGCCTTGCAGCATCGGTATTCGGACTTGAAAAGACGGATATCTGCCGAAGCTATCAAACGCACACTTCGTTTGTTCTCACGGTAGACGAGACGCATAAAGGCATAGGCATCAGCCGACCTCCGTTTGATTTCGGTGTGGACGGACTCGTTACTGAAAAAAAGGATCTTCTTCTCTCGGTACGCACAGCCGACTGCGTTCCCGTACTGCTTGCGGATAAGCAAAAAACGGTGTGCGCCGCAGTTCACGCAGGATGGCGGGGTACCCTCGGGGGGATCACTCTTGAGGCGATAAGGCAAATGGAGCGTCTGGGTGCAAACCGCAGTAATATCGTTGCCGCTATCGGCCCATGTATCGGGCAGTGCTGCTACGAGGTCGGAGGCGAGGTTTACGATGCGTTTGTCGGTATAAACGGCGGTTACGGCAAGTTTTTTACCCCCTGCGGTGATAAATATTTCCTCGATCTGACGGGGTTGAATGCGTTTATGCTTACCTCCTTCGGCATAGGAGATGATTCGGTTTCGGTTTATGACGGATGTACAAAATGCAACGAAAAAGAGTTTTTTTCGCATCGCAGGAACGGTGTAAACCGAGGAACAATGGGTTCGTTTATTTGTTTGTAAAGGAGTGATCCGATTTGGTAAAGGTTTTTCATTGCGCGGATATTCACCTTGACTCGCCGTTTTCGCTATATTCGCCAAAAGAGGCGGAGCGCAGACGTACCGAGCTGAGAGCCGCTTTTACTTCGGCGATAATGCTTGCACGTGAGCTTGGGGTACAGCTGTTTTTAATCAGCGGCGATCTTTTTGACGGCGAGTACGTTACCGCCGACACAAAGGAGCTTTTGCTCCGTGAGTTTCGCTCGTTCCCCGAGTGCAGGTTTTTTATCTCGCCCGGCAACCACGATCCTCTCGGCGCACGCTCGGCGTACCGCACTCTTCAGCTTCCCGATAACGTTCACGTTTTTTCGGAGAGGGAGCGTGTTTCGGTTCCCGAGCTGGGTGTTGACGTTTACGGCTTCGGATATACCTCACGGTCCTATCCAAAAAGCCCCGTTACCGATTGGCATATCGAAAATCCCGATGCGATAAACATCCTCGTTTGCCACGGCGATATTTACGGCGATGCCTCGGTAGGGCCCATATCAAAGGGCGAGATAGGCAAAAGCGGATTTGATTACGTTGCGCTCGGGCATATCCACAAGGGTACGGGATTGCTCAACGAAAACGGCGTTTATTACGGGTACCCCGGCTGTATCGAGGGCAGAAGCTTTGACGAAACGGGGTACAAGGGCGTGCTTATCGGCACGGTGGACAAGGGCAAATGTGCTTTTAAGCCCTACAGGCTTTCAAAGCGCAGATATGAGTGTGTTACCGTTGATATCAGCGGTGCGGGCGAAAAGCTGACCGCACTTGATATTATACGCAAATCCATTCGTACTTATTGTGATGATACTGCGCTCCGTATCACTCTTACGGGCGAGGTAACCGGTGCTTTTATGATACTTCCTGCCGAGATAGGCAAAGGAAGGGAATATCCTTACCGAATAGATATTATCGATAAAACCACTCTCGCACCCGATCTCGGAGAGCTGGAAAAGAGCAATACCCTTAAAGGAGTATTTTGCCGTATGATGCTCGAAAAGATTGCTCAGTGCGAAAAGGACAGCGAGGAAGCCGCAATTCTCTACGATGCGCTCAGATACGGACTTTGTGCGCTGGAGGATCGAAGTATATCCTCTGTCGTAGGAGGTGAGTGATATGAACGTATCTATCGAGAAAATCGAGGTCGTTTCCTTTGGAAAGCTCAAATCGGTCACCGTTACGCCCTCTGCGGGCATCAATCTTCTTTCTGCACCCAACGAGAGCGGTAAAAGTACTCTTGCAGCCTTTATAAAATTTGCGTTTTACGGATTTGCCGGCGCAAGGAAGCAGAGGATCCACGATAACGAGAAAAAGCTGTACACTCCCTGGGACAGCGAGCTATGCTCAGGTGCGCTCAATATCGTTGCCGACGGAGTAAAATACCGCATCGAGCGCCAGAGCTTTGCATCGGGCAAGGAAACCCTGTCTGTCACCGACCGCAGTACGGGAAAGGCTGTGCTTGCAGGCGAATGCCCGGGCGAGTACTTTTTCGGCGTGTCCGAGGAGGTATTTTCACGCACGCTCTTCTTCCGTCAGCTCACCGTCCCTGCAGGGGAGGACGAGCTTCTTGCCGAAAGGCTTAAAAATATTGCCATAAGTGCCTCCGAGCAGGTCAGCACCGATAAAGCGGTAAAAAAACTGCGTGAAGCACGTAACGAAATAAAAGGAAAGCTCTCAAGCGGATCGCTTCCTGCCGATGAAAATGAGCTTGCGCTCGTTGAGAGTCAGCTTACCGAGGCGCTTGAATGCTACTCTCAGCTCGGTGAGCTGAGCGAGAGTATTTCCGAAAAGAAAAAGCAGGTTGACGATGCTCAAAAAAAGCTCGAGCGTCTTAAAACCGAGCGTGCCAATATCGAAAAATACGATGCACTTATGCGCCTGGTATCGCTCAAAAAGCTCCGTGAAGAGGAGGACAAAGCGTACTCGGAATATGAGAACGCGCGCAAAACACTTGGCGGAAGCAACGACGAGGAGTCGCTTGCAAGGCTGTTTGACCTCAACTCGGAGTATACCGCCTCGGTTGCACGCTGTGATGGGCTTAACGAGTTGCTTTTACGCGCTGAGGCAGAGAAAAAAGAGCTTGCATCGGATTATCCATTCGACGGAGATGCTGTTATCGGGATCAAATCCGAGCTCAAAAAATATTCACGTCTTTCGGTAGCTTTTGCCGTAATGCTCGGTGCTGCGGCGATTGGCGGTGCGGCGCTTATTATTGCAGGCCCAAGCTCGGTGGGATACCTTTTGCTTGCAACGGCACTGGTTGCCGCAGTGGGGTTTGCACTGTTCAAAACAAAGCCTTCGGCATTGGCAAGGGAACACGGCATCGGGTCGTCCTCCGAGCTGATACGTTTGCTCGACAGCTATCCCGATTACGAAAAGCGGATATCGGATGCAATCGCAAAATGTGACGAATGCCGCAAAAAATACGACGAGGCAAGCGAGAAGTCCGAGAGCGTAAAGGCTATGCTGGACAAAGGGATCGGAGAGTATATGGAGCTTACCGATTCGCACGCCGATTATGGCGAGAGGCTTAACAGCATTATGGCGGGCTCGAGGCGTGTCGGAGCGCTCAAGGCTCATTACGATGCCTGCGTGCTTGCCCGTGAGAGCGCATACGAGGGTGTTGATATAGAGAATCTTGCCGAGAATGCAAGAGGAGCAAAGAAGCCCGAAAGGGACAAAGCTCTCGTTGACCGTGAGATCAACTTTTACTCTCAGCAGTATGCCATTAACAGCGAAAAGCTGAACGAGATGTCACTTGCACGAGTCTCACTCGAGGCAAAAAGCGGCGATCCCGCTGTTCTTGTGGGTAAGCGTGATGCGCTTGCCGACTCGGTTAAAAAAGGCAAAAGGCGCTTTGATGCGCTCGGAATCGCCATTGATGGCATATCTTCCGCCGCAGACTATATGAAAAGTATGGTAGCTCCCAGGATAGGCGAGCGAGCCGATACCTATTTCGGTATCGCAACAGATGGTGCATACGGTGGATTTGAGGTTGACACAAAGCTGTCGATGACTTTTGATAACGGGTTTAGACGCAGCTGCGACTACCTCTCGGCAGGAACACGTGACAGCGCATATCTGTCGCTCAGGCTTGCGCTTGCCGATACACTGTTTGGCGGCGGCGGAGTGCCTGTGGTGCTTGACGATGCTTTTGCTCATATTGACGATGACAGGCTTGTTTCGGTTTCCAAGGCGATACTGCTTGCATCCCAAAAGCATCAAATATTTATTTTCACGCACGGAGACCGTGAGGAAAAGGCGCTTGACACGGTGCGTGTGGGGTATACAAAAATTACTATCGAACAGCATAAGGAACAGTAACGAAAATGCTCACGCTTGACACCTCTATACGGTTCATCAAGGGAATAGGCGAGGCGAGGTATAACTCCTTTGCGGGAATGGGAATAACCACCGCAGGCGAGCTTCTTGCCTTTTTGCCGCGCGCCTACGAGGACCGAGGCAACGTTGTTCCGATTGCATCCACCTATCACGGTCAGCTTTGCTCGGTGGAGGTCACGGTATGCGAGACCGCTCCCGTAAAAAAAGTAAGACAGGGAATGACCGTGCTGAGGTGCGTAGTGCGTGATGACAGCGCAAGTATGGAGCTTGTGTTCTTCAATAGCCCCTTTTTGGCAAAAACCCTCGTCAAGGGCAAAAAATTCCGTGCATACGGACGAATCAGACATAGCTATTACGGACGTGAGATGTCGGCGCCTAAGCTCGAGCCGATATACTCCGGCAAAATACTTCAGGGGCTCGTCCCCGTGTATCGCCTTACTCCTCCGCTTACCCAAAAAATTATTTCCGATGCGGTGTCCGCCGTGATATCTCTTTGCGACAGTATTCCCTCGGTGCTTCCGCAGTCGGTTATTGAGGCACAGGGACTGATGACGAGGGGGGAGGCAATAAAGGAATTGCATATTCCCACCTCCGCCGACCGTCTTGCGGCGGCAAGAAGAACGCTTGCCTTTGAGGAGCTTACGGTATTTCAGATAGCTCTTTCGGGACTCAGACGTGTTTCGAGGACGGGCGTTTCCGAGATGCTCTCCCTTGCAGGGTGCGGAATAGCAAAATTCTTTGAGGCATTACCCTACGAGCTTACAGGAGCACAGAAGCGTGTAATCAAGGAAATAGTTGCCGATATGGCAAAGCCTGTGCCAATGGCAAGGCTGGTGCAGGGTGACGTTGGCAGTGGTAAAACCGTAGTTGCGGCATCCGCAATATATCTGTGTGTCAAAAACGGATTTCAGGCGTGTATGATGGCACCTACCGAGATACTTGCCCGTCAGCACAAAAAAACGCTTGAGGGCTTTCTTGCGCCCTTTGGGATAAGGGTGGAATTACTTGTGTCGGCTCTCCCTGCGTCGGAGAAAAGACGTATCCGGGCAGAGCTGAAAAACGGGGATATCGACGTTATTGTCGGAACGCATGCACTTATTACCGATGATACCGAGTTTCGGTGTCTTGCCCTCGCAGTAACCGACGAGCAGCATAGATTCGGGGTTGCTCAGCGTGCAAGAATACTCGAAAAAAGTGAGCGTAACAACATTCGTGCACATATGCTCGTTATGTCGGCAACACCTATCCCTCGTTCGCTTTCGCTTATTATTTACGGCGATCTTGACGTATCGTTGCTCGACGAGCTGCCCAAGGGACGCAAGCCCGTTGAAACGAGGTGCATTCGTGAAAGCGACCTCGAAAAGGTATATGATTTAATCAAAAAAGAGGTGGCTTCGGGCGGCAGGGCATATATTGTATGCGCTCTTATCGAGGAGAGCGAGGATTCCGACCGCAAAGCCGCCGAGACTCATTACAAAGCGCTGTCCGAAAACGTGTTTACGGGTATTCCTATGGGGCTTATTCACGGCAAAATGAAGCCTGCCGAAAAGGAAAAGGCAATGGCTCATTTTGCATCCGGTGAAACACAGATACTCGTTTCCACCACGGTTATCGAGGTTGGAGTCGATGTGCCCGAGGCGACCGTTATGGTTATAGAGAATGCAGAGTGCTTTGGACTCTCACAGCTGCATCAGCTCAGGGGCAGAATAGGCAGAGGTTCACGAAAGAGCGTTTGCATCCTTGTGAACGGAAGCGACAGCGAGTCGGCTGCATCGAGGCTTGACACAATGTGTAAAATTTCCGACGGATTCGGTATAGCCGATGCCGATCTTGCGCTCAGAGGTCCGGGCGACTTTTTCGGTGAGCGGCAGAGCGGCGAGTCGGGCTTTAGCTGTGCAAGTGTTTCGGATATGCCTTTGGTCGAAAAAACGAGGCAGCTTGCAAGAGCCGTTGAAAGCGATTCGGATAATCCCGAATATAAGCTTCTGCTCGATTCTGCGCGTAAGTATATCGAAAGGACGGGACACGGAAAAACCGTAAACTGATATGAAAATTGGAAATAATGAGTTCACACACGGACTTTTTCTTGCTCCGATGGCAGGCATAACCGATCACGCATTCCGTGCTGCCTGTGTAAAATACGGTGCTGAGGGTGTTTGTACCGAGCTTATAAGCGCAAAGGCGGTCACCTACGGCGATAAAAAGACCGATGCTCTTGCCTGCCTTTACCCCGATGAGCGGCCTGCCGCCATACAGATTTTCGGCAGTGAGCCCGAGGTAATGGCGGAGGGTGCCAAAAGGCTGTTGAAATTTGATCCGATCTACATAGACATCAATATGGGCTGTCCCGTGACAAAGCTGGTACGGAACGGGGAGGGGAGTGCGCTTATGCGCTCGCCCGATAAATGCAAAAGGATTGTTGCCGCAGTATGCGAGGCGGTAAATGTCCCCGTAACCGTCAAAATCCGTAAGTATTGCGATGAGGGCACTCCCGATGCGGTGGAAATAGCCAGAGCGTGTGCAAACGAGGGTGCGAGCGCCGTTTTCGTTCACGGCAGAACGAGAGCACAGCTCTACTCGGGAAGTGCCGATTACGGAATTATCGCACGTGTTAAGGATGCAGTGGACGTTCCCGTAATAGGCAACGGCGATGTGGCGTCCTACGCCGATTATGTTCGTATAAAAGCCGAAACGGGCTGTGACGGAGTTATGATAGGCAGGGGAAGCTACGGCGCACCCTGGGTTTTTGCCGAGATAATCAGCGGCATTATGGGCAGAGAGCATATCCCACCCTCCAATGCCGAAAAGCGTGAGACGCTTATTACACAGCTTGATACGGTTATTTCCGAAAAAGGGGAGCGTGCCGTCAGAGAGCTGAGGCATCACCTGCTTAAATACTGCAGAGGATTCAGAGGAAGTGCGGTTCTTCGCAATCAGATTTCCTCGGTCAGCAGCAGGGAATCGGTGCTTGAGGTCATCAACACCGTGTTTCCCGAGTAATAAAAAGTAATAAAAAACAGATACAGGAGTGTTCGAATGGACATTATTGCAACGATTTCAAAGGAACTCGGAATCAGGGTCACCCAGACCGAGGCAGCTGTCAAGCTTATCGACGACGGCAACACCATTCCGTTTATTGCCCGTTACCGTAAGGAGGCAACAGGCTCTCTCGATGACGAGAAATTGCGTCAGCTCGGTGAAAGGCTTGAGTTCTACCGTGCTCTCGAGCAGAGGCGTGAGGACGTAAAAAGGCTTATTGCCGAGCAGGAAAAGCTCACTCCCGAGATAGAGCAGGCGATCGACAACGCCTCTACACTCTCGGAGCTGGAGGATATCTACCGTCCCTTCCGTCCCAAAAGACGTACCCGTGCGTCCGTGGCGGCAGAGGCAGGCCTTTCTCCTCTTGCCGAGCTGATGCTCGAGCAGAGCACCGAGGTCGACATAGTCGCTGAGGCACAAAAGTACCTCAACCCCGAAAAGAAGATCGAAACCAAAGAGGATGCCCTCGCAGGAGCGATGGATATTATTGCCGAAAAGGTTTCGGACTCCGCCGAGGTACGCAAATACGTCCGTGAGTTCACTCAAAAGAACGGCCTTCTCACCACCAAGGCAAAAAAGGAGGAGGACAGCGTTTACCGCCTTTACTATGATTACAGCGAGCCCCTTTCCAAAATGCCCTCCCACCGTATTCTTGCCGTTAACCGAGGCGAAAAGGAGGGCTTCCTCACCGTAAAGGTAGACGTTGAAAAAGAGGTAATCAAAGAAAAACTCAAGGGCGATATGCTCACCGCCAAGCCCTGCTCGTCCACCGAGTACGTAGCTAACGCCGTGTGCGATGCCTACGATAGGCTTATTGCTCCCTCGGTACAGAACGAAATGCGTAATATGCTCACCGAGCGTGCTCAGGAGCAGGCGATGCGTGTGTTCGGCGAAAATCTCAAAAATCTGCTTATGCTTCCTCCTGTAAGGGGTAAAACGGTTATGGGATTTGACCCTGCCTACCGTACCGGCTGTAAAATAGCAATCGTCAACGACGTTGGCGACGTGCTCGACACCACAGTCGTTTATCCCACTCCTCCCCAGAACAAAACCGAGGATGCAAAGCGAGTGCTTACCGCACTGATCAAAAAGCACAAGGTTGACATAATCTCTATCGGAAACGGCACCGCATCCAAGGAGAGCGAGATATTTGTTGCTGATATGATAAAGGGACTTGAACGACCCGTAAGCTACATTATGACCAACGAGTCGGGTGCTTCGGTATATTCGGCATCCAAGCTCGGAAGCGAGGAGTTCCCTCAGTTTGACGTTTCGCTCAGGAGCGCCGTTTCGATCGCACGCCGATTGCAGGATCCTCTTGCCGAGCTGGTCAAGATCGATCCCAAGGCAATCGGAGTAGGACAGTATCAGCACGATATGGATCCAAAAGCGCTTGACAGCTCGCTTGCAGGCGTTGTTGAATCCTGCGTTTCGGGAGTAGGAGCCGACCTCAATACCGCTTCGGTTTCGCTTCTTTCTCATATTGCGGGCATCAGCCCCAGGGTTGCAAAGAGCATTTACGAGTATCGTACCACCGTTGCACGCTTCAAGTGCCGCGCCGACCTTAAAAAGGTCAAAGGAATCGGTGATCGAGCGTATACTCAGTGTGTAGGCTTTTTGCGTGTTCCCGAGAGCTCCGACCTGCTCGATAATACCGCAGTTCACCCCGAGAGCTACGATGCCGCATACGGGCTTCTCAGGCTGCTCGGCTGCGGAGAGGATGATATAAGGCACAACAAGAGCAATATCGGCTCAAGGCTTGAGGAATACGGAATCGAGCGTGCCGCAGGCGAGCTGGGAGTAGGTGTACCCACGCTTACAGATATCGTCAGCGAGCTTGCCAAGCCGGGTCGTGACCCCCGTGATGAGCTCCCTCCTCAGATATTGCGCACCGATGCTATGGACATTTCCTCGCTCAAGGTGGGAATGGAGTTTGACGGAACGGTACGCAACGTAGCTGATTTCGGAGCCTTCGTGGATATCGGTGTCCATCAGGACGGACTTGTGCATATCAGCCGTCTTTCGGACAGATTTGTAAAGCGTGCAAGCGACGTCGTAAAGGTTGGCGATATCATCAAAGTGCGAGTTATCGACGTGGATGTTGCAAAAAAACGCATTTCTCTTGAAAAAATCAATAAAAAATGAAACTTTGCTATTGCAATCTTTCAAAATATACAGTATAATAACGCAGTCAATTCGTTTGGAGGTTTATTGGTATGATAAATAACGAATATCTTGCCGGCATATATGCCGACGTTGAAAAAAGAAACGCAGGCGAAAAGGAGTTTCTTCAGGCAGTAAAAGAGGTGCTTGAGTCACTCGTGCCCGTCATTGAAAAACGTCCCGATCTCATCGCCGCAGGCGTGGTTGAGAGATTGGTCGAGCCCGAGAGATTTATACAGTTCCGTGTTGCTTGGGTCGATGATAACGGCAAAACCCAGGTTAACCGCGGCTTCCGTGTACAGTTCAACGGAGCTATCGGTCCCTATAAGGGAGGCATCCGCTTCCATCCCAGCGTTTGCTCGTCCGTAATCAAATTCCTCGGCTTCGAGCAGATTTTCAAAAACTCCCTCACCGGTCTTCCTATGGGCGGCGGTAAGGGCGGCTCGGATTTTGATCCCAAGGGGAAATCCGACCGTGAGATTATGGCGTTCTGTCAGTCCTTTATGACCGAGCTTTGCAAGTACATCGGCGCAGATACCGACGTACCTGCAGGTGATATCGGCGTTGGCGCAAGAGAGATCGGCTATATGTTCGGCCAGTACAAACGCATCCGTGATGAGTTCACCGGTGTTCTTACCGGTAAGGGACTCACCTACG
>JAZNCU010000036.1:0-4778 GCA_045587745.1 Eubacteriales bacterium | reverse complement strand
CGGATCCCGAAGACGTACTCTGTACGGCGAGAGGTGACGTTTGTTCATAGCAAAAAAGAGATATAATAGAAAATCCGCCAAACGGCGGATTTTCTTACATTATTACTTATCAAGCACTATGCTTCGGCTATGCTGTAAGCTGTCGCTTATCCTTGAATAATTCCCTCTTTTTGCGTTCGGGGCATTTTTAACATACCGTAAAGAGGGATAGGAAAAAGCGTTCCGAATGGACAAACGGATCCCGAAGACGTACTCTGTACGGCGAGAGGTGACGTTTGATCATAGCAAAAAAGAGATATAATAGAAAATACGCCAAACGGCGGATTTTCTTACATTATTACTTATCAAGCACTATGCTTCGGCTGTGTTGTTAGCTGTAATTCATTCTTTAATTTTTTCTCTTTTTTGCGTTCGGGGCGATTTTAACATCCCTCCAGCTGTAGATCACTACTGCGAGAGGTAACGTTTGCGTGAAGCAATAAAACATATAATGAATAACGAAAGCCCCTCGGAAAAACCGAGGGGCTCACCTTAATCAATTATAAAGCCTTTTCGTTTTATTGCGTTCTGCGCTATATCACGCACGGACTGTAGCTGCCTTGACTGTGGGAGATAGATGCAGATCACGCAAATCGTGACCCGAAGCTGTAGATCACTACTGCGAGAGGTAACGTTTGCGTGAAGTAATAAAACATATAATGAAGAACGAAAGCCCCTCGGAAAAACCGAGGGGCTTACCTTAATCAATTATAAAGCCTTTTCGTTTTATTGCGTTCTGCGCTATATCACGCAGTCAACAATTAACCTCTTGCTTTGATAACGATAGCAGTACCGCAGATCGATACGAGTGCGATAACAGCAAATACTACAACGTTAATTCCGTTGTCGCCGTTAGGATCGGTCGAACCGCCATTGCCGCCGTTATCAACAACCTCGGGGCTAACTACTACGTAGTCGCCTGCACCGATGTGCTTGCCGAAGTCATAGTCGTTACCGTAGATTGCATCGTTGTTTGCAACGTATACGCCAAGCTTGCCCTCTGCACCGTCATTTACGGTGAAGGTGAAGGTAAGAACGAGTGCGGTCTCATCGGTGATACCGTCTGCGCTTGCAGCGTTACCGAATGCTACGTGTACCTTGCCGCTGTCAGAGCCCTCGCCCTGAGTAAGGTTCTCCCAGTTGCTGTTGGGAAGAGTGGTAGCGCAGTCGAGGGAGCCGTCACCTGCGGTAGCATTGGTGAGGGTGAGCTTCTCAACGTCATAGAAGAGGTCGAAGTCAACAGATATGAGCTCAACGTCTGCTGCTGCATTAACGGTAGCTACGATCTCGATAGTGTCGCCAGACTCGTAGGTTGCGGGACCGGTAAGAGTTACGGTGTAGTCAGCATCGGGATCAGCCTCGCCCATTGCTGCTTTGATATCATCCTCATAGGTGTCAACAACGTCGTCGTCATCATTGCCGCTGGGAATCTCAACGTAAAAAGTAGCGTCAGTAACAGTGCCTGCAGCGAGATCAAGGCCGGAAGCGGTAAGAACGTCGCCTGCCTTGAGTGCGAGAGCAACTACCTTCTGCTGCCAGTTGGGATACTCCTCAGCCCTCTCGGGGTTGCTGGTTGAAGAGTGAACTACGAATACGTACTCGCCGTCAGCAAGGGTGATACCTGCTGCTGCAGCAGAGCCGGGAGTAACAACAACCTTGATAACCTCAAACTTGTTATCGCCGATGGATTTAACGTGAGCGTTGATAGCCCAGTTGGGGTTACATACAGCGTAAGCATCGTTGGTGGTGATAATGGTGGTGTCCTCACCTTTGATAACGCCGTTAACGCTACCGATGGTGAAGGTGTAACCGTAAGCAACCTCGTAGGATGCGTCGCCGGTCACGGGGTCTACAGAATAGGTCTGATCGTAGGTGGGAGCGGAAGGAGCAGGTGCGCCTGCAGCGCCGTAAACCTCGATCTCATCGAAGAAAGCAAATACGCCGCGGAGGCTAACCTCAAGTTTAATGTAACGAGCAGAAGCATCAGCCTCTACCTCGCTCCAGTAAGCGAGAACTGCGTTTGCAGGTTTTTCAGCGTCCTTGATCTCGAACTCACCAACTTTGGTGAACTCTTCGCCGTCAACAGAAACGTATGCGTGAGCATAGTTGGGGCTGTTAACGCCGTTTGCGTAGTGGTTACCAAAGTGAACCTTAATGGAGGAAATGTCATAAACATCGCCAAGGTCAACGGTAACTGCGCCTACTCCGTCAGGAGCATTGATAAGGCCAGCATCTGCGCCTGCGTTGTGATAGAATGCAAACCAAGTGGAATCAGTACCGAAGTTGAGCTCATCGCTGGCATAGCCATCGGTGATATCAGCATCGTACTTGGAGGGCCACTGACCGGTAAGGTTAGTATAACCGGTGCCGCAGCCGGTAACGGTGTAGTCAGCATTAAGAGCGAGGTTATCGTCTGCGCTGACCATCATGCAGGTTGCAGAGAAAACGAGCATTGCAACGAGCATAATTGCAGTAAGTTTTTTCATAGAAGATCTCCTTTTTGTTATTTGTACTATGTACCTATTGTGAGTATATCACACCGTTTTCAATTTGTAAAGATTATTTTTGAAATTCTTTGAACGTTTTTCGCTATTTTTCAACTCCAGGTCATATTGCCAAGGAAATATCTCTTGACGGCAATGTAATCGGAGGTTGTAACCTCACCGTCACTGATGACGTCGGCGGCGGCAAGCTCGGTATCGTCAAGCGTATAAGTGTCAAGAAGATGCCTGCGTATCATAAGGTAGTCGCCTATATCGACACGTCCATTGCCGTTAATATCCCCGAGTACGATCACGGTAGCCGAGGATGCCGACTCCCCGCCTACGACGACCGATATGGTGCATCCCGTGCCGACGGTGCCGCTTTCGGCGGATATTTCCTCACCCGATAGCGAGGATATCACAATATTCTGCTTGTCAAAGCTCTCGATAACAGAGTCATAGGAAAGCTTTTCGGATTTTGTAACGATATATTTCCCGTCAGAAGACAGCGAAAACAGTCCGTCGGGAGACGGAGTAAGATCGCTGCGCGAATAGTAGGTAGTATACTCAAGGAAGATCCAGCCCTCATAACCGCCATAGCTGACCTTGCCCCAGAAGCCGTTTACCTCGGTAACGAGCACTATCTCACCTTTTGGAAGGATGGTAAGCACGTCCGCCTGGGTATTTGTATCGGAACGGAGATTGAGATTGGAGTTCAAGCGGTAAAACCCAACCTCTTTTACGGAATTGATGACCGATGAATCGGGATAATTATACGGCATATTAACGTAAAGTATGCCTTTGGCACAGGCGGTGGCAAACTGTTCCCAGGTATAACGCCTTGTCGAAACGATGCAGGGCTGGCTCGTAACGCCGTCTCCGCCCGCATTTCCGTGATAAATAACTATAAAATCCTCGTCCATAGTGAGTATCGATACCGAATGACCTGCGGCAAGACGCACATGAGCACCCGGTGCCGCCTTGGTAAGCAGCTCTTTTACGGTTTTTGCCGTTACGTTTCCGGATGAAAGACCGCCAACCGAGTAGTACAGAGACGCGTTCATGGAATGGTCGATAAATCCGAAGCAGGTATAAAACACCATTCTCGCAAACGCAAAGCACTGCGCTCCGAGCAGGTCTATCTCGCAGGTAGAGGCGTAGCCGGTGGGATAGTAGCGCATACAGTTGCAGTTCCCGACCGATTCAATGCAATAGTTGGAGGAGGTATAATGGCAGGTGCAGGCCTTGCCGTTTTTTGAAAAGAAGGTGCCGGGCATATGCTGTTCGAGCGGAAGCGTTACGTTGCCGATCTCGACGTAGGGTCCGGTATATGAATCGGCAGACGAATAGGTATCGGTATCGCTTCCGAGGCAGGAATCGTAAACGGGCACGGTGTCTCCCTCGGTATCGGTACGGTAGAACAAAAATTCATCCTCGCCGCCCCAATATTCGTCACCGTCAAAGCCGCTGTCAATGTAGTTGGGATTTCGTACGATCCAAAGGAAGCTGTTCTCGCTCTCAGGGTAAAAGCCCGCTATCCCCTCACCCGTAAATATTTTCTTGGTGAAAATAGCGCCTTTGAGGTAAACGGTATCGCCTTCCAGATAGTAAAGACCGTCCGAGCAGACGTAGAGGTGCGATATGGGCATATCCGAAACGAGCTCGGTGTCAAGACCGCTTCCATCGGGAAGGCAGCTCATTACCGAGCAGTCCGAGATAAACCATATTTTTCCGTCATGATAATTAAGGTAAGAAGCAGGCATGTCGACAACGAGAATACCGCTGTCGCAACCGTATTCACGGCAATACAGTCCGTTGTCCTGCGCATAAAAAATAAGATCCCCGAGATCGAGCGTACCTCCGCCGTAAAGCAAACGCATTTCAAAATCATATTCCTCTGCAGCGCAAGGAGCTACCGCAACTATTGACAGCGGCAGCATAAGTATTACGGCAAGTAATAAGGACAAAATGCGTTTAGGCATGCCTATTAACCTCCAAAGGGGATTTATCACTTTACATAATACCATAGTGCAAGGGTGTTTTCAACAGATAATTATTGGTTTTTCGACAAAAAGTTAAAATTTTTTTGCGTTTCCTATTGGTAAGACGAAAAAAGTGTGATATAATATCAAAAACGAATATTACGGAGGATAAAAATATGTCTAACAAACCGTTCGTTGCGGATCATCCGCTTATTCAGCACAAGGTTACTCTTCTCAGAGATAAGGATACGGGAAGCAAGGAGTTCAGAGAGCT
>JAZNCU010000035.1:0-6423 GCA_045587745.1 Eubacteriales bacterium | reverse complement strand
TGGAGTATGTTGATAATAATGATACGGTTTCATAGGGTTTCAAAAGGTTTCACTCAAAAAATGAAACCATCAGCCAAAAAGTGAAACCATCCGGCAAAAATGAAACTATACCGAGTTATTAGATTAATTGGAATTTGTCTCTCGGGATTAGTCCTCCGTCATTATTCTCCAAAACAGCTTTTCAGCAATTACATAAGTACTGTATTTTCCGTTAGTGCAAATCAGTGTTTCTTCCGTATATTTTATGGGATTAAAGCCATCCCAATCCGCCCATACTATCAACTTGTCATCACGAGTTTTACCAAGTAGGTCGCTATGAAAATTTAAATATGCACCAAAAATGTCACAGAAATAATTATCCTGCCAGCCAACGATATTACATTTTCTTACTCCTGTAAAACGCAGTTCAATAGGTTTATTACACTGACTATGTAATATCATTTCAATGCTATGCTCAAGCAATCCGCCATTTGCCATAGCACCCTTATCATTAACAAATGCTCCGCTATGATAGTTTATTGATACTATACAGCTATCGTGAAAGCCGCTATATTCTTTCATCAAATTGTCGATATCAACTTCATTTTTTATTTCATTCCACATACAATACCAAAACTCCTTTTTTATTCCCATGATAGTTCTTCATCAAATTCTTATTTATCGTTCTGTTTTATCGCTCCAGTTTCGCCTTTGTATTACAAACACAAAGGCATCGGGCAAAGCCCATACCCCTATTCGTTATATAACAAATCAGCAGAGAAAGCAAGAGTTATATTCCGACTTCGTCGGAGTGATATGATCGCGTGCGCGATCGTGATATTGAAGCCTTACGGCTTCAGTGATATTTTATTCGCCATTTAACTTGCGAAGCAAATATCACTCGGCGTAAGCCGAATAAAACTGCGAAGCAATATCACTCGCCGAACGGATAAACCCACAAAACTATGTTTTGCGGGGACCCCATGAGGCGAATAAAACTGCGAGACTTCCTTATGAGAAGTCACGCAAAGGTGCTCTTTTTTTATCCAAGCCGCAGGCTTGGTATATCATCAGCCCCCGCGGGGCTGGATATCATCACGGCAAAGCCGTGTATCTCATTACGCGCCAGCGTGCATCCTCCTGTGGCTTGATGATATGAATGATATTTTACAAAAATTCTTAATAATAACAATTATCATTATTGACAATGAGAATTTTTTGTGCTATAATACTCCCATAAAGCTATAAATCAGGAGGAATTTATAATGTGTGAGAATAATTTTTATCTTTGTGAGAAATGCGGTAATCTGGTCGGAATGATCAATGAGTCGGGCGTGCCTATGATGTGCTGCGGTCAAAAGATGACAAAAATCGAGCCTAACACCGTTGAGGCAAGCACCGAGAAGCATCTTCCCGTCGTTTCGGTTGAGGGAAACACCGTTAGCGTTGAGGTTGGCTCGGTGGCTCATCCTATGAGCGAGGAGCACAGTATTCTTTGGGTATATCTCCGCACCGACAAGGGCGGTCAGCGTAAGTGCCTCGGAGCAGGCAGTGCGCCTGCGGTAGACTTTGCTCTCACTGACGGAGAAAAGCCTGTTGCCGTATACGCCTACTGTAATCTTCACGGACTCTGGAAGACCGAAATCTGATTTCAAAACCTATGCCATAAAAAAACGAGAGAACAAAGCGGACTGTCCGCAGAGTTCTCTCGTTTTTTGCTATTTAATTTCCCAGTTGATAGGGGAGAGACCGTTGCTTTTCAAAAACTCATTGCATTTTGAAAAATGCTTACAGCCGAAAAAGCCGTTATATGCCGAAAGGGGAGACGGATGCGCGGCGGTGAGGATAAGGTGCTTGGGGTTGGTGATAAGATTGCGCTTCTCCTTTGCGAAATTTCCCCAGAGCAGGAAGCATATCGGAGTTTCACGCTCGTTAAGGAGGGTGATTGCCCTGTCGGTAAATTGCTCCCAGCCCTTGTGCCTGTGGCTTCCGGCGTTTCCGGCACGTACAGTAAGCACTGCGTTGAGGAGCATAACTCCGCTTTTTGCCCAGTCGGTGAGCTCGCCGTGATTAGGGGGCTTTATGCCGAGGTCGGACTCGATTTCGGTATAGATATTCCGCAGTGAGGGCGGAATTTCAACACCCTTCCGCACCGAAAAGCAGAGCCCGTGCGCCTGGTTCTCGCCGTGATAGGGGTCCTGTCCGATAATTACGGCACGCACGCTGTCGTACGGAGTATAGCGGAACGCATTGAAAATATCGTTCATCGGCGGAAAGATCTTCGTACTGCTATATTCCGACTTCAAAAACCTTCTGAGTAATTGGTAATATTCTTTATCGTATTCGGGCGCCATAAGGCTGTCCCACGAGTTATCAAACCTGAACATCGGGTGCGCCTCCCTTTTTAATCGAGTATAACCGATTAAAACGCAAATTGCAACGAAAATTTCGCGTTGACAAAAAAGGGCGGGCAGGTTATAGTATATAAGGGTATATGTACCCGAATAAATTTTTTGAGAGGTGAAATGTATGGACCATCCCCGAAGTAGCGGCTTAAACTCCGATAACGTTCCGTTTGGGCGTGAGCCTGTATGTTTTGCCGCCCATACCCGATAGAACGGGGAGTTGCCGTGCTTCTTTTTGGGCTATTACAAAAAAGGAGGAACGGTTTATGAATGAAATTCTAACGCTCGAGCAGGTTACCGAGATGCTCGAGCTGCGTGATTACCGCAATCTCAGAGATGCTGTAATCGAGACCGAGCCGCAGGACGTTGCGCTTATTTGTGACGAGCTTGACGAGCTTATGCTACCAACCTTTTTCAGGCTTTTGCCAAAGGCTTTTGCCGCCGAGGTTTTTTCGGATATGTCCCCCGACGTATGCGAGAGTCTTATCGGAAGGCTGTCGGATACCGAGCTTAAAAAGGTACTTGACGAGCTGTTTATCGACGATATGGTTGCTATGATTGAGGAAATGCCCGCAAACGTGGTAAAGCGTATCCTTGCAAACAGCGACCCCGATTCGAGGGAGCAAATCAATTCTATACTCAATTATCCCAAGGACAGCGCAGGCAGTATGATGACGGTGGAGTACGTCCGTCTCGAGAAAAAGCTCAGCGTTTCGGATGCCTTTGAGCGTATTCGACGTGTCGGCACCGAGAAGGAAACTATTTACACCTGCTACGTCACCGAGCCCGATAAAACGCTTGTGGGCGTCGTTACGGCTATGGATCTTATGCTCGCCGACCCCGAGAGCAAAATCTCGGATATTATGAACACCTCGGTCATTTCGGTCACAACCGATGAGGACAAAGAGGAAGTGGCGGCGATGATGAGTAAATACGATTTTCTTGCGCTTCCCGTTGTTGACGGCGATAAAAAGCTGGTCGGTATCGTCACGGTCGACGATGCTATCGACGTAATTGAGGAGGAGGCAACCGAGGATATCGAAAAAATGGCTGCTATCACTCCTGCCGACAAATCATATCTCCGCTCGAGTGCTGTTGAGCTTTGGCTCACCCGTATACCCTGGCTGATGCTCCTTATGCTTTCGGCTACCTTTACGGGAGCAATCATTTCACACTATGAGCTCGTGCTCAGCGAGGTGGTAATCCTTACGTCGTTTATTCCTATGCTGATGGGTACGGCAGGTAACGCAGGCGGACAGGCATCGGTTACTGCCATCCGTGCGCTTTCGCTCGGTGATATCGAGCCGAGTGACGTTTTGCGTGTGCTCTGGAAGGAGCTTCGTGTTGCGCTTCTTTGCGGTATTTCGCTTGCCGTAGTCGGCTACGGAAAGGCGGTCTGGCTTGACGGCGCCGAGCCCATCGTAGCCCTTGCGGTATGCATCACCCTTTTTGCAACCGTTGTTGCGGCAAAGCTGATAGGCTGCTCGCTTCCCATCGCGGTCAAAAAGCTCGGAATTGACCCTGCCGTGGTCGCAAGTCCGTTTATTACGACTATCATCGATGCTCTTGCACTGCTCGTTTATTTTGCGGTCGCATCGGCGGTCATCCCCGCACTACAATAATTTTCGTGAGGTATATTTATGGCGGTTATTATCAATCCCGATAACGGGCAGATCTCTATCCATACAAAAAGCTACAGCTATATTATGCAGGAAAAAGAGGGATTTTTGCTTCATCTTTATTGGGGCAAAAAGACTCTCGGCGACTGCACCTATATGTTTCGTGAGCAGGGCAGGGCAGCTTTTTCGCCCAGAATGGAGCACTGCGACGGATTTATTCTCGATGATGTGCCGCTTGAATATCCCTGCTACGGCAGAGCGGATATGCGTACTCCTGCGCTCGAGATCACCAACTCCGACGGCTCGGTTATCGTTGATCCCCGTGTTGAAAGTGCGGTAATTCACAGCGGAAAGCCTGCTATCGAGGGGCTTCCTGCCGTATATACCGAGTCGGACAGCGAGTGCGAGACTCTTGTTATTACGATGCGTGACGGCGTGTCTAACGTTCTTGTCGAGCTGTATTTCTGCGTGCTTGAGGACTACGATATCATCACCCGCTATACCAAGGTGACCAATCTCGGCTCGGGCGATATAGTTATCGACCGTATTGCCAGTGCAAGCGTTGATTTTGACCATATAAATTATGATGTCATCTCCAATTTCGGCACTCATTGCCGTGAGAGGAACATCGAGCGTGCTCCGCTCAAGCGCGGAAGATATATTATGTCCTCACGCAGAGGCGCTTCCTCGCACGTTCACAACCCGTTTTTGATTATGACCTCGCCCACCTGTGATGAGGTCTCGGGTGATGCCTACGGATTTGTGCTCGTTTACTCGGGTTCGTTTACTGCCGAGATAGCAGGTAATCAGTTTGACAGCGCACGTGCCGTTATCGGACTCAATCCCGAGGATTTTTCGTGGAAGCTCGGCTCGGGTGAGTCGTTTACCTCTCCCGAGTGCGTTATGACCTATTCGGGCGAGGGACTTGACACCCTCAGCTACAACTTTGCGACCCTCTTCCGTGAAAGGCTTTGCCGAGGAAAATTCCGTGATATCCGCCGCCCCGTACTGCTCAACAGCTGGGAGGCATGCTACTTTAATTTTGATTCCGACCGCCTTATTGCAATAGGCGACAGCTGTGCCGATCTTGGTATTGAGCTTTTGGTCATTGACGACGGCTGGTTTGGCAAGCGTGATAACGATTGCTGCTCACTCGGTGACTGGGTTGTTAACGAAAAGAAGCTGCCCGGCGGTATAGGAAGAATATCAAGACACCTTGCCGCAAAGGGAGTAAAGCTCGGTATATGGTTTGAGCCCGAGATGATCTCGCCCGACAGCGATCTCTACCGCACGCATCCCGATTGGTGCATACATATTCCCGGACGTCCCCGCTCCGAGGGAAGATTCCAGCTCATCCTCGACCTCACACGCAAGGATGTTTGCGACTATATCTACGAATCGGTTGCAAAGGTTCTCCGTGAGGGCGAGATAGCCTACGTTAAATGGGATTTCAACCGCAATATGAGCGAGGTCGGAAGTCCTATGCTTCCTGCCGACCGTCAGCGTGAGGTGGGACACAGGTATTATCTCGGGCTTTACTCGGTGCTCGAGCGTCTTGTTACCGATTTCCCCGACGTTCTGTTTGAGTCCTGCTCGGGCGGCGGCGGTCGTTTTGATGCAGGTATGCTCTACTATATGCCTCAGGTATGGACGAGCGATAACTCCGATGCTATTGAGAGGCTTCGTATACAGTACGGCACCTCGCTCGTTTACCCCATGTCGGCAATGAGCGCTCATATATCGGCGTCTCCCAACCATCAGACCGAGCATGCCACTCCGTTCCATACCAGATGGACGGTTGCGCTTACGGGATCATTTGGCTATGAGCTCGATCCTACCGCTCTCTCCGAGGAGGAGCAGAGGCTCGTCAAGGAGACCGCCGAGACCTACAAAAAGTACGGACTTATTCTGGCAAACGGCAGATATCACCGCCTGCGTGATCCTCATACCGAGAGCTGCTCTGCGTGGTGTACCGTATCGCAGGATAAGCGCACCTGTATTGCAGGCTACGTTCTTACGCACGTGAGAATGTACGGAAACAACGAGCGTATTGCCCTCAGAGGACTCAATCCCGATGCGACCTACCGTGAGCTCTACAGCGGGAAATGCTACCGTGGCGATCAGCTGATGAATTTTGGTCTGCACGCACCCACTACTCTTGAGTTCCACAGTATTCTCTGGATACTCGAGCAGGTAGATTGACGTCAAAAATCCTCATCTGTTCCAACTCTTTTGGATATCCTAAAAACTTATATAACAAAAAAGCAGAAACGAAATTTGTTTCTGCTTTTTAATTTACTGTGCTTTTGAGCACGGCTCGCGGAATACTTTTTGCGAATATTATTTTGTGATAAACATCTCGGGGTCAATAAAGATATCGTCAATGCTTATTGCGTAGTGAAGAACAGTCCTGTCACCGA
>JAZNCU010000034.1:0-5999 GCA_045587745.1 Eubacteriales bacterium | reverse complement strand
AGCGTTCCTCTATGGTAAGATGTTTGTAGTTCATGTGAATCTCCTTTCGGTGTTTGGTGTGTGGTAACTCTATTCTACCAGAGATTTACATGAACTTCTTTTTTTATTTGTAAACTGTTGCACTTGATAGTATAACTCACCATATATAAAAAATCACCCTGCCGTTTTCACAGCAGGGTGACAGTTTTGCTTTATAAACCTAATTACTTAGACTTAATAGCAGCCTGTGCTGCAGCAAGACGTGCGATAGGCACGCGGTAGGGAGAACAGGAAACGTAGGTAAGTCCAATCTTGTGGCAGAACTCAACGGTAGAGGGATCGCCGCCCTGCTCACCGCAGATACCGAGCTTGATGTCGGGTCTGGTCTGTCTGCCGAGCTCTGCAGCCATCTTAACGAGGATGCCTACGCCGCCGATGTCGAGCTTTGCAAAGGGATCGTTCTCGTAAATACTGCTCTTGTAGTATGCATCGAGGAAGTGTCCTGCATCGTCACGGCTGAAGCCGAACGTCATCTGAGTAAGGTCGTTGGTACCGAAGGAGAAGAATTCGGCCTCTTTTGCGATCTGGTCGGCGGTAAGAGCCGCTCTGGGGATCTCGATCATGGTGCCGACCTTGTAGTCCATCTTAATGCCTGCGTTTGCAATTTCCTCATTAGCGGTGGCAACAACGGTCTTCTTGACGAACGCAAGCTCCTTAACGTCGCCTACGAGAGGAATCATAATTTCGGGAACGATATCCCAATCGGGATGTGCGCCCTTAACTGCGATAGCGGCACGGATAACGGCACGGGTCTGCATCTCGGCGATCTCGGGGTAGGTAACCGCAAGGCGGCATCCTCTGTGGCCCATCATGGGGTTGAACTCATGGAGCGAGGAGATGATGGCCTTGATTTCCTCAACCTTTTTGCCCTGAGCTTTTGCAAGTGCCTCGATATCCTTTTCCTCGGTAGGAACGAACTCGTGGAGGGGAGGATCGAGGAAGCGGATAGTAACGGGTGCTCCCTCAAGAGCAGTATACATTGCCTCAAAATCACCCTGCTGCATAGGAAGAATCTTTGCGAGAGCGGCTTTTCTTGCCTCAACGATATTGGAGCAGATCATCTCGCGGATTGCGCCGATACGGTCGGGATCAAAGAACATATGCTCGGTACGGCATAGACCTATGCCCTCTGCGCCGAAAGCTTTTGCTTGGAGCGCATCTTTGGGGGAATCGGCATTGGTGCGAACCTTGAGTACACGGTACTTGTCAGCCCACTCCATAACTCTGCCAAAGTTGCCGGTGAGGGATGCCTCAACGGTCTTGATTGCGTGTCCGTAAATATTACCGGTAGAGCCGTCAAGCGATATCCAATCACCCTCTTTGTAGGTTTTACCGGCAAGGGTAAAGGATTTGTTGGCTTCATCCATAACGATTGCGCCGCAGCCCGATACGCAGCAGGTGCCCATACCTCTTGCAACAACGGCTGCGTGAGAGGTCATGCCGCCTCTGACGGTGAGGATGCCCTGGGCATAGTTCATACCCTCGATATCCTCGGGAGAGGTCTCAAGACGGCAAAGGATAACCTTCTCGCCGCGCTTTGCCCATTCCACTGCATCCTCAGCAGTAAATACGATTCGACCGCAGGCTGCTCCGGGAGAAGCCGCAAGTGCGGATGCAACGGGAACTGCCTTTTTAAGCTCAGCTGCATCAAACTGGGGATGGAGAAGAGCGTCGAGCTGACGGGGCTCGAGCATAAGGAGAGCCTCCTCAACCGTTCTCATACCCTCATCAACGAGGTCGCAGGCAATGTTAAGCGCTGCGGTAGCGGTTCTCTTGCCGTTACGGGTCTGGAGCATGAAGAGCTGCTTGTCCTCAATGGTAAACTCCATATCCTGCATATCGCGGTAGTGATTCTCAAGAATATCGCAAATCTTAACGAATTCATCGTATGCCTCGGGCATAACGTCCTTGAGCTGGTCGATGCTCTGAGGAGTTCTTACACCTGCAACAACGTCCTCGCCCTGTGCATTCATCAGGAACTCACCAAACAGCTTCTTCTCGCCGGTGGCGGGATTGCGGGTGAATGCAACGCCTGTTCCGCTGGTATCGCCAAGGTTGCCGAATACCATTCTCTGTACGTTAACTGCGGTACCCCAGCTGGAGGGGATGTCGTTCTGACGTCTGTAATAAATAGCGCGCTCGTTGTTCCAGGAACGGAAAACTGCTTTGATAGCGCCCATAAGCTGCTCTTTTGCATCAGAGGGGAAATCACAGCCGATCTTTGCTTTGTACTCAGCCTTGAACTGACCGGCAAGCTCCTTGAGATCGTCGGCGGTCATCTCGGTATCAAAGGTGATGCCTTTCTTGGCTTTGAGTGCATCGATAAGCTCCTCAAAATATTTCTTGCCGACCTCCATAACGACGTCGGAGTACATCTGGATAAATCTTCTGTAGCAGTCCCATGCCCACCTGGGGTTGCCGCTCTGCTGTGCGATAACCTCAACGACCTCATCATTGAGGCCGAGGTTGAGAATGGTATCCATCATACCGGGCATCGAAGCTCTGGCACCTGATCTTACAGATACGAGAAGGGGATTCTCAAGGCTGCCGAATTTGCGTCCGGTAACCTCCTCGAGCTTAACGATATATTCCATAATCTGAGCCTGGATATCCTCGTTGATAACCTCACCGTCGGTATAGTACTGAGTACACGCCTCCGTTGTGATGGTGAATCCCTGAGGAACAGGAAGACCCAGTCCCGTCATCTCGGCCAAGTTAGCGCCCTTGCCGCCGAGAAGCTCTCTCATCGTGCCATTGCCTTCGGAAAAGAGATAAACAAACTTTTTCATATTTTCCTCCAAATATAATTTTGTATCCAATATATTATAACGCATTTCTTTTCGATGTCAATAGAAAATAAGTATTTTTGCATAGCGCCAAAGTTTTTTGTGGCACTTGACAAATTTTACATTTGGCTATAAACTAAAATAACTAAAATCTGCGGAGGTCAATATGGCGTTATTCGGAAAAAGCCGTTCATCGGGAGCTGAATATCTTATCGTCGGGCTCGGTAATCCGGGCACAAGCTATGAGCTTACACGTCACAATATAGGATTCCGCGCTCTCGATTATATCAGCGGCAAGATAGGCGTTGAAATTAAAAGGCTCAAGCATATGGGCCTTTGCGCCAAGACCGAAATAGGGGATATCGGCGTCGTTCTGTTAAAGCCCCAGACCTATATGAATAACTCAGGCGAGTCAGTACGTGCCTGTGCGGATTTTTACAAAATCAAGCCCGAAAACGTTATAGTTGTCTATGATGACGTTGCCATACCCGTCGGTGCTTTGCGTATCCGCAAAAGCGGCAGCCCCGGAGGACACAACGGGCTCAAATCGGTTTCGCTGCATCTCGGCACCGACGATTATATCCACATCAGGCTCGGTGTGGGCGCAAAGCCCGAGGGCTATGATCTTGCCGATTACGTTCTCGGTAAGATGCCTCCCGATGATTTTTCGCTCGTGAGTGCAAATTTCGACAGTGTTTTCAAGGCAGTATCGCTTATAATCAACGGTAATACCGATCTTGCGATGAGCCGATATAACAAAAACGTAAAAACAGTTAAAAAAGACGAGAATGAATGAGCTGCTGACACATTTCCGTAAAGATGGCGAATACCTCTCGCTGATCGACGGCTTTTCGGATGGCAGGTTGCCCTGCATCGTAAACGGGCTGTGCGATACGGCACGTCCGTTTTTCATAGCTTCTTTGATCAAAGACCTCCGCAAGAGAGGTCTTGTTGTCGTTTCGGAGGAAAAGGATGCGGTTGCAATATGCGAGCTTCTGCGGATATTTTTTGACCGTGTTTATTTTTATCCCGCAAGGGAGTTTGTATATGAAAATGTTTCGGCGTATTCAAAGGAGTCGGAGCATGAGCGCATTAGCGTTCTTGACCGTTGTATTACCGGCGATTTTGATGTAATAGTCACCGTGCCCGATGCTTTGATGCAATTTACAGTTCCGGCGCACAGGCTTTCCGAGTGCTCGTTTGAGCTGAGAATAGGTCAGCGAGCAGAACCGGCAGAAGTGGTTTCACGCCTTGCAGAGCTTGGATATGCTCGCTCTGACATAGTTGAGGGCGCAGGACAGTTTTCGGTCAGAGGCGGTATTCTGGACGTATTCACTCCGGGCTATGATGACCCCGTGCGTATTGACTTTTTCGGCAACGAAATCGACCTTATCGGTCGTTTCGATACCGTTTCCCAGCGCCGTGTCGAGAACATGCAAAGAGTGCGCATTCTTCCGTGTACCGAAAAATTACCCGACGGGAGTGCCGATCTTGCGCTGACTCGTGAGATAAACTCGCTCCTCAAGAATTTTACGGGACCCGAAAAAAGACGTCAGACGCTTGTCAGGGATCTCGAGGCAATCGAAAAAGGGGAGCGCAGTCATTTCTCTGACAGATATTATACCTTGCTGTACGATAGGAGCGAGACACTGCTGGACTATCTTGGTGACGAGGTACGCTTTGTGCTTGATTCCAAGCGTGTTTCCGAGAGGGCGGGGGATTTTGCGGCGGTCAACGACAGCACGGCGGTAGGCCTTGCACAGGCAGGGCTTTGCAGGGCAAAAAATTGCCGACCCTATTGCACAAAAGAACGCTTTATTTCGTCGCTTGGCAATAATACGGTGCTGGTCGATCTGCTCGGTGGCTCGGGCAGGGAATACGGCTGTAAAACCGGCTACAGCATAGTTGCCAAATCGGTAGCTCCTTTTACCGAAAAAACCGATATTTTTGTTGAGGACGCTTCAGCGTATCTTGAGTCCGAAAACACCGTATTTATCGTGTGCGGAAGCAATCATTCGGCTGCTAATATGACCGATCTGCTCAGCAATGCGGATATTCCGTCCTACCGCTTCAACGGAGACTACTACGAAAGCCGTATTGCGTTAAGCGTGCTTGATGGTCATCTAATAAAAAAAGGCTTTGAGCTGCCAAAAAGCCGTTTTGTGCTTATGACCGATTATCTCGGTGCGAGAAGCGAGTATCAGTCAAAGGGCCGACGCCGCTTCGGACGTGTATCCAAGGGTGAGCGCATCACCTCGTATGCCGATCTGACGGCAGGGGATCTGGTGGTACACGTCAATCACGGAATCGGCAGGTACTGCGGCATTCAAAACTTAGTGTCCCAAGGGATTTCGAGGGATTTTATAAAAATAGTTTATGCCGATAACGGCATACTTTACGTACCCTGTGACCAGCTTGATATGGTCAGCAAATACGTGGGCAGCGAAACGACCAAGCTCTCAAAAATGGGAGGTGCGGAATGGAAACGTGCCAAGGCAAGAGCACGTGCGTCGGCATCAAACATAGCAAAAGAGCTTATACGGCTTTATGCCGAAAGACGAAGCCGTACCGGATTTTCGTTTCCGCCCGACGACGAGCTTCAGGATGAGTTCGAGGCGGGCTTTGAGTATGCCGAAACCGAGGGTCAGACCATTGCCGCAAGGGAGATAAAAAAGGATATGGAAAATCCTTATCCGATGGACCGCCTGCTTTGCGGTGACGTCGGATTCGGTAAGACCGAGGTGTCGCTCCGTGCAATATTCAAATGCGTATTCTCGGGCAAGCAGGCTGCCTTCCTCGTGCCCACCACTATTCTTGCCTATCAGCATTACCAAACGGTTATGGCACGCTTCAGGGGCTATCCCGTGCGTGTGGCAATGCTTTCGAGATTCGTCACAAAAAAAGAACAGGGCGAGATAATCAAAAAGCTCTCGAGAGGTGAAATAGATATCGTCATAGGCACTCACAGATTGCTCCAAAAGGATATCGAGTTCCGCGATCTCGGGCTGCTCGTTGTCGATGAAGAACTGCGATTCGGCGTTACTCACAAAGAAAAGCTCAAGGAGCTTGCAAAGGGAGTTGACGTGCTTACCCTCACCGCAACGCCTATCCCCAGAACGCTTAATATGGCACTTTCGGGAATCAGGGATATGTCGGTGCTTGAGGAAGCGCCCA
>JAZNCU010000033.1:0-37021 GCA_045587745.1 Eubacteriales bacterium | reverse complement strand
AGAACTTCGCCTTCTCGGATTGTACCGCTCTTGCCGGCGTTACTGTCGGCGGCAGTGTAAGCTCTATCGGCTCCTTTGCCTTCTCCGGCTGCGGCGAGCTTGTTGAGGTCAACTACAACGGCGATCACAACGATTGGTCTGCTATCTCCAAGGGTGCGCTCTGGAACGATGGCACCGGCGAGTACATCGTTAACTGCACCGACGGTACCTATGGTACGGACGGCGTGTTCGTTCCTTCTGCTGATACGCAGCTCGGCGATCTTAACGGCGACACCGTTATCGACCTGCTCGACCTCAGTGAGTTTGCGGTTGCACTTGCAAACAGCGAGCTTCCCGAGGCGTGTGTTGCCGACATTAACGGCGACGGTATTGTCGATCTGCTCGACTACAGCGACCTTGCGGTAAGCCTTGCCGGCTGATATAAACACAGGCAACCCGTGAAATAGGGTATTATTACGAAAGAAACCTCTTTTGTCTACCAAGGCAAAAGAGGTTGTTTGGTGCGGATGTTTGCACATTCGTTGTGATTGTTTGAAAAAATTTAACAAATACGACACAAAAATTAGTATTAGCTATTGATTTTCTGTGAGTTGTGCACTATACTTATAGTACGATAATGTAGCTGTTACTACATAATGCAAATTATGTGGCAAAATACTATGGCTGCAACCGAAAGGAAATGGCGATGAAAATAAGGAACGGATGTCAACATATTGTTGCTGTTATATTGACAGCGCTTTTGTTGATGGGCGTTATGCCAATTGCGGCATTTGCGACAAGTAATATTACCGTGACTATCGACACGTACGTTTCGGTTACTCTCAAGGATACCAACGGTAACGGATACTACGAGATAGGCACCGCTGATGAACTGTACGCATTTGCGGCAGCTGTCAACGAGGGATACTACGCCATCTGCGGCGAACTGACCGATGATATCGTTATCAACGAGAACGTTCTGAACGAAGACGGCACCGTCAACGGAACACCGTCACGCATTTGGACACCTATAGGTAACGACACAAATGCATATACCGGCACCTTTGACGGAAACGGTTATAGCGTCAGCGGACTGTATTATAACGATGACAACGGTTACTGTGTAGGTCTGTTCGGTTCCGTGCTCGGAAACGGCACTGTTAAGAACGTCGGCGTTATCGATTCTTACTTAAACGGATATCGATATATCGGTGGCGTGGCGGGAAGCAACCTCGGTTCCGTGACGAACTGCAATAATACCGGCGAAGTCGGCGGCAGCTACTATGTCGGTGGCGTGGCGGGCGAAAACTACGGCGCTATAGAAAACTGCTATAACGAATGCTCCGTCAGCGGCGATAACAATGTCGGCGGTGTGGTTGGATATAACAACTATATCTTAACAGACTGCTGCAACACCGGCGAAGTCACCGGCAATAGATATGTCGGCGGCGTAGCGGGTTATAACGACAACGACACCGGAATCGTTACTAACTGCTACTACATGGATACCGCTGCCACCGGCGGAATCAATAGCGCAGACGTAATTGGCCAGGCGGAAGCGGTAACCGAGTCCCAGTTCGCCTCCGGCCAGATAGCTTACCTGCTGGGAGATGGATTCGGCCAGAATTTGGATAACGGCGATACTGTGCAGACTATACCCGTACTCGGCGGCGCTAAGGTCTACTACGGTTATATCAGCTGCGGCAATATTGAAATGGTATATACCAACGGTAAAAATGCCTCCGCAGAAAAACCCGATCACACCGAGGTTATCGACAAAGCTATTGATCCTACCTGTACCGAGCAGGGATACACCATTTATGTGTGCTCTGCTTGCGGCTATAATTATACCGAGGTATTTCCCGCACTCGGTCACAACTACAGCTCCAAGGTTACCGAGCCCACTTGTACTGAGCAGGGCTATACTACTTACACCTGCACCTGCGGTGACAGCTATGTGGCGGACTTCGTGAATGCAACCGGTCACGCTTACAAAGATGGCACCTGCACCTTGTGCGGCGATGTGTTGCTCGGCGACCTTAACTACGATGCCATCGTTGACCTGCTCGACCTCAGTGAGTTTGCGGTTGCGCTTGCAAACAGTGAGCTTCCCGAGGCGTCTATTGCCGATATGAACGGCGACGGTATTGTCGATCTGCTCGACTACAGTGACCTTGCGGTAAGCCTTGCCGGCTGATAATTTAAGAACAAGAAAGGCTGTAAGAGCTCACAATGAGCTTTTACAGCCTTTTTATTACTTTTTACAGCTTTTTGCTTATCATCTCGGGCAGCTTATACAACACCGACTCAAACTGTGCGCCGTACCAATGCTCCTTGGGAGTTGCCTTGATGCACTCTACCGTAAAATCGGCGGCAAGCGAAGCGGCTTCAAACGCTCCGAGCCCTCGCATAAGCGCACCCGTGAACGCCGATGCGTAAATATCGCCCGTGCCGTGACAGCCGTTTCCGAGCTGGTCGTGCTCGTAGTATTCATAGCCTTCGTCCGAGTACACCACAACACCGGTATAACCCTTTCGGTAAGAAACTCCCGTAAGAATAACCTTTTTACAGCCCAGGTCGATCAGCCGCTGCAGAAGAAGGTCGATATACTCCCTGCCGTACTCGGTTTTGTACTCGGTATCGGTAAGAAGGCACGCCTCGGTGATGTTCGGAAGCACGTAATCGGCACTGCCGACCAAGCTCTTCATAGCGCAAACAAACTCGCTGTCAAAGCCGACGTAGAGCTTTCCGTTATCTGCCATTGCAGGATCGACGATTTTGAGGCATCCGTTTCCCGAGAAGGTATCGAATATCTGCTTTACGAGCGATATCTGATAGGTGCTTCCGAGGTAGCCCGTGTAAATGGCGTCAAAGGTGATTCCCTCAGCTTTCCAATGGCTTGCAATATCGGGCATATCGTCGGTAAGATCACGGAAGGTAAAGCCCTTAAAGCCTCCCGTATGAGTGGAAAGAACTGCCGAGGGAAGCACGCACGCCTCAACACCGCACACCGAAATAACGGGGAGTGCAACCGTAAGCGAGCATTGTCCCACGCAGGAAATATCTTGAATTGTGAGAATCCTTTTAGTTGTCATATTTTTCCTCTATTCCATTACGGGCAGCTTTTTGATGCTTGCCGCTATCTCATCATCGGCGGGAATATAATCGCTCATCTCGCCGTTGTTAAATTTTGCATAGGCGTACATATCAAAGTATCCCGTGCCTGTAAGACCGAAAAGAATCTTTTTCTTTTCGCCTGTTTCCTTGCACCTCAGAGCTTCCTCGATAGCGCAATGGATTGCGTGACTGCTCTCGGGAGCGGGAAGAGTTCCCTCAACACGGGCAAATCTTACCGCCGACTCGAATATCTGTGTCTGGGTATATGAAACTGCCTCCATAAGTCCCTGATCGTAAAGCTCGGAGAGCACCGAGTTCATACCGTGGTAGCGGAGTCCTCCTGCGTGGCTTGCCGAAGGGATATATCCGCTTCCGAGGGTGTACATTTTGGAAAGGGGACATACCTTGCCGGTATCGCAATAATCGTAGGCGTAAACGCCTCTCGTCAGCGTGGGACAGGATGCAGGCTCTACGGCAATACAGCGGTAGTCGTTCTCACCCTTGAGCTTTTCGCCCATAAATGGAGCGATGAGTCCGCCGAGGTTACTTCCGCCGCCTGCGCATCCGATAATAATATCCGGTTTTATGCCGTATTTATCAAGCGCCGCCTTTGCCTCAAGACCGATAACCGACTGATGAAGCATTACCTGATTAAGCACACTTCCCAGCACGTAGCGGTAGCCCTCTCTGTTCATTGCCGTCTCAACCGCCTCCGAGATAGCACAGCCCAGGCTTCCCGTGGTGCCGGGATGCTCGGCGAGTATCCGTTTTCCGACCTCGGTTTCGGTAGAGGGCGAGGGGGTGACCGATGCGCCGTAGGTGCGCATAACCTCACGTCTGAACGGCTTTTGCTCATATGAGCATTTTACCATATAAACCTTGCAGTCGAGCCCAAAATAGGAGCAAGCCATCGAGAGCGCCGTGCCCCACTGACCTGCGCCCGTTTCGGTGGTAACGCCCGTAAGTCCCTGCATTTTTGCATAGTACGCCTGTGCGATTGCCGAGTTGAGCTTGTGGCTTCCGCTGGTGTTGTTGCCCTCAAATTTGTAGTATATCTCGGCAGGAGTATCAAGCTCCTTTTCGAGGCAGTACGCCCTGACAACGGGTGAGGGGCGGTACATTTTATAAAAATTACGTATCTCCTCGGGGATGTCAAAATACGCCCTGTTCTCGTCAAGCTCCTGCATAGCAAGCTCGGTGCAGAACACCTTTGAAAGTGCCTCAAGAGTGATAGGCTTCATCGTCGACGGGTCGATAAGCGGAGCCGGTTTTTTTTGCATATCGGCACGGAGGTTATACCAAGCCGACGGCATCTCCTGCTCCTCAAGATAAATTTTGTAGGGAATCTCTCTGTTCATTGTTCTTCTCCTTTTTTTGCAGGACTGAAAACAAAAATCCCGTCCCGGATGTAAAATCGCCGGGACAGGAATCTCCTGCGGTGCCACCCTGCTTGGCAAGATAAAATTCTTGCCCTCTCTTGCGTACTTCATACGCCTGCCTTTTTTAACGGAGGGGCGCTCCGTCTCCCATACTGAGCTTTCGCCGTTCTGTTCGCCCTCGGAAGTCCATTGGGCAACGTGTTTTTCGCCGCAATCACACCGCCTGCGGCTCTCTGTGGAAAAGGGGACGCTGCTTACTTACTCTCCCTCAACGGTTTTGTAGCATTATATTACCATTTTAACGGTATGTCAATAGCTTTGGGGATTTTTATCGCATCTTTTGAGAAAGAATACCGATAACCGAATCCCTGCCGACCACGTAATGCTCGACAAGCGCGATATCGTTTGCGGAAAGGTGCGATGCCACCCGATCGGTGGTAAAAATATCATCGCCCGACGGAATGGGACTTCCGCTGGGATGGTTGTGAGCAATAATGACCGAGCAGGCGCCGCTGCGTATTGCGCCCTCCGTAACGGGACGTAAGGGGAATTTTGCCGAGCTGACGCCGCCTCGGAATATCAGCTGCTTTGCCAAAAGGCATCCGCTGTTATCCAGGAAAAACGCATAGACGTGCTCGGTGGTAAGGCTTCCGTAAAGGTCAAGCAGATATCTGCTCACGTAGCTTTTATCAAAAAAGCTGTTAAGGTCCTTTCCGGCTGCGCCTCGTACACATACCTCACGGAGTAGCGAAAACAGTATTTCGGCACTGTCCTTAATTCCCGAGATGCGCCTTATTTCCTCACTGTCGGCGGCGAGGATGTTTGCAATACTGCCATACCGCTCAAGAAGCTCGTGAGCGATAGGCTTTGTATCAACACGGGGAATGGCGTAGTATAAAAGCATTTCAAGCAGCTCTTTGTCCGAAAGAGCGCCTGCACCCGAGGCAAGCAATCTCTCACGCTGGCGGCTGCGATGACCTGCTCTGCTGTCCTCTTCCCTACCCATCTTATTTTACGGAGACCAGATTCATTGTATCGGAAGCGATAACAAGCTCCTCGTTGGTGGGAATAACGAGAACCTTTACTTTGGAATTTGCAGAATGAATCTCAAAGGGATCCTTTGCTCTGTTCTTCTCCTCGTCGATCTCGATGCCAAAATAGGAAAGTCCCTTGAGTGCGCCCGAGCGGATATCGGCGTTGTTCTCGCCAATGCCTGCGGTAAACACGATGCAGTCAAGTCCGTTCATTGCGGCGGTATAGGAGCCGATATATTTTTTGATCTGATACTCAAGAATGCTTACGGTAAGCCTTGCACGGTCGTTACCTGCCTCAAGAGCCGCCATAACCTCACGAAGATCGCTCGAAACACCCGAAACGCCGAGGAATCCGCACTTTTTGTTCATCCAATCGCCCATCTCGTTGACGGGAATGCCCTCCTTTTCCATAAGGAAGGGGATAACGGCAGGGTCAACGGTTCCGCAACGGGAGCCCATAATAAAGCCCTCGAGCGGAGTGAAGCCCATAGAGGTATCGATACATTTGCCGCCGTCAACTGCGGTAATGGAGGAGCCGTTTCCGAGGTGGCAGGTGATAACCTTTGCATCGGGGTTGCCGAGATACTCGATAGCCTTGCCCGAAACGTAACGGTGCGAGGTACCGTGGAAGCCGTATCGGCGGATAGCATATTTTTCGGCAAGCTCATAGGGAATGGGATAGGTGTATGCGTAATCGGGCATAGTCTGGTGGAACTGGGTGTCGATCACGAGCACCTGAGGAGTTGTGGGCATTGCCTCAAGACAGCCCTCGATCCCGAGAAGATGCGCTTTTGTGTGAAGGGGTGCAATATCAAGACATTTGCGAAGATCGGCAATAACGCCGTCGTCAACGATAACACTGTCGATGAGCCAAGGTCCGCCCTGCACCACACGGTGACCTACAGCCGAGATCTCGGACATATCCTTGATGCATCCGCACACGGGATCGGTAAGATGCTCAACGAGCGCGGTAACTGCCTGAGCGTGGGTAGGCATAGGAATGTCCTTTTGAACCTTTTCCTTACCCGAGGCGGTATGAGTGAGCTTTCCGTCAATACCAATTCTCTCGCAAAGTCCTTTTGCGACGGGCTTGTTGGTATCCATATCAAAAAGCTGATATTTGAGTGATGAGCTGCCTGCGTTTACGACAAGAATGTACATAATTCTCTCCTTATTGACTTTTCTGTTACAAACGATTATACTACTTATATCATTGAAAAGCAAGGGGGTTTTTGCCAAATGACGCAAAAGAGTTTTGCCGCAATTATATGCGAATACAACCCCTTTCATCACGGTCACCTGTATCAGATAAACGAGCTTAAAAATAATGGCTACGGCGTTATTTGCGTGCTGAGCGGAAACCTCGTTCAGCGCGGAAGCGTTTCGGTAGCCGATCGATATACCCGTGCCAAATGCGCCATTGAAGCAGGTGCAAGCCTTGTGCTTGAGCTGCCTGTCCCCTGGTGCTGTACCTCGGCACGGGATTTTGCGTTCTCGGGCGTGCATATCGCAGGAGGCATAGGTGCCGATTTTCTTGCCTTCGGTGCCGAGGACGGCGAGGAGCTTCTTACCGAGATAGGAAAGGTCATATCCGCCGAGGGCTTTTATGCACGGGTGTCGGAGCTGATCGACGGCGAAAAGAATCTTTCCTACCCCAAAGCGTTAGGCAGAGCCGTTGGCAAGATAATCGGAGATCACGCTGAACAGGCACTCAAAAAGCCAAACAACATTCTCTCGACCGAGTATCTGCTCGCTCTGAAAAAACATCCCTCTCTCGATCACATTATCATTCCGAGGAACTCCGCCCTTGCATCCTCAACCGAAATCCGTGCCGCAAATGACAGGGACGGAATGCTTGCATCTTTGCCCGAGGAAAGCCGCACGGTGCTCGGACAGGATCCCAATTTCCCCATCGGCGGTGAGGGGCTTGCTCCTTTGGTTTTTTCTGCTCTGTATAACGCCGATAGCGTAGACGGTATTTACGGAATGAGCGGCGATCTTCTGGCAAAGCTGAAAAAGCACGCACCCTGCTCGGGAAGTATCGACGAGCTTACCGAGCGGTGCAGGGATACAAAATACACCTCCGCACGCATACGACGCGCCCTGCTTGCAAACGCCTTTGGCTTTCGCTCCGAGCGAGTACACGCCGGACCGACGTTCTGCTGTCTGCTCGGCGCAGACGGTGAGGGCAGAGAGTTTTTGAGCAGGACAAAAAAGACACGCTCTCTCCCCGTTATTACAAAACCCTCCGATGCGAGGTCGCTTTCCCCCGAGGCACGAGCCGACTACGAGCGTCACCTCCGTGCCGAGCATATTATTGCGCTGTGCTTCGGCGGAAGCGCAATTTCAGACGCCCCCTATATCAAAGACAGAGGTGGCTCGCAATGAACGTCAGACATCTTTTTGTGATAAATCCGGTGGCAGGCAAGACCGATCGCACCGAGAGCGTAAAGCGTGCAGTCGGAGAGCTCGGTCTCAACGAGCCTTACGATTTTGCCGTTACGGAGTGCAAGGGGGATGCAAGCATAAAGGCAAGGGACTACATTCTTGCTCATCCCGATGACTTTGTAAGAGTTTACGCCTGCGGAGGGGACGGCACCCTTTGCGAAACGGCCGAGGGTGTATACGCATCGGGCAGTAAAAGCTGTGCGCTCGGCGTGCTTCCTATAGGCTCGGGCAACGATTTTGTAAAATACTTTGATTCTCACGGGGATGCCTTCGGCTCGCTCGAAGCGCTGACCGGCGGCAGATACTGCGCTGTGGATATGATAAGCATTACCGATGACGACGGTCAAAGCCGAATAGGTCTTAATATTATTTCGGCAGGCTTTGATGCCGCAATCGCAAAGGGAATGGACAAATTCAAAAACATCCCTTTTGTAAACGGAAGCATGGCGTACAATCTCTCGCTCGCCTCCTGTCTGCTCAAAAAAACCAAAAACTATTTTTATATATACACCGACGGACACGAGGCAGGCAAAGGAAATGGTCCCTACCTTTTTGCAATAGCCGCAAACGGCAGGTTTTACGGAGGCGGCTTTGAGGCGGCGCCATACTCGGACATCAGTGACGGGCTGATAGATTTCATCAGTGTGGACACGGTGCCGAAGCCGAAAATTCCCGTTCTGGTCGGAAAATTCCGCGCAGGGCGGCACATTGAGGAGCTTAAGCAGTACGTTACATACCATCGATGCTGTGAGATGAAGCTGGTGTCCGACTCGATGATAGATCTCAACGTCGACGGCGAGATCGTTCCCACGAAAAATCCCGTTATGCGGATCCTGCCCTCAGCCCTTAACCTGATTATACCCGCAAATGGCGTCACTACCGACAAAACGGCTTTAATTAACGGATGAAACCACAGCAGAATAAACAAAAAACGGTTGACATGCTGTTTTTTGTGTGTTATCATATTACGTAAGCTTTTATACATGATTCATTACGGAGGATAAAAATGAAAAAGTTTTTGAGTGTTTTTCTCGTAGTCGCTATGATGGCGATCTCATTTTCGGTTACGGCTTTTGCCGATACTGCAGATTATACCGTTACCATCACCAACGACTCCACCGTTACCGCAGGCGACACCTTTGATCTGTGCATCGAGATTGCCGGCGTTGCCGAGGATGTCGAGATAGCCTATATTGATTTTGAGTTACATTACGATGCGGACGAGGTTGCTCCTGCATACACCCAGTCCTCTGCATCCGACACCTCCTGCATCGTCTCCACTCCCGACGATTCCGATTGGGAGCAGATTGTAAGGCTTTACGAGTCCGGCGAGTACTACTACTGCTTCTTCTGCCCCGATGACGGCGGTTTGAATGACAGTGGGGAAGCTACCGACTCGGTTATTTCCAAAGATAAAGCTATTGTGATCTCTATTCCCTTCACCGTTCTTTCGGAGGTTGGCGGCTCGGTTTCTGTCAGCGTGAGCAACGTTGTTGCCTACAACGCTACCGATGCCGATTTTGAGAATCCTCTGAGCGACAGCTACGGTGGCGATTACACCGCTGAGGTTGTTGCAAAAGGCTGCCCCGTTACCTCCCTCGGCGCAAAAATCAATCTCGAGTCTCCCGCACTCCGTCTCGGCGCAAAATACGAGACTGCGTATCTCCCCACAGGTATCACCTCCGAGGACATTACCGATCTCGGAATCGTGTTCTATCCCACCCGTCTGCTCGGTGAGAACGAGCTTTCAATTGGAACTGTGGGCGCAATCAGCGTAAGCGCCTCCGGTATCGAAAACTACGATCCCGAGCTTACCTTTGCCGATTACGAGACGATTACCTTCTACGTAACCATTATTGATATTCCCGCAAACGGTCTTGATGACGAGATCAGCTTCCGCGCATACTGCAGCTACGGCGAGGAAGTAATCTACGCCGACACCCTGTCCCGCAGCTATGACTACGTGCTCGACGAGCTTTATCCCGAGCCTTCGGCAGGATTTGAGGGTGACAACGTGGTTTATCCCTCCACAAGCTGGTGGGAATAATTACCTGCGAGTAAACCTACGGTATCAAAATTAAAAAAAGACAAGGCACACTCTTTCACGAGTGTGCCTTGATTTTTTATTGCTGTGAAATACTGTCGAGTAGCCAAACTCCGTTTTCGTTGACGAACTCGGCGGTATAGCCGTAAGCCGCACTGCCTTCATATGCCTCAAAGGTTATACGCAGCAGGCTGTCGAGCACAAACACGGGACGAGCCGT
Source organism: Eubacteriales bacterium (assembly GCA_045587745.1). Taxonomy (GTDB): domain Bacteria; phylum Bacillota; class Clostridia; order Oscillospirales; family CAG-382; genus Coliplasma. Next base: position 26,800 of record JAZNCU010000033.1, on the reverse strand, counting down.
TGAAACATCCCAGGTGCCGGGGTAGAATCTGCCGGAATACTCTGTATCGAGATAGGTGCTTCCGTCCACAAAGCTGTACGGGGGATTGCCCGCACCGTCTGCCGTGGTCGATGCTGTAAGAAACTCAAGCTCGGCATATGCACGCTCCTCGGTCATAAAGCTCCGAAGGAAGCCCGAAATTCCATCTTTTGTATCAAGCCTGTCGGCAACAACGCGGCAATAGGACGTGCCCTCGACAGTCACGTCGGGGTCGACCTCCACAACGCCGTTTATCAGCTCGGTATATTTGACGAAATCGGCAACGTACCTTTCGAGGAACGCAGCCGCATCAAACAGCTCGACGTCCGACTCGGTATCCGACTCGGAATCCAGCCATTCAACGTACTCGCTGTAAGTGGAAAAGGTTGGCACGCTGTCGCTCTGCCCGTATTCCGCATCGTACGGCGGACTGCAGGAGCAAAGAACAACGGTCGCAATAAACGCACAAGCCATCAACAGAAGGCTTTGTTTTGCCTTTCCGGCGGGGATAACCATCCGGGCTCCTCCTTTTTTGTGGGCAGATATCAGCCGATCTTGGGAAGCGAGGCGGCCGCAACGGACTGACCTACACGGCGGGAATTCTCATCGGGAATGTGGAGAGTGATCTTCTTAGCAAGCTCGGGGAACTCTTTGTCAAGAACCTCCTGCGCTCTCTCGAGAAGGATAACTCCGCCCTCGCCAGAGGTAACACGGCCCATAATGAGAACGTGCTTGATATCGTAGAACTCGGTATAGAAAGCGATAGCATAGCCAAAGTATGCACCGATAGTATCGTAAATATCGGCGGCACCCTTGTGGCCCTCTTTCATAAGACCCTGAACGACCTTGAGCTTTTCGGCGGGAGAAAGACTCTCGTCGAGCTCAATTCCTGCTGCGGGAGCGAGCTTGATAACGCCGTCCTGCGAGAAATATTTTACGCCGCAGCCAAAATCGCCCGACCACTCGTCAACCATAGCCTCGGTGTTGTAGTCAACGGGAACGAAAGCCAGCTCGTTGAGCCAGCCGGTGATGTTGCCCTGAGGATCAACGTATCCGCCTGCCTCGCTGGTGCCCATAGCTACGCCGAGAACCGAGTCATCGTTGAGATCCATTGCGCCTGCAAGTGCGGTAACGTCGCCGTCGTTTGCAACCTCGATGGGAATATCGGCACCGATCTCTTTAGCAACGTCAATGTACATGGTTTTAACCTTCTTCTCAAACTCCTCGTCGCTTACCTTGAGGAAGAGCGAAGCAACCATAATTTTGTTATCAATATAAACGCCTGCGCTCGAAACACCGATAGCATCGACACGGGGCATATGGGAAGCGGCAGTCTTCATCGCCTCAAGAATTCCCTGATAGTGGTATTCGGGATCGGAGTTGATCTTGGGGAACCAGACAACCTCCTCGGAGTAAACGCTCTCGCCGTTGATAACAGCGCTTACCTTGCGGTCGCTTCCGCCTGCGTCAAAGCCGATACGGCAGCCGTCGAGATGACGTCCTACGGGAGCTGCGGAGCCAACGTCGGTGGGAGCATCCTCGAGAGAACGCACCTCAACCTCAAAGGGACGCTCGTAAACTCTTGCCATAAAGCCGTTATCGAAGTCACGAAGCTCGCCTGCCTCGTAAGCTTTTTTGATCTTGTTACCAACGACCTCGCTGCCTGCGATGATGATCTTGTAGCCGCCGGCTACCCAAAGAAGGGCTTTTGCCATTCTTTCGATAAAAGTAAAATTCTCCTCATCGTGGCCGGTGCCGTCCTTGAAGATACGGGTCTTGTAGGTGGTGGTGTAGCCCTTGTTGCGCTCAACGCCGATAACGATATCCTGACCGTCATCCTTGGTTGCCTCGCGCATCTCACGGCATACGAGAGAAAGCGGCATAAAACCGGGGTCGAGTTTTGCAGGTACTTTAAGCTTCATATCTGATTTTTCCTCCGATGATAGTTTTATTTACGTTAAATTCTTTGTCGGTAATAATGAGGTCTGCATCCTTTCCGATCTCGATCGAGCCTTTTTTGTCATCGATGCCGAGAACGGTGGCAGGGTTGAGGGATGCGCCGTTTACGCACTCGTGAAGAGGAATGCTCGAGTTGGAGTAGACGTTCCATACACCCTTGTTAAGGTGAAGGATGCTGCCTGCTACGGTACCGTCCTCAAGACGGCACACAATGCCTCTGTATATGATCTTCTGACCGCCGAGAGTGTACTCGCCCTCGGGAAGTCCGCCTGCGGGGAGACAGTCGGTAATAAAGCAGAGCTTGCGTCCCTTGAGCTTGAACAGCATATCGTAAAATGCGGGATTTACGTGGAAGGTATCGACGATAAGCTCAACCGAAACGTCGGTGTTAAGTGCTGCGGTAACAACACCGGGAGCACGGTGAGCAAGAGGAGTCATTGCGTTGAAAAGGTGAGTTACGTGCCTTACGCCTGCGGCGGTGGAGGCAACTGCGGTATCGTAATCGGCAGAGGTATGACCCATCGACATAACGATATCGGTATCCCTGCGTACTTCTTTGATAGCCTTAAAATTATCGTCGGTCTCGGGAGCGAGAGTGATAATACGGATAATGTCGGCATACTCCTTCATAAACTCCGCATCGGGCTTGAGGATAAATTTGGGATCCTGTGCGCCCTTTTTAGCCTCGCTGATGAACGGGCCCTCGGCGTGGCAGCCGAGAATAGTGCTTCCCTCCCAGTCCTTGCTCTCCTCTTTCAGCGAGCGACAGACCTCAAGGGCTTTTCGGATAACCTTCATATCAACAGTCATGGTGGTGGGAAGATATCCCGTTACTCCGTTGGCAAGAAGTCCCTTTGAAATAGTGCGGATGCTCTCCTCCTCGCCGTCACAGACATCCTTTCCGAGATATCCGTGAATGTGAAGGTCGATAAGTCCGGGAGAAACATAGCCGCCCTTTGCATCAATAAGCTCGGCATCTGCAGGAACCTCGCTCACGGGAACAATACCCTCGATAACGTCGCTGAAAAGAACAGCACAGCCCTCGATAACACGGTCTTTCAGGATGATTCTGCCGTTAATGATCGCTTTCATATAAAAACCCTCCGTTGTTGGCATATTTTCATATTTTAATTATACCAAACCTGTAACAAAAATCAATAGGTGTAACAAATTTTACCTCCCCACGGCGCCGCATTTACGGTATATTTTTTTGTCTTTTGCATACTTTTTTACAAAGCGTACCGAAAAGGAGATACAACAGATGAAAAAATCCCGAGCCTTAACTGTTTTATGGGCGGTATTTACTGCCGTTTCCTGTCTGCTTACGCCGGCAGGCGCAACCGAGGTTGCCCAAATATATCCCGATAACCTTTTGCCTGAGCCGTACTGGTCAGAGACCTATTCGGCAGTCGAATACGTCCCGTCGGGAGATGCAAAGGGACTCATTCTGATGGAATTTGACACGGGCGAGGTGCTGTTCAAGCAAAACGAAAGCGTACGGCTTCCTCTCGCCTCGGTAACCAAGGTTATGAGCACTCTGCTCGTTATGGAGGCCATCGACAGCGGCAGAATATCGCTGACCGATGCCGTCACCGCAAGCGAAAACGCCGCATCAATGGGCGGCTCGCAGATATTCCTCGAGCCCGGCGAGGAGATGAGCGTGCACGATCTGCTCAAGGCGCTTATTATCGCCTCGGCAAACGACGCCACAGTTGCACTGGGCGAATATCTTTGCGGAAGCGAGAGCTCGTTCGTTGCCGAGATGAACAGGCGCGCACTTGAGCTGGGATGCGTGGACACGAATTTTGTAAACACCAACGGACTGCCCGCCGAGGGACATTTTTCGTCGGCGTACGACGTTGCGCTGATGACAAGGGAGCTGATGAAGCACGAGCTTGTTTTTGCCTACACGGGTATATGGACCGACACGGTACGGGACGGCGCTTTTGGGCTGGCAAACACCAACAAGCTGATCCGCTTTTACAAGGGTGCAACGGGAATGAAAACGGGCTTTACCGATGAGGCAGGCTACTGTCTTTCGGCAACCGCCGAGCGTGACGGCATGAAGCTGATAGCCGTTATTCTTGGAGCGAGCACGAGCGACAAGCGCTTTTCGGAGGCAAAGGGAATGCTCGACTACGGGTTTGCAAACTACTCGGTAATAACGCCCGAGCCACCGCAGATCGATCCGTTGCCCGTCACCAAGGGCAGCAAGACCCACGTTGCCGTCAAAACCGACTCCTGCAAAATTCTTACGGGTAAGGGCTCGTCCGCCGTACCCGAATGTACGGTCACGCTGAACGAAAGCATCACCGCACCCGTAAAGGAGGGCGATGTGCTGGGATATGCCGTATACACGCTGGAGGGCAGCGAGGTTGCCCGCGTGCCCGTGACCTCCTGTGAAAACGTTGAGCGAGCAAGCTGGCGGATGCTGTTTTGCGAGCTGCTGAAACGCATATTCGGGTCGATGTAATTTGCAAAAACGATTGACAAAACGGCGTTTTGGCTATATAATCGGCAGTAATATCTCTTTAGGAAGTGTAACGCAACTATGATCAAATTTAACAATTCCAATATAAACAGTATATCCGGGTCGGATTGCTCGGCATACTCGGATCGCCTTGCCGTCGCTCACGACCGTATCTGGAACGGCACGGGCAGAGGAAACGATTTCCTCGGCTGGAGGGATCTGCCCGCCTGCTACGATCGGGAGGAGTTTTTGCGAATAAAAAATGCCGCCGAGCGCATAAGAGCGAGCTCGGACATCCTGCTCGTTATCGGAATCGGAGGCTCGTATCTCGGCGCAAGAGCCTGCATCGAGTATCTTAAAACACCGTACCACAACAGTCTTGGCGGCTGTGAGGTCTATTTTATAGGCAATTCCTTTTCGGGCAAAGAGCTTGCCACCGTTCTTTCGCTCTGCGAGGGCAAGGACGTAAGCGTTAACGTCATCAGCAAATCCGGCACCACCACCGAGAGTGCCGTTGCGTTCCGCATAGTGCGTGAATATATGGCATCACGCTACACCAAGGAGGAGCAAAGGGACAGGATATTTGCCACCACCGACGCAAAAAGAGGCGCTCTCAAGGCTCTGGCAAACGAGGAGGGCTGGGAATGCTTTGTTATTCCCGATGACGTCGGGGGTAGATTTTCGGTGCTGACGGCGGTCGGTCTTTTGCCTGCCGCAGTTGCGGGAGTGGATATCGATGCGCTTATGTGCGGCGCCGCCGAGGAGCGCTCGGCAATCATCGAGGCAGGTCTCGGCAACGATGCCTACAAATACGCCGTTCTCCGCAACCTCATGCTCGAGAGAGGCAAAAGCGTTGAGCTGCTCGTCAGCTACGATCCCGATTTCCGCTTTATGGGAGAGTGGTTCAAGCAGCTGTTCGGCGAGAGCGAGGGTAAGGAGAGCAAGGGCATTTTCCCTGCCAGTGCAATATTCTCCTCCGACCTGCACTCGCTCGGTCAGTACGTTCAGGACGGACAGAGAATACTGTTTGAGACGATTTGCGTTGCAACCGAGGCCGACAGCGGCGATATAGCCGTTCCCTTTGACGAGGCAAACGGCGACGGGCTCAATTTCCTTGCGGATATGCATATGGACGGCATTAACAAAAAAGCTATGCTCGGAACTATGCTTGCCCACCGTGACGGCGGATGCGACACGGCGTTTATCGAATTCCCCCGCCGTGACGAGAGGAGCCTCGGTGCGCTGATATACTTTTTCTTTATCGCCTGTGCGGCAAGCGGCTACATCCTTGACGTAAATCCCTTTGACCAACCCGGAGTTGAGGAATACAAAAAGAATATGTTTGCTCTGCTCGGAAAGCCGGGATACGAGGAACGGCTGGCAGAAATTGAGAAAAAAACAAAAGCGTAACAAAATGGTATTGATTTTTGGATTGTTATCAAGTAAAATATAAAAAAGACCCCGTGCGGCTTCGGCAACCGTACGGAAAATACCCTGCCGAGGAACTTGGAGTTAAATATGCAGCTTATAGTCGGAGTTAAAGGCACAGGAAAAACGAAAGCTCTCATCGAAGAGGTAAACAAGGCGTCGAACGATGCAAAGGGCGTTGTTATTTGCATCGAGTATGGCAGGAAGCTTACCTTCGATATTAAATATCACGCACGTCTGGTTGACGCAAAGGAATACGGAATTGACAACGCCGAGAAGCTTTTTGGCTTTGTATGCGGTATGTTTGCAGGCAACTACGATATTACGGATCTGTTTATCGACAGCGCACTCAAGATCTGCGGTGACGATGTTCCCGCTTTTGAGAGATTTGTTCTCGACGTCGAGAAAATCACGTCCAAACATAATATCAACTGCGTTATCACTGCTTCGGTTGAGAACTCGCTCCTTTCCGACAGCATTACCCCTTTTGTAAGAGCGTAACGCTATGAGCAAAAACAAATTACTGCTGTTAAAATGCTCGCTTCGCACGCTCGGCTGTTACGCCTGCGTTTCGTTTGCGTTTGCCGCATTTATTGCGCTGGGAATCCGCAACGGCAACACCGGTATAGGTGATTTTGCAAAACGGGTTCTCGTCAGCGATCTGGCAATATTCTTTGCGTCCGCAGTATACGGATTTTCGTTCTGGATATTCGAGGCAAAGAATATGTCCTCCACCGCAAAGCGTTTTTTGCACGTTTTGGTCAACTATATTTTCGTGATGCTTACGGCATACTGTCTGTTCGCAAACGTTGAAAGCGAGCCCTCGGGCTGGATCGTGTTCCTGTTCTTTGTCACAATGATTTATTTCGTTGTTTACGGAGCAGCCGCGGCGGTTTCGTTCCTCGTAAAGCGAGCAAAAAGATAGTGCGGACGCACTCACAATTAAAAACGAAAGCCTGTTTTGGTTAACCCCAAGACAGGCTTTTTTATACGTTTTATACCTTTACACGGGAAGAAAGATGTAAAACGGAATATTCGTATTTAAGCGCATTAAAACGCTTTGACGGGAATTTTACAACGTAGCTTTTACGGTCTGCAGAGAACGCAATGGTATTTTTTAGGAAGATCGAAAAGCCCGTGATGCTGTTGATCGGGAACGTCTCGTGACCTACCGAAAACGACTCGGCGGAAAGGCGCACCTCACCCTTATCTCGCAGATGCTCCTCGCCGTCAACGATCTCAAATACCTCGCCTTCTTCGTCGGTCAGCACGCCGCCTGCATCAAGCCGCTTAAAAAGCTCGGCCTTTTGCCAGGCGTTCCAATCGACAAGGCTCGAAAAATATCCGCCTGTAAGCAGACCGTCGGTTCCAAACTCCCAAACGCTCTCACATTTTGTACAGCGCAGGGTATGCTCCCGGCTGACAAGTCCGGACATCTGACCGCAGCGCGGACAGATAAACAGCAGGGATTCAAGAAACTCGGCTCGGTTTTTGCCTTTATATACACGCTTTTCACTTACATTCCGTTCAAATGCATTCTCGTAAAGATCACGGCTTATAAGCTCGTTTACCTCGCCGTCGGTCATCGCGCCCAGCTCCTCGGGGGAATACTTGCCCCTCACAACGAGCCTTGCACCGCCCTTGCGGATAGTGGTCGCCCATCTGGGCTGAGTAAGATAACCGCCCTCGATTACCGCGGTAACGAGCCAAACTCCGCCGCTTCTTGCAAGGGAGGCGGTTCCTGCGGGGAACGGGCCCGTAATTCCGTCCCACGTCCTGTTGCCCTCGGCAAAAATACAAACGCTCGCTCCGCCTGCAAACGCACGCTTTACGGCAAGCACGGTAGACAGTGCGCTCCCCCCTTTGGTCCTCGGAATTGGGGCTACGAGCCATTTAAGAGCCTTTGACCAAAAGCCGTAGCGGTAAACGTGGTCGCTGGCGACGAAGTACATCTGCCTTTTGGAGGCTGCCGCCACCAAAAGCGGATCCATATTTACGGTATGGTTGACCAGAACGAGGCAGGGCTCCTTACCGACAGGCAGCTTTTCGCAGCTGAAGCGGTACATCACCCTGACGACAGGTCGTATAAACGCCCTGAGCACCGTCCAGATGATTCTGTGCCTTTTCAAAGGACTTTTGGTTTTTATACGTTTATCCGAATTCATAAACACAGCTCCCGCTTAAGGATAAATGACGCCTCAGTCATGTTAACGTCCCTGAGCAACAATACGTCCGACACACCGCTTGCGTCTACCGTGAGCGTAAAGCATACCCTGTCGGGGGACGTTTCGTCCTCACACACGCAAAAATCCCAGAGATTGCTCTCGGCAATCAGCTCCATAAGGTAAATATCAAACAGAAGCTCTCCGTATTCGGATGAAAAATCACCCGTGCGATAACCGCCATACAAAAGTCCGAGATCGTCCTCATTCATTTCGGGCACGAAGGATACCGAAAACACTCCCGTATCAGCCGAGCAAGCCGCCGAAAGACGGACGTCCGTGCGAGTAATACTGATGGCATTGGCAATCATAGCAGAGAGCAAAAAAGCAAAATCCTTTTGACTTCCGTATGTATAAACGCTCTCTCCGACCGAATCGGTGCGGAGCGTAACCGCTTTTGGGAACAAAAGCTCTCTTGCGAGCCCGAACACACTCGTTGCCAGCGACGTTGCTGAGAACGCACAGCCATCCTGCGAGGGTCCTGCCGTCAAAAGCCGTACAAATTCAAATACGTGAGATTGAAAGCGCAAAAGCCTGGAATACGGGAGCGGAAGTCCCGATTCAGGCCGGGGAAGTGCGATTCTCAGCTCGCTTTCGTAGCCCTCGAGCCTATCGATCAAAGCGAGCGTGCGGCTGCGAAGGTAGGGCGTTATGGCCTTTGCCAGGAGTAGATAACAGTCCTTTGCCCTAAAGATGACCGCCCACATATAAAGGTTGTGGTCAAGCTCAAGGTCAAGCCGCTCACCTGTGCGGAGAAGCCTGATTTCGGCACATTTCGAGGTAGTGAGAAGGCTGTTGAGCCTTCTGCCCTTGCGCATCGTCGGACACGCCGAAGCTGCCGTGTTCTTTTCTCTTATAAACAGGTCGTTATCAACAATAAACGCCGGAACCGAGTAGTCCTCCAGTATACCGCTCAGTGCTTCGGTGCCGAGCGCAAGATCGGTCTTTATCTGAATACGCATCGTTTATATGTCAATCCCTTTTTCCGTAATTTTTGGCATAGTGAGAATAACGGTTGTAGTTGTACGAGTATCCGTATGAATAGCGTGACGTAAACGCTTTTTCGACAATATTAAGCACGCATCCGAGCATAGGAAGTCCATGCTCGGCAAGATTCTCGGCGCCGTCGATAATACTGTCACGGTCCGAATAATCCTGCCTTACAACGTATATCGAGCAATCCGCCAATCCTGCAAGCACCGAGCAGTCGGTAAGCAGGCCCGCGGGCGAGGAGTCGAGAATGATGTAATCGACGTAGTCCTTCATCTGGTCGATAAGCTCCTTCATCCTTCCGTTAGCCAATATCTCCACGCTGCTTGACGTGCGTGTTTTGCCGGGGATGACCATAAGGTTTCCGAGCGAGGGGATCTTCATTCCTATACGGTCGACGGGGACATCTCCCTTGAGATACTCAAGTATTCCCGTTGTGATATCGTTCTTGATGCCAAGAGTCCTTGCTACCGAGGGGTTTGCAATATCACAGTCGATCAGCAAAACCTTGTGTCCTCGCATAGCAAGCGAGGAGGCGAGGTTGACCGAAACGGTAGTCTTGCCCTCGCTTGCAAGCGCACTGGTAACGAGGATAATCTTTTTATCCTTTTCGCGCTCGATACGGGTACGGAGCAGGCGGTAAGCCTCACGGAAGGAATAATCCTCCTCACCGACGTGCGAAAGAAGCACGGGGTCGCTCTTGCGGCTCGAGCGCTTTTTGTGGGAAATCTTGGGTATTGAGCAGATGCATCTTGTGTTGAGCAGCTTTTTGATATCCTCGGGCTTGCGTACGGTGGACCTTGAAAGCGCATAGAGTATACAGTTCAAAACAAACAGCGCAAATCCGGCAATAAAGCCTGCAATTATATCCCTGGTGTAAGAGAACGGGTTGGCAAGCTCAGCGGGAGTGATATCCGGCTCTCCCATCCTGGTATCACCTACAACGTAGGCGGAAATACGGGGATAATTCTCAAGCGCTGCCATAAGTATCTCCTCGCAGGTTATCGGATCGCTCGCAACCGCCGAGAGAGTGAAAAAGTTATAGCCCTCAATAGGAGCGCTCGCTGCCAATGCACCCTCGAGTCCGGGGTTATTGAGCTGCGCCTCTATCATATCCATCAGCACGCCGCTTTCTAGAATATACGGAAAGGTAAGTGCCATCTGCTGAGCAACCTTTGAGTTGTACTCCGACTGCTCAATGCCGTAGCTGTCGCTGATGCTGACGGTAAAGGTTGCGCTGGAAATATACTGGGGTTTATAATTTTTGCGTGATATGGAGCAAAAGATAAGTGCTGCGGCGGCTCCAAAGACCAAAAATATCCAAAACAGCCTTTTTGCACCCTTGAAAAAGTTGGAAAGGAAAGTGTCCATATCGTGAGTGCCTCTGTTTTGGCTGACAGCCGAGCTGTTATCACTCATTGTTTATCCTCCTTTTCTTCCCATTTTTCGTTAGGTTTTTCGTCATCACGGCTTTTTCCGTAGCCGTAGCCGTAGCCGTAACCGTAGCCGTATCCATAGCCGACTCCGTACTTACCGTAGCCGTACTTGCTGTATTTACCGTAGCCGTAATGGCCGATGGTAAAGCCCATTCCGTATACGTCGTTGAATACTCCGCCGTAAAAGCGGGCTTTGCTGTGCTTGAGCACGTCGATCGCATCGTTGACCGAAAGCGCCCTTGCCGCATCCTGGCGTACGACGAGTATCGTGGCGTCGGAATTGTTTGCAAAGCTCTCCGCATCCGCACCTACCGACATAGGCGAGGTATCGATAATCACGTAGTCGTAATTCCTTTTCAGCTCGTCAAAAAATTTCTCAACGCTCTCGGCGTTGGAGGTTGCAAAATCATCGTAGCCCGCACTGCGGTTGCAGCAGAGAAGGTGAAGCCCGGATTTTTCCTCTGTCAGAATATGCCGGGAATAGCTTTCCTTGGCAATCATCTCGATAAGACTTGCCTCGGGGCGCGATTTTTCAAAAACCTTGTGTACTGCGGGACGGCGCATATCCCCGTCCACGAGTATCGTTTTATAGCCCTTGAGCGCAAAGGCAAGCGCAATATTTGCCGAAACCGTAGTCTTTCCCTCGTTTTCCAGCACGCTGGTAACGCAAATAACGTTCTCGTTGCCCTTTTTGGTCTCGAGCTCAATTTTCGTACGGAGCCGCTTGTACGCCTCAACGAATCCGAAGCTGGTCGTCGCATCGATCATAAGAACGCTCTTTTTGCGGCGCTTGATGCGGGATTTGAAGGTTTTATATATCCGCTCATGGAAAATGGTGCCAAGCAGCTTGGCATCGACTTCATCGTTGAACTCGGTCTGGTTTTTAATCGTTCCGTTTACGTGAATAAGCAGTGCCGAAACACCCATTGCAAGCGCCGCCGCAGCGAGAGCCGCTATCAGTGCGGTTTTTTCGCTGTTACGGGGATTTGACGGCACAGTGGGAACGGTAGGCTCCATAAGCATCCTGAGCGAAACGTTGTCCATCGAGCCTGCCGTAACCTCGGGATAGGTTTCAAACACAGCTATCGCCGCCTTATATGCATCGACAGGGTTTTCGGCAGTAACGAGAAACTCCACGATGTTGGTTTCCTCTGCCGCCATAGCGGTTATTTCAATTCTTCCGCTGTCGGGGCCAAGCTTTTCGGCAACCTTTTTGTGGATATAGTTGTTTGCAAGCTCGGCAAACACTGTAGCGGCGGTTTTGCTCTGAGCAAGATTTGTGTATACCGAATCGCTGTCGGCAACCGTAACGACAAACGTCATTCTCGCCGAGTAGGAGGGCGAATAAGTATAATCGCTGAACACGTAAGCGCCGGAATAGGCAATTACGGTAACCAGCACCACCGCAAGCATACGCTTCCATATACCCCGGATAATGCTCGTCAGATCAAGCTTTTTTTCGTTTTTTCTTCCGGTATCAGCCATTTTTCCCCCCTATTCTCCGATAACGACAAACTGTCTTGTCGTTCCGGTATATCCGTTGTCACCCGTGTAGCGGTATTCGACAGTATAAACTCCGGGAACAGAGACATCAAGATTGGTGGCAACCTCAATATCACTGATCATATCGGCGGTGAGCTCAACGGGAACGGCATTGATCGTCATCGATTCGATATACGCCTCGGGACGGAAGGTGTCCCCGTTTTCCAGATAAACGAGATATTTGGAAAGTCCGATAACAGGCTGATATCTTATTTCGGCAGAGGTGCGTTGATAAATAGTCACGGGAAGTGTTATCTCGGCGGTATCGCCATAGGAGTTGGTAACGTAGTATTTCACCTGATAGTTTCCTGCCGACGATATCGACTCGGCTCCGATGAGCGACATTTTTACGGTAGAGGAAATATCTCCGTCAAAGCAATCGACCGCACCGACGGGATCAAGCACATCAAAAGCATAGCCGTAATCAAAAACAAGCGGCTTTGAAAGCGTGAACTCGGGAGATGCGTAATCGTCAAAAACTATCCTGCGTGATCCCTTTGACACGTTGCGGTCGCTGTCAACGACAACGTAGGTGGCAATACAAACGCCGCCCTCCTCGCTGATAAAATCCGAAACGCTCTCAAGAATGATGCTCTCGGTGAGATCGCCGTCCTCCTCATCATAGGCGGTAACACCCTCAAGCAGCCTGCGCTCGTCATCGTTTACTGACACGTGGAGCTCGCGCTCCCCGATATGTATCGCAGGAGCATAATTTACGTCCTGTGCGGACATAACAATGCGGTATGCGGCAAAAAGCGCGCACACCAGAATTATAGCGCAAAACATAAGTGCTTTGATTGTTTTCGTCATTATTTCCTGTTCGTTCCCCTTTTTTCAAAGGACGGGAACGTCTCCCCTCTGAGAATTTTTATGGGGTTTTTGCTGAGTAGCTGTCTTGCCTCTTCGGGCGAGGTAAGCTCGACAAGCATTTTTTTGACCTCGCTCATATCGGTGGTGCGTCGGTATGCCGAATGCGCATCCGATGCCACACAGCACGCAAGCCCCTTGCGGACGAGCGATATTGAACTCCTCATTACGTCGCTTCCGAAGGCTCCGAGCAGACTGCCCTTGTTGACCTGAAGCAGACAGCCGTGACGCACCATCTCCTCGGCAACGAGCGGGTTATCCAAAACACAGTCATACCGCTCGGGATGGGCAACGACGGGAATAAAGCCTGCATTGAGTACCGATTCCAGCATTGAATACATATTCCTCGACCGCTCGGCGAAATCGAACTCGATAAGTGCGTATTTCGTTCCTCCGAGAGTAAGAAGCTCGCCCGACAGAAGCAGTTCCGACGTGTCCTCACGGGCGTATATTTCGGTACCCGGGACGAGCTTTATGGGAATTCCCTCCGAGTCCAGCACGCTTTGCAGGTCGTTGACCGCCGAGATGACGGTATCACGGAACTCGTCGCCAAAACTCTCGTTTCCGAAGCTGTGCGGAGTTGCAACAATTATCGCCACACCGCTGTCGGCGGCAATCGACGCCATCATCACCGACTCCTCGTAGGTAGGCGAGCCGTCATCAAGCCCGGGAAGTATATGACAGTGGAGGTCCACCATTTCTCTTTTGATTTTAGTTCTCTGGCCGATCAATGACACAAATCCCCGTTCCTGTTTTTTGGATAATTCGGATAAAAGTAAATATTATATTTAACTATTTAATTATAACAGCATACTCCCGATATGTCAATCGGCTTTTTAGTCAACACATCCGATTACGTACGCAATATCGGCACTCACTGTCTCGTCAAGCTCGGCATCGCTGAATTCAAACGAGTAAAGCGCCTCAAAGAACTCGGCGTCCGTGCCTGTTTTTTCGCCATAGCGCAGACATTCCGATGCAAAAGCCGTCAGCTCGTCCTTGCTTTCGGGGAACAGATATGCAAGTCTTGCGGCTCGATCGGCAAGATGCTCTGCGCCTGCGGCTCCCGAGCCTTTGGACGAAGCGGGTGTTGCCTGTTTGCGGAACGCAGCAAGATGCTCGTCAACGTATCCGCAAATCGAGGTATAACGGACGGTAAACACGCTGCAACCGGGCTGTCCGAGCAACAGAGGCAGATACAAAAGCTCGGTCATAACTCCCTCGGCAACACGGATATAAGTGCCGACTCCCGTTATAACGTCAACCCTGTCGCCGTACTTATCGTGAGCCGTGGCGTACTTGTTCTGATAATAAACGCTGTCGCCGTAGATCATAGGGTAAAGCGCATCGATAATGCCCTCCTCGCACCAATAATCCACATCCTGATAAACGTATTTTTCCCTGTCGCCCGCATCGGCAAAGCAGGTAAAGCTGACGTTAACATCGGGATCGGCCGAGCGCACCGTATCCGAGAGTCTTTTGGCATACTCGTTGATGATATCGCTCCTCATCCTGCACCAATCCGTCCAGCGTGAATCGGTGATTTTGAGGTCGAGAGGCGAAACACCGTATTTTTTGACGAAACGGCTGACCGAGGAGTCGTTGTAACCAAAATCCTCATAGTTATGAGCCTGATAGTAGATGGGAAGCGGATACCGTATATAATCCACCTGGAAGCCGTCGGGGGAATATTTTTCCACCAGCTCCCTTGCAACTGCAAGATTAAATGCCTGCACCTCGCTGTCGGCAGGGTCGAGAGTAATCGTACCTTCGGGTCCTGCGGTGTTACCTTTGTTGGTAACGAGGTACTTGTCGGCGTAGAGCTTCATATAATGCCCGTCGGGGTAGGCAACGCTGTTATGCCCCGAGGAGAACGCATTGACCATAATATAAAATTGCATTCCAAGCTCCTCACAGGCACTTTTTGCGCTTGCAAGCACGTCAAAATCACAGCCGGGCGCCTGCAGCATGCCCTCCACCTCGGAATCGTAGACCGCAAATCCGCAGGCGGTGTTATCAAAGATAACGGTATTGTAGCCGAGCTTCTTTGCGGTAAGCACGTGGCGGTAAACGTCCTCGTCATTATTGGTGTGCATAATCACGTTGCCTGCACCGTCGCCCTCGCCCACCGTTATCCACACAGCTCTCGTCTGAAGCGTTACGGCAGGGATGACCTCGGCTTCGCCCTGCGGAAGCAGCGGCAGCAGCGCCTCAAGCCTTTCGAGCAACAGCTCTGCGCTCTCATCGGCGTTTTCCAAAAGCCTGCCGCACTCGCCCACAAGACTGTCGACAAGCTCAAAATCTATGTAATAATATTTGCTTTTTGCTATACGAAAATCGGTTTCCAGCGTCGCAAGACGTTTTTTTGCGTAATCAAGCTCGGTTTTTGGGTTGGTTATCAGAGCGAATTTCGTTTCGCCGTCCTTAATCACGGCGGAGGTACACACGTCGAGATTCCTGCTGAGGAACTGTGCGTAATAGCCGCTTGCCGAAATAACGCAGCCTCCTACGGGAACGGCGGTCTCGCCAATAGTGTTTACATGCTTGGCAGTTACCGTTCCGTCGGCAGAAACGGCAAACTCGGTAAGGTTGCTTCCCCTGGGGGTTACCGAATAAGAATCGGCGGTGTAGAGGTTGAGCGAGTCGTACTCCCGCACTGCAGGATTTGTTGCCGTAAAGCGCATTGTCCTTACGGTGTAAAGGTTTTCGTTCTCGACACGAACCGCCTCGTCCCCGACCTTAACTCTGTTGAGCCTCGTTTCCTCAACCGAGCCCATACCGACGGCGAGCACGTAGCCGCCCTCGGGAATCGCAGTATTTCCGCCACCCTCGCCCGAGCGCTTTATCTCAACGACCTTGCCGTCCGCAACAGCGTACTCCGACCCGTAAATATTGCTGACGGTGCTCGAGGTATACCAATATTCGTCAAAAATATATCCCGTGTGGTAGGCGGTACGGGCCATATTCTCAAATCCGATTTCAATAACCCTGCCGTTTATCTCCACGTACTTTTCGGGCAGGTATTTGATGGTAAATATGCTGCCGTCAAGCGGATCACCGAGCTTTAGCTCCTGCTCAACTCCGCAAAACCTGACGGCATAGCCGCTTTCGGGAACGATTATGCGCTCTCCGGGCTCGCCCACGTAACAGATTATTCCGTCGCAAACGGCAACGTCAACGAAGGACATTTCAGAGGGGGGAGTACAGTCAAAGCCTCCCGTGCGGTCGTAAACGTGAACGCCCTCGCCCACATCGGCTTTATTCTGCGACGTAACCTCAAACTCGGTTTTTCCGCTGTAAAGGTAGCTCGGTGTTGCTTCTGTCATACTCTCCTCGCTTTCATCGGAAACCGTGCCGTCGGTACCCTCCGTGCCGTGCGAGCAGGAGGCAAACACGGGGCAAGTCAGTGCAAAAACGAGCAATAACGATATAGTTCGCAAAAGCTTCATAAAATATCTCCTTTAACAAAAAAGCAAAACAGAGTCGCCCCGTTGCCGAGGCGGCTCTTTTGTGTTTTCAAAGCTTATTTCCTCTGAGATGCGGCGTAAAACTCCTCAAATGCGTATCCGTCAAAGCCCTCGTCGGATGCGGTGAGCGAGCTGATAGCGACCGCCTCGCCGCCAAGACTGCGTGACTTTTTGCCCGCCAGCATAATGCGGCAGCAATCGGTCATCTGACGGGTGGCGGCAAGACCGTTTTCCCTGCCTGCCATGTAGGCACAAACCTGCTTGAGCATTGCCTCGTAAACCTTACTGCTGTCAATCTTCCACACATAAGTGGTTTTGGAGGTAACTACGGTAAGAGTGCTGGGCTGCCAGCATTTTTTGCAAATATGGTAATCGGCGGTAACGCCGTTTTCGAACTCAACAAAATAGCTGTCGCAATTTGACTCGGCAACGTCTGCCTTGCCGACAAACCTGCAGGAAGCAGGTCTTGCATCACCGACGAATGCGGCTATCGACTCAACTGCATGGATGGCGTAGTTGAACTCATCAACGCCGACGGTGGCGGTAATATGCATAACCTCGCCTCGCTCCTCGGCAGGGATAGCGAAAAACGACTCGTGCTCATATGTATATCTCATCGCACTCGTGCCGAGAATAACCTTGCCCTCATCTGCAAGGCGGTCAAACTCGTCCAGATCGGCAATATTGCCCGCAACCGGCTTATCGATAAACACGGGCACTCCCGCATTGATAAAGGGCTTTGCCTGCTCAAGATGCTTGTCCCAGTTACAGCTCTGGATAAAAGCGATGTCAATGTTCTTTGCCATCTCGTCAAGGCTGGTATAACGTCCCTCAAGACCGAATTTCTCAATAAAAGCGTTTACCTCGTCGTCGGTACGGAAGGCATCGTTGTAGATGGCGGTGTATCTGCCCTCGTCTCCCCCGAGAAGTATCTCGGCAAAGGAGGGTGCGTGTGATGTGTCGATATTGACGGTTCCGATTCTGAACATAGCGTTACTACCGTTCCTTTTCAGTTTTATTGCTGTTATTCTACCCGAAAAAAACGGTACTGTCAATAACTATAACTTATATTTTACTAATATATACGCAACACGCACACCGACATATCGTCACAGGCTCGGTTTTGCTCTCTTGCTTCCGAGATTATTGCCGAGGCAAGCGACTGAACACCGCCCGACTGACCGAATTTTTGCGGCACGGGGAGGGTGGCGGAGCCTGTCTGCATAACTCCGTCGCTCATCATTATGAGCACGTCGCCTTTTTCGAGATTGAACTGCCGTTTTTCGGCCACTACCGAGCTCATTATCCCTGCGGGAGGCGTTTTTGCCTCAAAGATCCGCTTGTTCCCCTTCCTTATCAGCACGGTCGGGGCGGCACCCGCCTTGAGCAGGCAGGCGGTGCCCATTATACGGTCTATCTCGAGCAGGTCAACGGTGGCAAAAAGCTCGTCCTCCTTTTCGATAAGCGCACGGTTAAGCAGCTTGAGCGCACTTTCCTTTTCGGCTCCCACGGTGAGCAGTTTTTCAAGCATTATTGCCGAAAGGCGGCTGGTGAGCGAGGCATCCCTGCCGCTTCCCATTCCGTCCGAAATAAGGCAATAGAGGTATTTTTCGTCGTTCTCAAAAACGCTTACGGTGTCACCGCAAACACTCTCGCCGTCCTTTGCGGAAACGCATTTTGCCCACTCAATACGTATTTTCGGCTTGCCCGAGAGCTTGAGCAGCGGATATCCATCGTTCGGTACTATATCCGGAGGAGAGACAGCCGTGCCGACTGCGCCCCCTACGGCACGGGAGATATCGGCGGCTGTGCAGGATATTTTTTCGGGCTGAACGCCGTAAACCGTAATATTACGTATACGGGAGCCCGTAACCTTTACGCCGTCACAGCCCACTCCGCACTCCGAAAGTGCGCTCCGCACTCGGCATTCGGCATCACGGTCGGTGCGAAGCCTGTCCTCCTGCTTTTTTGATGCCTCGGCAAGGATGAGTGAGACCGACGAATAGCTGTCTGCCATTTTTTTGAGACCCTGCTCGGCTTTTTCGCTTCGCTCGTTGCCCAGTGAGTTGACCGATTTTGCCATTTTCGATATGTTAGGACACCTCCGTACGAAATGCAGAGGCAGGTCGGGAATAGTGACGACTCCCTTAAATTTTATTTCTCGTGTAAAGTAGTTCGTTATGTCGCTTAGGTTGAGCTCACAGCCTGCACAGCGTGAGCAAAAACCTTGCACCGCAGAGCAAATGAGCTCGTTTTTGCTTTCGACGGCGACCGCCCTGTTCTCCTGCGAGACTGTGTAAAACAGCTCTGAGAGCGAGGAAAACGCCGCCGCACAGCGGGCGGTACTGCGCTCAAACTGCTTTTTTTGGAACGCCGTACTGCGTGCAAGCGGAAATCTCCTTCGGAACGCAAAGAACAATGGGCAGGCAATCGCAATTACTATGGCGGAGGAAAGCGCCGACTCACTACCCGCAAGGTAAAAATAGCCCGTGACCGACATCATAAAAGCAAGCATCATCGCAAGCAGATCTATTTCGGGAGCAAGTGCGCCGTAACACATTCCCAAAACTCCGAGCGCCCCGATGGATGCGCTTCCGAGCGCAAGCCCCGTAACCGTTCCGCAGGCGCCGCCGAACAAAAAGCCTCTCGTCCTTGCGGCGTAGAGCGTAAGCAGTGCGCCGGCAAAAAGCCCCATGCTTGCTCCAAAGAGCTCCACCCTGTCAAACGCCGTCACGCAGGCGAACGAAAAGGCAAGCAGGGCTATGTCCTTAAGCCTCTCGTTGTGCTCGCCCCGACGGTCGAAAAAACCGAAAAAAGCAAGTGTAAAAAGCGGAGGCGCCGCTATCGAAAAGACGAGTGAAAACAGCTCGAGACCTCCATCGATTCCGCCCACCGCAACGTAGGTTCCGCCGAGCGCTGAAACCGACAGCGAAAGCAGGAAGCGGGTAAATGCGGTAGTCCTTCCGTTTTTGTCCGCCGCCCGCATAACGAAAAACAGATACGCCGAGCAGAACAGACTGAGCAGCACGCTTCCTTTGGCAAAAAAACCCCCGACAACACACCCGAAAAACACCTGTCTTCGCATACTCTTGGGCACGGCGCAAAGCAGAGCGTGTCCGCAGGGATAAACCGACTCGGCAAGCGGAGCCAGAGTCAGCAAAAATCCTGCTGCTGCAGGGAGTATCAGTTTTTTTAGTCTTTGCGGTGCGACCGAATTTTTTACAGCCGTGAGATTCATTTTTTTCCCGTCCTCGTTATTTTTTGGAACATCATTATACCTGCCGGACGGCGTGCGTTTTGTCGAAGCCGAGCTGGTGTTTTTTGAATTTTTAAGGCGGAAAGACAGGAGGTTTGGTGTCAGTTAAAACAAACCGTTTTTTTGTGAGTTAATCAGTCCGTTAAGCACGATAAGATTTTGGTTGTTTTCTCGATTCATATTCCAATAAAGCGCACCCTTCAGCCCGTTTTCGGCGAGCAACCGAAGGCGGTATCCTATCGACCGTCCGTCCTCGAACCACACACGGTGGCGGACACCCGATTCCTCGTACTCAAAATAGGGCGCCTGCGCCTCGGTATCGTAAAAAATCTCACTTCCCTTTTCGGCTGCAAGCGAGAATGCACGCTCGGTGGAAAGCGACACCGCCCTCGACTCGCCCTCGACATACGGGAGCGTAAAATCATAGCCGTAATTTGATATGCCGAGCAGGATTTTTGATGCCGGAATACGTGTTTTTGCGTAGTCTATCACGCTTTGAACCGGCTTTGCCGGGGATACCGCCATCGGAGGGCCGTAGGTGTAGCCCCATTCGTAGGTCATAAGCAGTACGGCATCGGCAACCGAGCCGAGCAGTGCGTAATCGTGTCCCTCGTACAGCGAGCCGGGCTGGTCATCCGAGGTTTTGGGCGCAAGTGCAACGATCAGCGGAAAGCGGTACGGTTCAAGCCTTTCGGAGCAGTAGGCAATAAACTCATAGTACCCCTGCGCTCCCTCTCTGCCCAAAAACTCAAAATCAACGTCGAGTGCCGTATAGCCCTTGCGGAGCATATTGTCGATGACGTTGGTCATCAGTGTTTCCTGTACCGCCCTCGACTCAAAAAGCCCGAGCGCAAGCGAGGACGAAAAGGTATCGTTTTCGGTAAGCGTTGAGAGGTGCATTACGGGCTGACTGCCGAATTTTTTTGCGTGGGCGATCATACGCTCGTCGTCAAGCGGCACGAGCGTTCCGTCGGGGCGAAAGCCGTAGGTAAACGGGATAATACAGCTCAAAAAAGGCAGACTGCGGTCAAGCAGAGCCGTACCGATAAACGGATAGGCATATCCGCCGATAACGTACTCGCCTATCGGCTCACGCCTGACCGAGATATAAATCTCGCTGTCCGGAGGAATATAATCGCCTCCGTTCAAAAAAAGATTGTTGCGCCGGAGCTGTCCCTCGCTCACACCGTAGCGGTCGGCAAGCGAGGGCACGCTGTCACCGTCTGACGAAAAATGAATTATTTCGGGAACGGTAATAAAAACAGGCTGACCCACCGCAAGACGGTCGGGGTCGGTGATATCATTGTCAAAAGCAAGCCGGGTGACGGGAACCCCGTATCGCAGGGATATATCTCCGAGTGTTTCGCCGGGGGCAACGGTATGCAGTATCACTTATCAAAAACTCCTTTTCCGAAAAACGGGCGTTTTGCCGCATAAATTACTGCTATATGGGTGCAAAACTATTGATTTTTTGTGTACCCTGTGATATTATAATATGATGATTACATATATAAATGCACGGGTGCGCGCGTACTCGGCAAAAACAGGGTGATTTTTATGACCGATATCAAGAAAACAATATGCGATACCGTCGTTTCGTATGCTTGCGGAAACGGCGTTGAATGTGACGGGGATTTTGTTCTCTCGCTTCTTGAGACGCCTGCCGATCCAAAGAGGGGCGACCTTGCTCTCCCCTGCTTCAGGCTTGCAAAGCTGTTCCGCTCGGCACCCGATGGGATCGCAAAAAGCCTCGCCTCGCTCTTTGAGGGCAAGGCAGGGATTGCAAAGGCAGAAAATGCAGGCGGATACCTTAACTTTTTCTTTTCGGACTCGCTTCTTTCGGACGAGGTGACGAGGATGCTCTCCGAGGGGTTTGGCGGCCTGACCAAAACCGGCGAGGGTAAGGTCTGCGTTATGGACTTTTCCTCCCCCAATATTGCAAAAAGGTTCCATCTCGGACATCTCGGAAGTACGATTATAGGACATTCCGTGCGTAACATTCTTTCCTTCCTCGGCTGGAAGGTTATCGCAGTCAACCATCTCGGTGACTGGGGCACTCAGTTCGGAAAGCTCATCGTTGCCTACAAAAGATGGTCCTCGCCCGAGCGTGTAAACGAGAGAGGAATCGACGAGCTGGTAGACCTCTACGTCCGCTTTTGCGATGCCGAAAAGGAGGATCCCTCTCTGACCGCCGAGGCACGTGCCGCCTTTAACGAGCTTGAAAAGCTTAATGAGGAATATCTTGAGATATGGCAAAAGTTCAAGGACATCTCGCTTGCCGAGTATGCAAAAACCTACGATCTGCTCGGAGTCACCTTTGACTCCTGGAACGGTGAGGCGTTCTATTCCGATAAAATGCCTGCCGTGGTTGACGAGATACGTTCAAAGGGTCTGCTCAAAAAGGATGAGGGCGCCGAGATCGTTGACGTTTCGGAGTTCGGTATGCCCCCCGTGCTGATTCTCAAATCGGACGGCTCAACTCTATATCCCTCCCGTGATATTGCCGCCGCAATGTGGCGCAAAAAGGAATACGATTTTGATAAATGCCTTTACGTCACCAGCGCAGGCCAGAGCCTCCATTTTGCACAGTGGTTCAAGGTCGTTGAGCTGATGGGCTACGATTGGGCAACCGATCTCGTACACATCCCCTACGGCACTATGAGCATCGGCGGAGAGAAGCTGGCATCCCGTACCGGCAATATCGTGCTTCTTGACGAGCTGCTCGAAAAAGCCATCGAAAAATGCGGTCAGATAATCGAGGAAAAGAACTCGGCTCTCGCTGACAGGGAGTCGGTTGCAAGGGCTGTTGGCGTTGGTGCAGTAATATTCAATGCGCTTGCAAACAGCCGTATAAAGGACACTAATTTTGTTTGGGAGGATGCGCTCTCGTTTGAGGGCAACACCGGCCCCTACGTTCAGTACACCTACGCACGTGCCGCCTCGGTGCTCCGCAAGAGCAGCGAGAGAGGCGATTTTGCGGGCTACTCCCCCTGCGTCGACGAGACCGAGCTTATCAAAAAACTGACCGAGTTTGACGGCGCTGTGCTGCGTGCGGCAGAGGACTACGAGCCCAGCCATATCTCACGCTATGCGCTTGCGCTGTGTACGCTTTACAACCAGTTCTATCACAACTGCCGTATCCTCGGCAGTGACAAAATAACCGAGTCGTTCCGCCTTGCGCTCACCGAGTGCGTGCGTGACAGGCTCGGAAAATGCCTTGATTTGCTTGGCATGACCAGAACAGAAGAAATTTAGGAGGCAGAACGATGTCGGGACATTCCAAATGGAAAAACATTATGCACAAAAAAGAAAAGACCGATGCACAGAGAGCAAAGGTCTTTACCAAAATAGGCAAGGAGATGGCGGTTGCCGTCCGTGAGGGCGGACCCGACCCCGTTTCCAACACCAAGCTCCGTGACCTTATTGCAAAAGCAAAGAGCCTCAACGTGCCCAACGATAACATCGAACGTGTTATCAAAAAGGCGTCGGGCGCAGACGGCGTTCAGTACGAGGTTATCGTTTACGAGGGCTACGGCCCCGGCGGAGTAGCAGTTATAGTTGAGACCGCTACCGATAACCGCAACCGCACCGCAGGTGACGTAAGACACTATTTTGACAAATTCGGCGGAAATATGGGAAGCACCGGCTGTGTATCCTATATGTTCTCCGAAAAGGGCGTTGTCGTATGCTCGGGAGTTGAGGACGAGGACGCATTTATGGAAGCGGCGCTCGAGTGCGGAGCGATTGACTTTACTACCGACGGCGAGGGCGGAGCAGAGGTGTTTACCGACGTGAGCGAGCTTGCATCGGTGCGTGATGCACTCTCGGCGGCAGGCTACACTATTGAATCTGCCGAGAACGAAAAGATCCCCTCTACCTACGTACGCTTGACCGAGCAGGAGCATATCGACAAAATGCACCGTCTGCTCGATACTCTTGAGGATAACGACGACGTTACCTCGGTATGGCACAACTGGGACGAAGATGACGAGTAAAATCGGCATTTTCGGCGGAACGTTTGATCCCGTTCATAACGAGCACGTGCGGATTGCAGAGCTGTTTTGCAAAAAGCTCTCACTCGATATGCTTTACATCATCCCCAACCGCATCCCTCCGCTCAAGGAGAACAGATGTGCATCGGGATCGGACAGGATCAAAATGCTCGAGCTCGCTTTTGCCGACAATAAAAAAGCCGTTATATCCGATATGGAGCTGAAGCGAGAGGGCACGAGCTATACCTGCCATACGATTTCCCGTCTCAGGGAAATGCACCCCGACAGCGAGCTGTACCTGCTTGTCGGAGACGATTGGATAGACAGCTTTGACCGCTGGCACCGCTACGAGTATATTCTCGAAAACGCAACGCTCGTGGTTGCATCGAGATCGGGCAGGGAGCTTACGAAATCGGCTAAAAGGATCCGTGAGCTGACCGGTCACACGCCGATACTGCTCGGCAACACCCACAACAATATATCCTCCACCGATTTCAGGGCAAGCGGCGACGGACATCTGCTTCCCGAAAAGGTGCTTGAGTATATTACCGAGAGGGGGCTTTACAGATGACTGATGTGAGAACCATCCTTTGCGACCTCAGGCTTTCGGACAGAAGACGCCTGCACACCATGGGGGTTATTGAAGCGGCAGAAGAGCTTGCCAAAAGGCATTTTCCCGAGCAGGACACCGAAAAAGCAAGGCTTGCCGCAGCAATGCACGATTTTACCAAGGAGCTGTCCTTTCAAGAGCAGCTCGGACTGTGCGAAAAATACGGCATAAGCCTTGAGCCCGAGGAGCTTCGCTCCCCAAAGCTGCTCCATTCAAAAACGGCGGCGGCGATTGCAAGGGAGGTCTACGGGCTGGACGAGGAAATTTGCTCGGCAGTCTACTGGCACACCACGGGCAGAAGCAATATGACCGCACTTGAAACTGTAGTATATTTTGCCGATTATATCGAAAAATACAGAGAAGACGAGGGATGTATTCTCGTACGTGAGAGCTACGAAAGCCTTTTGGAAACCGAAAAGGGTATTGATACCGCTCTTTACAAGGCGCTCGTGCTTTCCTTTGATATGACCATACATCACCTTATCGAACAAAAAAAGATCATCAACCGCTATGCCGTTGATGCACGGAACTATTATTTGAGCCTTTACAGCTAATCCTTTACAAC
The DNA here is from genome assembly GCA_045587745.1 of Eubacteriales bacterium. Classification (GTDB taxonomy): domain Bacteria; phylum Bacillota; class Clostridia; order Oscillospirales; family CAG-382; genus Coliplasma. The sequence continues at coordinate 1,978 of JAZNCU010000033.1, read as the reverse complement.
GAGGTATAAAAATGAAAGACGAAAAAACCCAAAAGCAGTCGGCAGCCGAGCTTGCCGAGCTCGTGCGCTCCACTCTTGACAACAAAAAAGGCATGGACGTTACCGTGCTTGAGGTCGGCGAGCAGACCATCGTTGCCGATTACTTTGTGCTCGCAACGGGTACCTCCAACACCCACGTTGCCGCCCTTGCCGACGAGACCGAATTTCAGGTCAGAGAGTCGCTGGACATTACTCCCCACCACATCGAGGGAGCCGAGGGCAACTCCTGGATACTGATGGATTACGGCAGTGTTGTCGTTCACATATTTACTAAAACAGGACGCGATTTTTACCGACTCGAAAGGCTGTGGTCGGGCGCAGAGCGCATAATCAGCTCCGAAGGAGACGAATAATGAGACACGAATATACCAGAATCGAAAAAAAGTGGCAGGAAAAATGGGACTCCGAAAAGGCGTTTGCCGCCGTTACCGATTATTCCAAGCCCAAATACTACGCACTCGTTGAGTTCCCCTATCCCTCGGGGCAGGGACTCCACATCGGCCACCCCCGTCCCTACACCGCACTCGACATCGTTTCGAGAAAGAAAAGGATGCAGGGCTTTAACGTTCTGTTCCCGATGGGCTGGGATGCTTTTGGACTTCCTACCGAGAACTACGCCATCAAAAACCAGATCCACCCCGCTATAGTTACCGCAAAGAACGAGGAGCGGTTCCGCAACCAGCTCAAAATGCTTGGACTCTCGTTCGACTGGGACAGAGAGGTGGACACCACCGATCCCAAGTACGTAAAATGGACTCAGTGGATTTTCCTCAAGCTGTTCGAGCACGGTCTTGCCTACAAAAAAGAGATGAGCGTTAACTTTTGCACCTCCTGCAAGGTCGTTCTTGCAAACGAGGAGGTAGTTGGCGGAGTATGCGAGAGATGCGGAAGCGAGGTCATCCGCAAGAACAAGAGCCAGTGGATGCTCAAAATCACCGAGTATGCCGACAGGCTTATCGACGATCTCGAAGGCCTTGATTTTATCGAGCGAGTAAAAACCCAGGAGATCAACTGGATCGGCCGCTCGTACGGCGCAGAGCTTGATTTTGCCACCACCGCAGGACAGAGCCTGCGTGTTTATACCACCCGTCCCGACACTCTGTTCGGTGCGACCTATATGGTTATCGCTCCCGAGCACGAGATGGTGGATAAGTGGAAGGATCTGCTCAAAAACTACGGTGAGATAGTTGAGTACCGCAGCGCCGCCGCCAAGAAGAGCGATTTTGAGCGCACCGAGATGGCAAAGGACAAAACCGGCGTAAGGCTCGACGGTGTTACCGCAATCAACCCCGTAAACGGCAGGGAAATTCCTATTTTCGTATCCGATTACGTTCTCGCAGGCTACGGCACCGGAGCAATTATGGCGGTCCCTGCACACGATGAGCGTGACTGGGAGTTTGCAAAAAAATTCGGGCTTCCCATCATCGAGGTCGTTGCAGGCGGAAGCGTTGAAGAAGCGGCTTACACCGATACCGAAACGGGCAAGCTCGTCAACTCCGATTTCCTCAACGGTCTCGAGGTTGCCGATGCAAAGCAAAAGATGATAGACTTCCTTACCGAAAAGGGTATAGGATGCAAAAAGACCAACTACAAGCTCCGTGACTGGGTATTCTCCCGTCAGCGTTACTGGGGCGAGCCCGTTCCTCTCGTTTACTGCGAAAAATGCGGCTGGGTGCCCATTCCCGAGAACGAGCTTCTCCTCACTCTCCCCGAGGTAAAGGAGTTTGCACCTACCGATTACGGCGAGTCGCCGCTTGCAAAGGCGACCGAGTGGGTCAACACCACCTGCCCCAAATGCGGCGGTCACGCTCAGCGAGAAACCGACACTATGCCCAACTGGGCAGGCAGCTCCTGGTACTTCCTGCGCTACTGCGATCCCCACAACGACGAGTGCCTTGCATCCAAAGAGGCGCTTGACTACTGGATGCCCGTTGACTGG
>JAZNCU010000032.1:0-4074 GCA_045587745.1 Eubacteriales bacterium | reverse complement strand
CGATGTGAATCTTGCTTACAGCGAGCATGCACGCCGCTATCTGCATGAGTGCGGCCTGCCCAAGGAGCGTACCTATGTAACTGGATCTCCTATGGCTGAGGTACTGCGCTATAATCTTGCCGAAATTGAGGCGAGCGATGTACACGAGCGTCTTGGTCTGACAAAAGGAAAGTATATTCTTCTTTCGGCTCACCGTGAGGAGAATATTGATACCGAAAAGAACTTTGTTTCACTGTTTACCGCAATCAACAAAATGGCTCAGACCTACGATATGCCTATTCTGTATTCCTGCCATCCCCGAAGCAAAAAACGCCTTGAAGCATCGGGCTTTGCTCTTGATGCTCGTGTGATACAGCACGAGCCGCTCGGCTTCCACGATTACAACTGCCTTCAGATGAACGCATTTGCCGTCGTTTCGGACAGCGGCACTTTACCCGAGGAATCGAGTTTCTTTTCCTCAATATCAAAGCCGTTCCCGGCGGTTTGTATACGTACCTCTACCGAGCGCCCCGAGGCGCTTGACAAGGCATGCTTCGTTCTGGCCGGAATTGACGAAAACAGCCTTCTTCAGGCGGTCGATACCGCGGTTACAATGACCGAGAACGGCGATCACGGAATCCCCGTTCCCGATTACGTTGAGGAAAATGTATCGTCCAAGGTTGTAAAAATTATTCAGTCCTACACAGGTATTGTAAACAAAATGGTGTGGCGCAAGTATTGAAATATTATACCAATCATTCTGAGATTATATGGTGACAATTCGTGATGAAGCAATTACTGTTTATTCTTAATCCAACAGCTGGAACAAAAGCAGGCGAAAGGCGTCTTGCCGAAATAATATCTGTATTTAATAAGTCGGATTATGCTACTCGCGTGTACGTCACCGTACGCCAGGGTGATGCCGTCAAAGCTGTCAAGCAGCTCGGCTCCGACGTTGATATGATAGTTTGCTGCGGCGGAGACGGAACGCTCAACGAGATAGTTACAGGTGTAATCGAAGCAGGCATTTCCGCTCCGATCGGCTATATTCCTGCAGGAACGACAAATGATTTTGCTACGTCGCTCGGCCTTCCTACCGACGTCATCAAGGCCGCCGAGCGTGTTGTCGAGGGAAGCGTTGAGGAGTATGATGCAGGACGTTTTCTGGACAGATATTTTGTCTACGTTGCATCATTCGGTTTATTTACCAAATCCAGCTATACTACAAAACAGGCTGCAAAAAATTATCTCGGTCATCTTGCTTATCTGCTTGACGGTATTCGTGAGCTGTCGGCTATCCGCAAGGAGCGCATTCGCATCGAGCTTGACGGTACGGTAATTGAGGATGACTTTTGGTTTGGCGCCGTGTGCAATTCGACGAGCGTCGGCAGGGTAATTTCGTTTGATAAGAACGCCGTGGATATGTCTGATGGTATGTTTGAGGTCTTTTTGCTTCGTGCTCCAAAGGATCTGGCTGAGCTTCACGAGACCATAATAGCTCTTACGAATCAAAAGTATAACTCCAAAACGATCACTATCCGCAGCGCAAGATCGATCAAAATTTTTTCCGATCCCTCTATGCTTTGGTCACTTGACGGCGAGAAAGCGGATGGAAAAAATGAAATTACCATCGAAAATCTTCATAGGTATATCAAACTGATTCGGTGAGAAGGCTGAATACCTGAATATAAAATAAAGCCGTCGGTGAGGCCGACGGTTTTTGTTGCAAATTATCGTATTGTATGATAGAATTAAAAAAACGAAAAGGGGATGTATTATGCTGAAAAAGATATTTTGTGTACTTACAGTTGTGCTTATTATTGCTTCGGTGTGCGGATGTGCAAATAATGTAGATGCACCTGCCGATTCGTCGGTTGCGGTTGAATCGAGTGAGCCCGAGAAGGTTATCATTCCGCCGGTTATAAACGGAAACAGTCTCTCGGATTACACCATTGTTTACCGTGCTATGAACAACGCAACCCAAACCGATGCCTGCCGTGATTCGGGTCTTGTCAACGTGATTCGAAAATATTTTAAGGAGACCTACGGCGAGGTCGTCAAGGCTGCTCCCGACTCCGCAACGGAAAGCGAGAAGGAAATAATTCTCGGAAAAATCGCTTCCCGTGAGATTTCAAAGGGCGACGAAACCGAGTATGGCTACGGCGGCTACAAGGTGGTCATCAGCGGTGATAAGATATGGATTTCGGGCGATTATGCAACGGGCATATATCAGGGCTTTGAGGCGCTGACCGAGATGTTTAATGAGTCGGAGGACGGAGTGTTTACCGACACCGAATTCAGCGGCGAGGGCGAGGTAATCAAGGTTGCGGCAATAGGCGACAGCATTACTATCGGTGTCAATTCCAATGATTATGAAAAAACCTATCCAACATATATTCAGCAGATGCTCGGCTACGACTATTACGTTGCAAATCTTGGTGTAAACGGCTCGTCTATTTGCACTATAGATCCTTACAGCTATGCTAAATTTCGTGAGTATACCATAGCCAAAATGCTTAAGCCCGATGTAGTTCTCTTTGCGCTTGGCACCAACGATGCAAACCCCGGCGCTCACACCCCCTCAAAGGATTGGACGAACCCCGCCAACAACCGTGTTGAGGTATTCAAGAGAGATACAAAGGCTATGTGGGATACCTTTAAGTCGCTCAACCCCGATGTGCAGATATTCGTTATCCTGCCCGCATCGCTGATCGACTGTCCCGCAGGACAAAAATGGGATCCCGTTAACTGGACGTCAAATATCGTTGAGTATTCGCATCCGCTTCTCAAGGAACTTGCCGAGGAGTACAGCCTTGATACCGTTGATATGTTTCCGTGGTCGGTGGAGAATCCCGAGGTGTTTACCGACGGTCTGCATCCGTATAAGGAAAGCTATAAGGATTTTGCTCAGTACATTTACGAAAATATTGCTGATAAGATTGTAAAGCCTGAATAAAAGTGAACCGCCGAGGTTGGCGTGGATATTCCGTTAAGAGTATCACGCTAAGTTATGATTGCATTTTGGGCAAGTTATGAGTTAGGAGATACTTCGTACCGTACGGTGAGTCTTGGCGAGCCTCATAACTGTAAACTAAAGACAAACAGAAAAAGAGCAGACACAATTTATGTGTTTGCTCTTTCCGCTTCTCCGGTAAGAACATCACCCATTATCCTCGGCGATGTTCAATATTGAGCAGAGATGATGCATACTAAAGCAGCCTCTCAAAGTGGTGCGCCTGTCCTATTCGATATATTTATTATTATCTAATATACGACATGTCACTGATTTTCTTGATGAACCTTTTTCCTTCGTTGTTCTCAAACATAAAGGAAACACCACCAGCAAGACCAAAAATCTCTGCTTGGTTCATAGATTGAACATCTAACCCCAAAAACATTGCATTAAACACACTTAGTAAATCGCCATGCGAAACAATAATGATATTTTCTTCCTCATTGCCCATCACTTCATCAAAGAAAGGTTTTAATCTGTTCCATTCATCTCTGCGACTTTCGGCATCGGAAAATAGTCTATCATCAATGGTTCTTTCTTGTTTCTCTAAGTTCTCGCGAAGCCACTTGACAGACTTTCCACAGCATCGTCCCAGATTTCTTTCTCGTAATTCGGTCCTTAATACTGGGGAGATACCCAGATATTCACCTATATTTTCGGCTGTCTGCTTGGCTCGCTTCAAGTCAGAAGAATACATAATAAATTCTCTGCCTGCCAATTCGCCCTGCAATTTTTCTCCAATTCTTTTTGCCTGCTGAACGCCTAATTCGGACAAATCCCAATCTGTCCAAGAACCGACCATTCCGTTGGTATGATGAATGGATTGCGTATGCTGTATAGTAATTATCGTTTTCATAAAATCACTCCGTCAAATTTAAGTTTGTATAACTGGTTATACCATAAACATTGATCGTTGCAACATTCGGTGAAGTTTGTCATTACCAAGTGAAGCGGCGGCAATGCGGCTGTAATGTTATGGCTTCGCCATAGTGATGTCTTGCGCCTTTGGCGCAAAGTGATGTGATGTGTTCCGCATATTCACGTGCTAAGCGCACATTACTTGCGAAGCAGACATCACGCAC
>JAZNCU010000031.1:0-67881 GCA_045587745.1 Eubacteriales bacterium | reverse complement strand
CTTCGAATCCCTTCAGATCAAAACAAAAGAGCCATCGATGATGGCTCTTTGTTTTGGCGGAGAAGGAGGGATTCGAACCCTCGAGGCGCTTTTAACGCCTACACGATTTCCAGTCGTGCGCCCTCGACCAGCTAAGCGACTTCTCCGTATCGTGGTTAAAAATATTCTTTTCTCGTGTAGCGCACCGATGATTATATCACAGCGTTTTGCCGTTGTCAAGGTAAAGTTTTCGGCTTTTTGCTTTTTTAGTTACCGTCACCTCAAAATAAGCCCGGCATATACTGCTCATAGGGGGAGAAAAACGAATAAGTGAAAATAAACACGAAAAGGAGAAAAACACAATGCAATTTGACCACGGAAGCCTGCATCGGGATGATATGAACGCATTTCCCGACCGCAGCACCTTCCCGGCGCACGTGTCGCTCGCAATGTGCTACGTGCCCTACCAGCATTTTGAAAACGTTTACGATGACGAAAAGGCTCTTGATCGGGGAACGCTTTTTGCCGACCTCGACCTGCCCTTCGTTGGAGGAAAGAGGTACGGACGATGAATGAAAAGGAAAAGCTGATGCGGAAAATACAGGAAAGCTCCTTTGTCGCACTCGAGTGCAACCTATACCTCGACTGCCATCCCGATAACCAAAAAGCGCAGTCCCGCCGGGATATGGCAGTGCGTGCAATGAACGAAAACATCAAAAAATACGAATCAGCCTACGGACCTCTCACCGCTTTTTCGGACTCGGCGAGCCACGGTAAAAAGTGGACCTCGGGCGCATGGCCGTGGCAGAATTGGGAGGATTAATATGTGGACCTACGAAAAACGGCTTCAGTACCCCGTTAATATAAAAAACCCCAACCCCGCACTCGCCAAGCTGATTATTACTCAGCTCGGCGGCCCCGACGGCGAGCTCGGCGCATCCCAGAGGTATCTCTCTCAGCGCTTTGCAATGCCCTATGACGAGCCTATCGCAATCCTTACGGATATAGGCACCGAGGAGCTGGCGCACAGCGAGATCATTTCGGCTATCGTTACTCAGCTCACCCGCAACCTTACCCCCGAGCAGATAATCGAGAGCGGCTTTGCGCCCTACTTTGTTGACCATACGACAGGCATCTACCCCGTTTCGGCGGCGGGCGTGCCCTGGTCGGCGGAGACCTTCCAGTCAACCGGCGATCCTATTGCCGATCTCAACGAGGACCTTGCGGCAGAGCAAAAGGCACGCAAGACCTACGATAACCTTTTGCGGTTTTGCGATGACAACGACGTAAAGGATCCGATCCGCTTCCTCCGTGAGCGTGAGGTAGTTCACTATCAGCGCTTCGGCGATGCGCTCCGTGTTGTTCAGGATAACCTTGACTACAAGAACTTTTACGCTTATAACCCGGCATTTGATAAACGATAAATAGGCATAACAAAAGGGGGCTTTTCGTCAAAGCTCCCTTTTGATCCTTAAAATTTGCATTGTCTGATCAACAAAACGAAAAAGCATACAAACCGATTTGGGAGGTATTGACTTTTCGGCGCAGGAAAAATATAATAAGGTATACCAAATATATCTTCGGGGCAGGGTGTAACTCCCGATCGGCGGTATAGTCCGCAAGCCGTTCTCGGCACGAACCGGTTGGATTCCGGTACCGACTGTTATAGTCAGGAAGGAAGAAGATTTTTTGAGCAAAACGCTTGTGTTCCGATCTCCCGAGGTTTGTTTTGGGAGAGTTTTTGTTTTTGGAGAGGCTGTTATGAACAGAGTAAGATTACGCAGGCTGTCGGTTACGGCAATGCTCTGCGCCTTTGCCTATGCGGCGATGTTTGTGTTCCGCTTCAAGGTTTCCTTCCTTACCTTTGATTTTAAGGACGCCGTGCTGTCGCTTATCGGTCTGCTTTACGGGCCGTTTTACGGGCTTGCGGGTGCGCTTGGCGTTGCACTACTCGAGCTGCTCTCGGTGAGTGACACGGGCATTTACGGATTTATAATGAACTTTTTATCCTCCGGAGCTTTTGTGCTGACGGTGGGAACGATTTACAAATACCGCCGCACCTTTTCGGGTGCGATAGTCGCATCGGTGCTTGCGGTGGTGACGACGACCTCGGTAATGCTTCTGGCAAATCTGTTTATCACGCCGTACTATATGGGAGTTGACCGCACTGCGGTAATAGATATGCTTCCCACTCTGCTTTTGCCCTTTAACCTATGCAAGACGGCGATGAACTCGGCGGTGATGCTCATCATCTACAAGCCTGTAACACAGGCGCTCAGACGTGCCCGGCTTATCGAGGGGGCAGAAAGCGGCTACCGATTTGGCACAAAGACCGTCCTTTTGGCGATCTGCTCGGCGCTTTTGGCGGCAGGTTGCGCCGCTGTGCTGATATACGTGCTCGGAGGCAGCGTTAACTTTTTTGGGAGCTGACGGCAGGGATATATAGGGCTCCGTACGTTGATAAACAAGGGATTTTTAAGGCAGGTAAACAAAATGAAAAAACGTATTGTTTCTTTACTTCTTGTCGCTTGCACAGCTCTTTCGGTCTGTCCTTTTACGGCGTATGCCGCCGATAACGGCGAGTATAACGAGGATATCGGCTGGGCGTTCGACTCGGCAACCGGCACTCTCACGGTCAGCGGTTTTGGTGATATGCCCGGGAGTGAGCCGGGCTACCGCCCCTGGGAGGAGCATAACGAGGACATTACTGCGATAGTTGTCGGGGAGGGAATAACCTCCGTCGGCGATTATGCGTTTATGGATTGTTGTTCGGCCGAGTCGGTCCTTCTTTCCGATAGTATTACTCATATCGGCAATAGCGCATTTTATCGGTGTGAAAGCCTTTTGGAGATAGAGCTTCCCGAGGGACTCGAGTCTGTTTCCGTCGGTGCTTTTGCGTTCTGCGAGTCGCTTACCGAGATAGAGCTTCCCGAGGGAGTTACAGTCATTAGCGACGATCTGTTTGAATGCTGCACCTCGCTGACGTCGGTTGGCTTCTCGGACGACGTGACCTATATCGGCTCGAGTGCGTTTTACGGCTGCTCCTCGCTTGTCAGCTTTGAGCTCCCTGCAGGTGTAACCGAGCTTTATCCCCTCACCCTTGGCTGTTGCCGCAGTCTTTCGGAGCTGACGGTCGATCCCGATAACGAGGCTTTTTACAGCGAGAGCAACTGCATTATTGAGCGTGACAGCGGAACTGTCGTTCAGGGCTGTACCCTGTCGGTCATTCCCGATGACGGAAGCGTTACGGTTATTGGCGAGTGCGCCTTTACGGGCATGGACCGTATGACCTCGATATCCATTCCCAACGGCATAACCGAAATACATAACTCGGCGTTTTCGGGCTGCAGCTCGGTTGCCGACGTTTATATTCCCGAGAGTGTTACCTACGTCGGTCCAAGTGTGTTTTCGGGCTGTGATATGCTCGCAAGCATCTTTTGCGGCGGCTCTGCGGCAGGTTGGGACAGCGGCTGGAGGCGGCACTGCGATGCCTCGCTTATGACCAACTGCATAAACAGCGAGACCGATTACGAGAGCACGGGCGAGTGCGGCGAGTCGGTTTACTGGAAGCTCGACACCGACACCTTTACGCTCGTTATCTACGGTGAGGGTGCTATGACGGATTACACCTATTTTGATGCCGAGTACGCAAATCTGCCCTGGCGCACAAACAGCGATCATCTGCGAGTGGTGGTTGAGGAGGGCGTTACCCATATCGGAGCATACGCCTTTTACAAAAGCGCAAGACTGACCTCGATATCGCTTCCAAAAAGCCTTGTGAGCATAGGAGACTACGCATTTTACTCGGGTGCGGTAAACACGGCTGTTTCTGTTCCGGAGTTTGTAACCGATATCGGAGACTATGCGTTTTATTCCTGCCCGGCAAGCTCGGTGGCGATAGGTGTTTCGGTCAAAAATATCGGAAACCAGGCGTTTCGAGGCGGACACGCATCCACACTAAAGCTGTTTTCTGCCGAGGAAATCGGACCGTACGCCTTTGCGTTTTGCAGCAATCTTACCTCGGTCGAGCTTCCCGATAATCTAAAAACAATAGAGAACAATGCGTTTTACGGCTGCGGAATTACCTCGGCGGTGATTCCCGAGTCGGTAGAATATATAAATACCCAGGCGTTTGGCTCCTGCGACAGCCTTGAGAGCCTTACCGTTGAGGATGGTAACGGGCATTACTATTCCGAGGGGAACTGCATTATCCGCCGCTCCGACAGCTATCTGGTTCAGGGCTGTAACAACTCAGAAATTCCGATGGACGGCAGTATCAAAGGAATAGAGAACGGTGCGTTTTACGGATTAGACTCCATTTCCTCGGTGATTGTTCCCGAGGGGGTCAGCTTTATAGAGGCCTATGCCTTTGCTCACTGCAGCTCGCTGGAGAGCATAGCTATTCCCGAAAGCACGATCAATATCGGCCGGGGAGTTTTTGAGGGCTGTACCTCGCTGACAAAAGTGTATATTCCCGCAGGGATCAGGCAGGTACATGCTATCGATCCCAACGGAAACTCGGCGCTGGCCGACATTTATTGCGGCGACGCCTCGCAGAGCAGCACCTGGAGCACCGATTGGAACAGAAATTGCGATGCGACGGTGCATTGGGGACATGTCCACACCTACGAAAACGGATGCGACACCGATTGTCCCGAGTGCGGATATATACGTCAGATATTGCCGCACGAGTTTGAGAGTGACTGCGATTCCGTCTGCGACAGATGCGGGGATGAGCGTGAAGCGCCTCACTCCTTTGACAATTCCTGCGACCCCGACTGCTCCGAGTGCGGACATACCCGTGATGCAGGACATACCTACGACGGCGATTGCGATACCGTATGCAACGCCTGCGGCAGTTGGAGAACGGCGCCCCACGTGTGTGTGAGCGATTGTGACGTTACGTGTGACGAGTGCGGTGCCTTTGTTGCTCCAAAAGCCTCGCACAGCTATGACAATTCCTGCGATAAAGAGTGCAATCTGTGCGGATACGTAAAGCCTGTCGGGGGACATTCCTATGATAACGAGTGCGACAGAGATTGCAATAATTGCGGCGAGGAGAGGGATGCAGGGCATTCCTACGGCTACGTTTGCTCCGAGAGCTGCTCTGTGTGCGGTGAGGCACGCACCGACGGTGCCGAGCATACCTGGGAGGTGCTTGAGGAGACCGATAAGTATATTCTGAGCCGCTGTATCCTGTGCGGAGCAGAGAAGCAAATCGAAAAAGGGGACCCCGAGCCCGATCCCGATCCCGATCCGGGCAACCCCGATCCCGATCCGGGCGATCCTGACGACCCCGGCTTCGTTACCGTTCTCGGCGATCTGAACGGTGACGGAAACGTTAACGCAACCGACTATCTTATGCTCAAGCGTGCGGTACTCGGCACGTTTGCCCTTTCGGACGAGAAAAAGGCGGCAGCCGATATTAACGGTGACGGAAACGTCAACGGCACCGACTATCTTATGCTTAAGCGTGTTGTTCTCGGAACGTATACGATTGGATAAAAATCAAAAGCGCCTATACGCACAAAATTTGCGTGTAGGCGCATTTTTTATATGTTTAACAGCTTCTGCCCGCAACAAAGCCGGTCGAGAACGCTATCTGGAGGTTAAAGCCGCCCGTATAAGCGTCGATGTCAAGAATCTCTCCTGCAAAATAGACACCCCGTACCAGCTTTGATTCCATTGTCTTTGGGCTGACCTCCCTGCAATCAACTCCGCCCGAGGTGACTATTGCTTCCTCAATAGGGCGTTTTCCCGTAATATCAACGGTGAGTGCTTTTAGCAGCTTTGCTATTCCCAGCCTCTGCTCCTTTTTGAGCGAATGGAGCTTTGTTTCGGGCGGGATGCCCAGCTTTTTGACAAAGGGAGCGATCAGTTTTGACGGCAACAGCTGCGAAAATCCGTTTTTGAGATCACGGTTGCTGTTCTCCGAAAAATCACGCACAAGCCTTTTGTCCAGCGTTTGGAGGTCAAGCGCCGGCTTGAGGTCGATAACGATCTTGTAGGGCGCCGCACTGCGGACGTATGCCGATGCCGAAAGGACGAGAGGGCCCGAGAGACCGAAATGCGTAAACAGCATCTCGCCCTGATCGCAAAACACCGTCTTGCCCTTTCCGTCAACAAGCGTAACGCCAACATTTTTGAGCGAAAGCCCCATACATTCGGGGCAGAGACTATCGTTTGAAATGAGAGGCACGAGCGAGCCCTCGGGTGTCACTATCGAATGACCGAGCTGTGCGGCAAGCCGATAGCCGTTGCCGTCCGATCCCGTCCTCGGGTAGGATGCGCCTCCGGTGGCGATTATTACCGAATCGGAAAAAATCACCTCGCCTCCGCATTCAACTCCCGTGCAGGAGCCGTTTTCGGCAAGTATTTTTGTAACCTTACCCGAGCGGAAGCTCACTCCGAGCCTGCGGCATTCGTTTACAAGCGCATCGGTAACGTCGGAAGCCCTGTCGCTGACGGGAAATATTCTTTTTCCGCGCTCCTGCTTTGTTTTTACGCCGAGCGACTCAAAATATTCAACCGTGTCCTCGGGAGAGAGGGCGCTCAGCGGAGCGTACATAAATCGGCTGTTTGACAGCACGTTTTCCAAAAACTCCTCACGGGAGCAAAGGTTGGTAATATTGCATCTGCCCTTGCCCGTGATGTTCAGCTTTTTTCCGCATCTGCCGTTCTTTTCGCACAGCAGTACCGACAGTCCTCGCTTTGCTGCCTCGATCGAGGCAATCATTCCTGCGGGGCCGCCGCCTACCGTTATTACGTCAAAGGTCCTTGTCGTAGACATCGTTCTTGTCCCAAATGTGTTCGAGTATGCCAAAACGCTCGTTTGCACGCTCAGGGTCCTTTTGCGCTATCTCGGCAATCACTGCGTTGATAAGCGAGAGGGGAGCGACCAGCGAATCGACAAACATATCGCTTTCGTTATTTGCAAAAAGCGTAATATCGGCAATCCCTGCCAGAGGGCTGTGGATACTGTCGGTCAGCGCAAGCACGGTCGCACCTGCTTTTTTTGAAAAATCAAGAACGTCCACCGTGAGCCTGGAATATCTGGGGAAGGATATGCCGAGCACAACGTCACGGCTTCCCACCCTGAACATCTGATCAAACGCCTCGCTTCCGATAACCGTATGCACGAGATGCACGTTATCGAACAGAATGGAGAGATAAAAATTCAGAAAGATCGCAAGACTTGCCGAGCTTCTTGCGCCGACAAGATAGATACGTTCTGCCCTCATCAGGGAATCAACAAAGCTCTCAAAAGCCGCATTGTCGGTGGTTGCGAGAGTTTTTTTGATTGCATCGATATCGCTCTTTAATGAGTTTCCGAGCACGTCGGTATCGGGGTTGAGGGCAGCAAGCTTCATCCTCTCCACCGAGGTGAGCTTACTTCTTGCGGCGTATTTGAGCGCCGACTGAAGCTCGGGATAGCCGTCAAAGCCGAGATCCACGGCATAGCGTACTATCGTCGATTCCGAAACACCAACCGTGTCCGAAAGCTTTGCCGCCGTCATATACTGTGCGGTGGCATAGCTGCCAAGCAGATATTCTCCTATTTTCTTTTGTCCCTTTGAGCATCGGGAAAGGCGTTCGCTGATGAGCTCAAGAACGTTATGGTTGTTTTCCATACTGTCCTCTCAAAAATGTTTTTTTAGGGTAGCCGTGTCGATTAAAATTTGATTTTCTCGTTAATATAAGCCTTTACCTCGGAAATGGGAATGCGAACCTGCTCCATGGTATCACGGTCACGCACGGTAACACAGCCGTCGGTCTCGGAATCAAAGTCGTAGGTGATACAATAGGGTGTGCCTATCTCGTCCTCACGGCGATAACGCTTGCCTATCGAGCCTGCCTCATCGTAATCCACCATAAAGTCCTTGCTCAGCTCGGCGGTGAGCTCGAGTGCGGGTGCCGAGAGCTTTTTGGAAAGGGGAAGCACAGCCGCCTTAAAGGGAGCGAGTGCGGGATGGAGGTGAAGCACGGTGCGTACGTCGCTCTTCTCCTCGGTTCCGAGCTCCTGCTCGTCATACGCATCGCAAAGTACGGCGAGAACCGATCTCTCTACGCCGAGCGAGGGCTCGATAACGTAGGGCACGTAGCGCTCGTTTGTCTCGGGATCAAAGTAGGAAAGGTCTGCGCCAGACTCGTTTATATGCTGAGTAAGGTCGTAATCGGTTCTGTCGGCAACGCCCCAGAGCTCGCCCCAACCAAACGGGAAGAGGAACTCAAAATCGGTGGTCGCCTTGGAATAGAAGCAAAGCTCGTCGGGATCGTGGTCACGCAGACGGAGATTTTCCTCCTTTATACCGAGCGCAAGGAGCCAATCACGGCAAAAAGAGCGCCAATAGTCAAACCACTCAAGGTCGGTGCCGGGCTTGCAGAAGAACTCAAGCTCCATCTGCTCAAACTCGCGCACACGGAAAATAAAGTTGCCGGGAGTGATCTCGTTACGGAAGGATTTTCCGATCTGACCTATACCGAAGGGGAGCTTTTTGCGGGTGGTACGCTGTACCGATGCGAAGTTGACAAAAATTCCCTGTGCCGTCTCGGGGCGGAGGTAAACGGTGTTCTTTGCATCCTCGGTAACGCCCTGGAAGGTCTTGAACATAAGGTTAAACTGACGGATATCGGTAAAATTGTGCTTTCCGCAGGTGGGGCAGGGGATGTTCTTTTCCTCAACAAAAGCCTTGAGCTCCTCGTTGGAGAATGCGTCGATGGGCTTTTCGAGAGTGTGTCCGTTCTCGGCGCACCAATCCTCGATCAGCTTGTCGGCACGGAATCTCTCCTTGCACTCACGGCAATCCATAAGGGGATCCGAGAATCCGCCGAGGTGTCCCGATGCAACCCAGGTGCGGGGGTTCATAAGGATAGCCGAGTCAAGACCTACGTTGTAGGGGTTCTCCTGCACGAACTTTTTCCACCAGGCACGCTTGATGTTGTTTTTAAGCTCTACGCCGAGAGGGCCGTAATCCCAGGTGTTTGCAAGACCGCCGTAGATCTCGCTTCCTGCAAAAATATAACCTCTGCCCTTGCAAAGAGCAACTATTTTTTCCATTGTTTTTTCGGTGTTTTTCATATTTTCCTCCGTCAATGCGGTTTTTTATCAGTGTTTCATTCGGTTGACCTGCCTCTGCGCCATAACCAGACGGTAGTACCGTCCTTCGGAGCGCATAAGCTCGTCGTGGGTGCCGATCTCTTCTATCATGCCTTTTTCAAACACGGCGATCTTTGTTGCGTTACGCAGGGTCGAGAGCCTGTGCGCTATCGCAACGGTCGTTCTTCCGCCGGCAAGAAGCGAAATGGCATCCTGTATCTGCTTCTCGGTCTCGGTATCGAGCGAGCTCGTCGCCTCGTCGAGAATGAGCAGCTTGGGATCACGCAGGATAGCTCTCGCAATCGCAATCCTCTGCCGTTCGCCGCCCGAGAGGGTGCTTCCCTTGTCGCCTACGTAGGTGTTGTAGCCGTCGGGCTGCTTCATTATAAATTCGTGTGCGTTGGCAAGCTTTGCGGCACGGATGACCTCCTCACGGGTGGCACCCGGCTTTGCGTAGGCAAGGTTGCTGAAAATCGTTCCGTTGAACAAAAACGTTTCCTGAAGCACCACGCCTATCTGCGAGCGGTATTCCGCCTGCGAAAGCTCCTTTACGTTCCTGCCGTCAACGAGCAACTCGCCCTCCGACAGGTCGTACAGCCTCAGCAGAAGGTTTGCGGCAGTGGTTTTTCCTACTCCGCTCCGTCCTACAAGTCCGACCATCTCGCCCGTAGAGATGGTGAGACTTACGTCCTTAAGCACGTATTCGGCATCGGCATAGCCGAAATAAGCGTTTTTGAATTCGATATTGCCGTTCAGCTTAAAGTTATCGGGCAGCCGGTCGGGCATATCGTTCTTCTCGTCCAAAAGCTCAACCACCTTGGAAAGAGCAGTTACTGCACGGGATATACGTCTTGGAAGCATTGCAAGCCAGCGTATCGGCTCGTACATCATCACCACGTAGGTTACGAACTGTGAAAGATCTCCGAGTCCGAAATTCTCAACTCCCGAGGTGATAAACGACGGGTCTCCTATTATCTCTCGTCCGAGGAAGTACAAAATAACGTACTCGCCCACACCGAGCAGGAAGTTTGCAAACGGAATCATCATATTCCACATACGCTCGTTGCGTACCGAAACCTCGGCAATCCGCTTTGCCGCATCGTCAAAGCGCTTTTCCTCACGCTTCTCGGTGCCGTAGGTCTTTACGACCCGCATTCCCGTAAATACGTCGTGCATCAGCGAGCCGGCATCGGTCTCGAGCTGCCACTGGCGGTGATACAGCTTTCTCGTTACGCTGTTGAGAGTGTAGAACATCAGCACGAGCAGGGGAATGGGCATCAGCACGAGCAGCGTCAGCTTCCAGTTGAGCACCAGCAGCATAATGCCGATTGCGCCCATAGTGAGGAACTGCTGCAACAGGTTGGGAACCAGCCAGGTAATAAACTCACGCAGCTCCTCGGTGTCCGAGGAAACACGCTTTATCAGCTCTCCCGAGCTTCTTCGTGAAAGACCGGTGAGCGAAAGCTCCTGTATCTTTCCGTATACCTCGGTACGCATCGTGGTGAGGATGGATTTTGATGTTTTCGCCACCAAAAGCCTGCGGAGCATGGTAAATACCGCGATCATCAGACCGCTGAATATCATTGCCGCAATCAGCCAGAAAAATCCCGATTTGTCCTCCGGCACGGGGCTTGCGTCGATGTAGTTGTTTATCAGATTTTTGTTGATTATCGGAAGCGTCACGTTGATAGCCGAAACTGCAACAAGGCACAGCGACGCAATCAAAAGCATTCCGATATGCGGCTTTGCATACTGTGCAAGCCGTCCGAAAAGCTTTGCCTTGCTGGTGCAGTGTCTGCAGGAGGTACGGCCCTTCTCAAAAGCCCTTCCGCAAATCGGACAGCAGGGTATCGAGGGACGGGTATAACGCCTTCCCTCACGCTCGGCATCGAGCACGCGCGCCGCCGCACGGAGCTGAGTCGCAAGGCGCATTTCGGCACGCACCAGCTCGGTGTCCTCGCCGTCTGCGGTTGCCTCGATCGACACACAGCCCCAGTTGCTTATAAATCGAATTTCGTCAAACGAGGTAAGATCGATAACCCGAACCTCCTCGCCATTTTGTGCAATATACAGCCTTCCGTCGTATACGGCGCAACCTCCTGTGACTGTCTTATTGGTATAAGACAGGTCGTATGCAAAGGTATACGCATCGGGTCCGGCAAGCTCGGCTGCCCGCCTTTTTTCGGACGCAAATACTGTATCTGCACGGGTTTTTGTTACTGACATTTTGCTCCTTATCAGAGATAAAGCTCTATCTTCTTGTAGCTCTTACGGTCGAGCTTGTTGTAATCGTCAATGCGGTAGCGGTTTCCGTCCACGTCCTGTATTATCAGCAGGCCGCCGCCGACACGTGCGATATTGCGGTAGGTATCGTACATCGAAAACGAAAGCTTTCCGTAGTCGGTCTCAACCTCCCAGTAGGAATATCCCAGCTTTTCCTTGAGGGAAAGGATTTTTGAGATAACGGGGCAAAGGTATTTCCGGTCAAGCTCGCCGAGAATGATATCCCTCGCCTCGTCCGAAAAGCCCTCAAGAGTACGGATGAGCCCGTGCTCCCTGCCGTCCTTGTCGAGCACCGAAATATACTCGTTGGGTGTCTCAAACGGAAAAGCCCTGTGGAACCACACTCTGCCGAGGTCCTGCTCGACGGGGGTGTTGTCCTGCTCACTCTCGAGGTCGTCCCGTTTTTTCGGAATGACGGCTATCAGTGCGGGAAATCCGTTTTTCGTCCTGTAAAAGGTGGCGTTTTCGGGGGTGAGATATGTAATTTTTGCTAAATCAAGAAAACTGTTGTTCATAACTATTTACCTCATTCGGCAATGCCGACGGTTTTAAGCGCTTCGGCCTGAAGCTTGTAAAGCTTGTAGTAAACGCCCTTCTTTTGCATCAGCTCGCTCGCCGTGCCCGACTCGGCAACCCTGCCGTTCTCAATGGCAATAAGATTGTCGGCATCACGCAGTGTCGAGAGCCTGTGTGCGATAATAACCGTAGTGCGGTCCTTGGTGAGCAGTCCGAGAGCGTGCTGTATGTTCCTCTCGGTCTGGGTGTCCATGGCGGCCGTTGCCTCGTCGAGAATAAGAATTTTCGGGTTGCGGAGCAGAGCCCTTGCGATCGAAACCCTTTGCTTTTCACCGCCCGAAAGCTCTTTGTAGCCAAATCCTATCATAGTGTCGTAGCCATCGGGATATTTGATGATAAAGTCGTGAGCCGACGCCGTTTTTGCGGCGGCAACCACCTGCTCGTAGGTGGCATCGGGGCAGGCGTAGCGGATGTTGTCGAGGATGCTTCCCCTAAAAAGATAGGTCTCCTGCGAAACGATTGCGATATTCTCACGCAGGTAGGAAAAGGGAAGCTCCTTGATATTGACGCCGTCAATAAAAATCCCGCCCTCTTTTGGGTCATAGAGTCTTGTAAGCAGGTTTGCGAGCGTACTCTTGCCTGCGCCCGTCTGTCCCACTATTCCGAGTGTGCTTCCCGCAGGGATGCTAAAACTCACGTCATCGATAACCTTGCGGTTTGCAACGTAGCTGAAGGATACGCCCCTGAACTCCACCTCGCCCCTGCATTCCTCGGGGGTTACGGGATGTTCGGACTCACGCACCTCGGGCTTTGCATCGGTTATCTCAAAAAGACGGGAAATGGCGTTAAGCGTTTCACTCCACCAGTTTGCAACGTCGGCAAGCTGCTCGATAGGCCCGAAAATAAGCGAAAAGTAGGCGATAAAGGTCATCAGAATACCGTAGGTCATACCGCCCGTTGCGTTCATAACCTGCCAGCCGCCAATAGCCCATACGACGTAGGAGCCGAGCTTGAGCACGTAAAACAGGTAGGGGAAAACTCTGGAGGCAAAGCTCTGAATGCCGTATCTCGATTCGGCAGAGGCTTTGTTACGGGAATCGAACCTGTCCATCTCCTCGTCCTCACGGGAGAAGGATTTTACCACCCTCATTCCGTTGAGAACGTCGCTGACAAGCGAGTTGAATGAGCGCTGCTTGGAATAATTCTTTGCGTGAAGCTTATCAAACACGTTGAATATAAACTTGAACGCAAGGAAAAACAGCGGAATTGTAATAAATGCGTAGAGTGCAAGGATGGGGTTGAGAAACAGCATAACGATCATAATCGTTACGAGCTGTACTATATTCAGCACGAAATAGGGGAATCCGTCACAGAAGAACCAATAAAGCGTAAGGCTGTCGTGGTTGATCTGAGTCATCAGTCCGCCGGTCTGGCGGTTTGTAAAGAAGGATAGCGAAAGCTCGCTTATCGTGTTGAAGATCGTCTTTTTCAAATCGTAGGTGACGTTTGCCGAGACAGATGCGCTGATCACGCCCGAAATAAGGTTGACCAGCAGTGCGGCAATACGCACACCGACTATCAAAAGTATGATTTTAAGTATATCCGAAGCAACCGATGCCGGATTTCCAAGCACGTCATCGTAAAACATCTCGTTGCTTATCTTTGGAGTGACGACACCGAGAGCCGCAATGGCGGCAAACGACAAAATCAGCGCAAATATCCATTTGCGATAACGTAAAAACAGCTTTGACAGACGCTTTACGAGCTTTGCCTTGTCCATGCAGCCGGGGCAGACGGCAAGCTCCTTGTCGTGGTAGCGGCGTCCGCATTTGGGGCAGCAATGCTTTTCAAAGCTCTCGTCCTCATACTCCTTCTCGTTGAGCGAGCCGTTCTTTTTAAGGTCGCCTATAGCGCGGCAGAGCAGACCTGCGGAGTGCTTGTAGGTAGAGGAGAACCGAAACAGCTCCTTGCTCTCGCCGCCTGCGTTTACAACAAAGCGTCCCGTAGAGATAAGCTGCTCCGCTTTTGGCTCGTCAAAATCGTCGAGCATAAATTCCTCGTAGCGGTATACGGTGTACTTTTCCTCGCGTGCATTTTTTCCGTCCGTGGTTTTTTTGCCGGAGGAGGTAATAGATATCGTGCCCTCCGCAACGGCAAGCCTGTCGGAATAGAGCGCAACAAAGCAGTCGCAAAAAACACCGTCGGAGCTCAAGTCACTTCTCGTGAAGATGAGCGCGCTGCTTCCCGTGACGTTTTCGGATTCAAAAAACGACAAAACCTGCGAGGGTATTTTGTCAGCAAAAAGGGTTTTCAAGGGGATGTGCTCCTAAAAACAAAAATTTAACTAATATATATTACTACAGCACACGTAAAAAATCAAGGGGATGGCGGCAAATTAGGGCCGGAAATTCTATATGCCGCAAGGATTTTTTTGATTTTTCAAAAGGTTTTTGCAAAAAACGTAAACAGTCTTGAAAATGAGTCGGAAGTATGCTAAAATACAGAGTAACTATCTACGGCAGGAGAATTTTATGGTAAAAATTGCTTTGCTGGGCTTTGGTACTGTTGGCAGCGGCGTTTACGAGGTTATTGCCAACTGCAAAAAAAAGCCGCTTTGTGACACCGAAATCAAATATATTCTCGATCTCCGCTCCTTCCCGGGCCATCCCCTTGAGGACCGTGTTACCCGTGATTACGACAAAATTCTTGCGGACAGCGAGGTCGGTGTTGTGGTCGAGGCACTCGGAGGACTCGATTTTGCCTATAACTGCAGTCTTGCGGCAATAAAAGTCGGCAAGCACGTTGTCACCTCCAACAAAGCCGTTGTTGATCGCTACGGCGATATACTCGAAAAAGCCGCCGAGGAAAACGGAGTATGCTATCTTTACGAGGCGTCGGTAGGAGGCGGAATTCCTATTATCGCTCCGCTTAAGACCTGCTTCGAGTCGGAGCAGGTAGTGCGTATAGCAGGCATCCTCAACGGCACTACCAACTACATTCTCACTCATATGCAAACCGAGGGCAAAACCCTTTCGGAGGCGCTTCTTTCGGCGCAGGCGCTCGGCTATGCCGAGGCGGATCCTCACGCCGATCTTGCAGGTCTTGACACCGCCCGAAAAATCGCCATCCTGGCAGGTATTGCCGCAGACAGATATATTTCCTACGAGAGCATTCCTCATATCGAGGGAATCGAGGAGGTTACCCTCGAGGATATCCGCCTTGCCGAGCAGCTTGGCTGTGTGATCCGACTGCTTGCGGTAGCCGAGGTGCGCGGCGACAGGCTGGGCATCACCGTTTCGCCTCATCTTGTGGGGCATTCCAGCGTTTTCCACGCCGTAAAGGAGGCGTTTAACGCCGTCAGCGTTACGGGCAGTGCCGTTGGTGAGACGGTATTCTACGGCCAGGGCGCAGGCTCGCTGCCCACGGCTGCTGCCGTTTGCTCGGATATCGTCCGTGCCATCGAGGGCAACGGCTACAATTCGGTACGCAAAAAATGCGAGGAGGGATTCCTTCTCTCGGCAGAGGAATTTAAGGAAAAAACCGTCACCCTGGCTAACGGAAAAACCTTCCCGCTGTTTTAAGAGGGAAGTTAAAAGTGTCCCGAGCGCAAAAAAAGGAAATAATTATAATTTAAAAAGACGGCTGACAGCGAAGCCGTAGCAGAGTACAGAAAAAAGCAATATGTAAGAAAAATCCGCCGTTTGGCGGATTTTCTGTTGTATCCTTTTTTTGCTATACACAAACGTCACCTCTCGCCGTACAGTGTACGCCTTCGGGATCCGTTTGTGCATTCGGAACGCCTTTTCCTATCCCTCTTTTCGGGAAGTTAAAAGTGTCCCGAGCACAAAAAAGGAAATAATTATAATTTCAAAAGACGGCTGACAGCGAAGCCGTAGCAGAGTACAGAAAAAAGTAATATGTAAGAAAAATCCGCCGTTTGGCGGATTTTCTGTTGTTTTTTGAAACAGGAATATTATCCGACGGTGATCTCAACGGTGCAGGGCTCGGACTGGCTGAGGAACTCGCTGTAGGTGTAGCTGAAGCTGTCGGTGCCGGTGTAGCCTTTATCGGGAAAGTAAATAAACCGTCCGTCGTCGGTGATGGAAACGCTTCCGTGCTCGGGTGCCGAGGAAAGAACGTAGAGCTCGGTGACGGTTGCCTCGGGATTGAGCGTTTCGCAGAGGATGCTGTCCTTGGCGGTGCTGAACGAGAGCTTTTCACGCACGTCGGGGGTGACATCCAGAGTGCCCTTTATGTACTCGTAGGTGGCATCGTACTGCATACGGCAGAGGGGATCGCCCGAGTAGCACATTCTGGTGTAATTCTCGTAGTCCTGATAGTACATATGAATACCCTCGTGGTATCCGTAAACCATGCCGTACTCAAGGTATTTCATATACTGGCGGGCGTAAAGCCTGTCGCCGAAGCACTGTCTCGTATGCTCCATCTCAATTCCGAACTGCAGTCTTTTTGTCATTTCGGCAGAGGAATGGATACGGTACTCGGGAGCATCGGAGTCAAATACGTAGTTCATCTGCATACATACTGCATCAAAATTGAGCTCGCTTCCGAGATAGAAACGGGATGCAACGTAGTAGGGGATCCAGATGTAGTTGCTGCCTGCCGCCTTAACGGCATCGCCTATTTCACGGACGGTGTAGGAGTTGTCGGTTTCAAATCCGATGCTCTCGTCAACGTAATTGAATCCGTCGAGCACGATATGCTCGTAGCCTCGATTGTTGAATTCACGCATAACGAGGTCAACGTACCACTCGGCAACCTTTCTTCTGTCGGCCTCTACAGATAGATTCTCGGAGATGCCGTCGCCGGCAACGCCACCGAAATCGGTGACCTCCTCACGCAGAGTAAGGGTGGAAACGTAAACCTTAACAGTGTAATCGGTGAGTCCGAGCGCCTCCTTGACCTGACCTGCAACCTCGTTTACACGGTCGAGTCCGTTAACGCCGGTAAAGGTCTTTTGGAATATGTCGAGCCAATCCGATTTTTTGCTGGGCTGGTATGACTGAATGCCCGAGTCGAAGGATTTGAGAGTCCAGTAAATAACTCCGTCAAACATCGTGTCGGTGATATTTCCGTTCTCGTCGAGATATGCAAGCATGGGAAGCAGAGTGTTCTCATCGCCGTAATCGGGCATAATGAGGACCTGATCCTGTGAGTTAACGGACGAGGTCTCGAGAGTAACGTACTGCTCACGCTCTTTGTTGGTGTAGTAAATAACGGGATCGAGTCCGCTATCGGAGATACGGGCGGTTTTTTCCGAAACCTTTTTTGTTCCGAAAGCCTCGAGCTCGTCAATAAATATAAAGAAGGGACCCTGGTTCTGCTCAACACGGAACCTCACGAACCTTGCGGCGTATTCAGTTTCGAGAGGGAAGTCGAACTTGAGGTGTTGGGCTGTAGTACCAATCTCGCCTTTCTTCATTGTATATTCGCCTACGTTGTACCAGGTGTCGCCGTCCTCGGACAGAAATACCGTGATAAATCTGGGACGTTTGATGCCGTAGTCCGGTCTCTCAAGCAGGTTTACGCAGAGCGATTTGATAGTGGAAATATGTCCGAGGTCGTAGAAAAAGTCAAGACAGTTACTGTAGCCCTGCGCTCCCAGAGTAGAAACCGAGAAAAAGTACTCGCCCGAGTAGCACTCGTAGCTCTTTGCGTATTTTCCGTCGGCAAGCCCCTTGAAATCATAGGGACTGAATTTCTTATCGGTGTCAGGGAAGAGCGAAAGATCGTCGCAGTACATTGCGGCTACCTGCTGGTCTGCGCCGATGAGAAGGTTTTGTACCTCGGAGTAATCCTCCTCGGAGGAATCCCAATAGATATCCTCTGTCACGGTGGGGAAGCAGAGGTCGGGATAAAGTCCGTTATCGGGCTTCTCGTCAAGACCCTCAAATATCTCTATTTCTTCTATCCAGTAGTTTGCCTGTATGGTCGGGAACTCGAATTTGTAATACCTTGCCGAGATATATTCGCTGAGGATAAGGGTATAGGTATAATGCTCGGTAGCGGCAGGAGCGTACATTCTGCCGACAAAAGTATAGGCCTTTCCGTCCTCCGAGCCGTATACGTCGATATATGCCGGGAGCTCAAGGTCTGCGCCTGCGCCGAGGGCGTATACCTTAAAAGCGTAAATATTGTTGTATAGCATCGGGGTTTTTACGGTGACCGAGGGGGCGGTGCTTCCGTCCGAGTTGATACCCACAAAAACGTTCTCGCCGAAATGACGTGAGGTGCGCTCGCCGTCGGTAAGAAACTCGTCGTTCTGAGGAGCACGCTCGTCAAACACGCAGTTTTCAAAGGAATATCCGCATTCTGCGATAACGTTATTGCTGTATTTGGGATTTGCCTCAACACCCGTTGAGAGCGCCTTCCAGGCGGTGCGATCGATGCTCTCGCTTTGGTATGCGAGCTCGTACGCGGGAACAACGTCGCCTGTGGGAACGTCGGCATAAACCTCGATCTCATCGAGGAACACAAAGTGGAAGCCGGCAGAACGGGTGATGTAAACCTTGATGTATCGGAATTCGGTAGGCTCTTCTGCCGAAAGCTTGCAGGTGCTCATGGTATTGAGTCCCGAGGACACGAATCTCGATCTGCCGATAAGCGAGTATTTTTTGCCGTCAACCGAGCCCTGAACGATAACCGAGTCGGCAATACCAACTCCGTCGGAGTTCATATCTATGACACGTGCGATAACATCGGTTACCATGTAGACGTCACCGAGGTCGATAACAGCGGTTACGTTACCGGCGAATCCAACCGTTCTCGGGTCGGTATAATGCACACCGAAATCAGTTGCGCGTACACCGTCGGTCAGCTGTTGGTCAAAAAAGTCGGGGTAGTGCTCGTTGGGGGTCTGCTTCAGAGTGTAGGACTTGCCTACGCTGACGATTTTGTTTACCGTAGGTCCCATGTTTTCCTCCGAGGGAGTGCTTTCAACGTTTTCGCTGATCTCCTCGACCGTCTGACCGCAGGCAGTGAGAAGCATAACGAGAGCGATCAACAATACTGCAAATTTTTTCATTCCGTTACTCCTTACAAACTGTTTCCAGGCACAGTGTCAGCATTTTGTCAAAGCCGGTCTGGCGTTCCTCGGTAGAGAGAAACTCCTGTTTTGCAAGATGGTCGCTGATGGTGCATACGCAAAGAGCACGCACGCCGTGCTTTGCGGCAAGCATATACAGCCCTGCCGCCTCCATCTCAACCGCAAGCACACCCATTTTTTCAAAACGCTCGTTGGTGCCGTCGGGAGCGTAAAAAACGTCGGTGGAGTAGATATTGCCCACCTTGACGTCGAGCCCCATGCTCTCTGCCTGAGCGTCGACCGCCTTGAGCAGACCGTAATCGCCTATGGGCGCAAATGTGCCGGGGATATCAAACTGCCACGCAAAGCTGCTGTCGGTGCAGGCACCCTGAGCAATAACGATATCTCTCAGCTCAACGCTGTGCGAGATCGCACCTGCGCTTCCCGCACGGATGATTGTTTTTACACCGTAAACGTTGATAAGCTCGGTGACGTAGATCGCCATAGAGGGAATGCCCATTCCGTGTCCCATGACCGAAATTCTTTTTCCCTTGTAGGTACCCGTGAATCCGAGCATTCCTCTTACGGTGTTAAAGCATACGGGGTTTTCCAAAAACTTCTCTGCGATATATTTGATTCTCAGAGGATCGCCGCACATAAGCACGGTTTCGGCTATATCGCCGATGTTTGCCGAATTGTGAGGTGTAGCCATAATCTTCTCCCTAATTATATCAGTGCTGCCAGGCGCCCATATATTCCTTTTGGCGCTCGGTCAGTGTGTCGATCTTACAGCCCCAGAACGCGAGCTTTCTCGAGGCAACCTCACGGTCGACCTCGGCAGGAACCTTTTGGAGCTTCTCGGTGATGCTTCCTTTGTTTTTAACGAGGAAAAGTGCCGAAAGTGCCTGGATCGCAAAGGACATATCCATTATCTCAGCAGGGTGTCCGTCGCCTGCACAGATGTTTACGAGTCTGCCCTCGGCAATAACGTATACCCAGTTTCCGTTCTCGAGCTTGTAGCCCATAATGTTGTTGCGCGCCTCTTTGGTTTCGACGGCGCACTCACGCAGAGCCTTCATATCCACCTCAACGTCAAAGTGTCCTGCGTTGGTGAGGATTGCTCCGTCCTTGAGAAGCGGAAAATGCTCTTTTGTGATAATCTCGCAGTTACCCGTAACGGTGCAGAAGAAATCGCCCTCCTTTGCCGCCTCGCTCATAGGCATAACGGCAAATCCGTCCATAACCGCCTCCATAGCACGGATGGGATCGACCTCGGTAACGATAACCGATGCGCCCAGCCCCTTTGCACGCATTGCAACACCCTTGCCGCACCAGCCGTAGCCCGCAACAACAACCTTTTTTCCTGCAACGATGAGGTTGGTGGTACGGTTGATGCCGTCCCAGACCGATTGTCCCGTGCCGTAGCGGTTGTCAAAAAGGTGCTTGCAGTCTGCGTCGTTTACCAGCACCATCGGAAACTCGAGCACGCCCTGACGTGCCATCGAATGAAGCCTTACGATACCCGTGGTGGTCTCCTCGCATCCGCCGATAACGCCGTCAAGAAGCTCACGGTATTTTGTGTGAATGAGGTGAACGAGGTCGCCGCCGTCGTCGATGATGATGTTGGGGCGTCCCTCGGATATTACCATGGATATATGACGCTCGTACTCCTCGTCGGTACAGCCGTGGAAGGCGTAGACATTAAGCCCTCCGTGAACCAGAGCCGCCGCAACGTCGTCCTGAGTGGAGAGGGGGTTGCTTCCCGTGATATACATCTCGGCACCGCCTGCCGCAAGCACACGGCAGAGGTACGCCGTTTTTGCCTCGAGGTGCACCGAGAGGGCAACACGCAGCCCCTCAAAGGGCTTTTCGCGCTTAAAATCCTCCTCGATCCCTCTGAGCAGGTCCATATTTGCTTTTACCCAGGCGATCTTTTGCTCGCCGCTTTCCCAAAGATTGATGTCTCTGATTTCGTAGCTCATAGTTATACTTCCTTTGCAAATCTTTTGGCGTTGTAAATTATTTCTTCCTCGTCGACGAGGGTAAGCGTTCTGTTTTCCATTACTGTCTGTCCGTCGATGATCATAGTGTCGACCTCGCTTCCGTTTGCCGAGTAGCAAAGCGCCGAGCTGACGTCCCCAAGCGGTATCATCGAGGGGCAGTCGGTGTTAAGCAGCGCAATATCCGCCCTGCATCCTACCGCAAGCTCGCCAACCTTTTCGAGGTGCAGAGCCTTGGCTCCCCCCTTTGTGGCGTATTCGAATACCCTTTTGGCGGGAATAACGGTGGGGTCACGGTGAAGTCCTTTGTGGATAAGCGCAGTAAAATTCATCTCCGAGAACAGGTTAAGCGAGTTGTTGCTTGCCGTCGAATCGGTGCCGAGGCAGATGTTTACTCCGGCCTCGTCCAGCCTTGCTATCGGAGCAATTCCGTTTCCGAGCTTGAGGTTGCTCTTTGCGTTTGCCGAAACGCTTACTCCTCTTTCGGCAAATATACCAATATCCCTGTCCGACAGATGTACACAGTGTGCGGCAAGCGTTTTTTCGCTCAGCAGACCGAGGGAGTCAAGATATTCAACGGGAGATATTCCGTGCTCCTTTATACAGCTCTCCACCTCGTTAATGCCCTCCGAAACGTGGATGTGTATGCCGAGGTCTTTTTCCCTCGCAAGCGCCGAAATTCTTTCGAGATATGGGCGGTCGCAGGTGTAAATTGCGTGAGGTGCGAGCATAAACGAGAGCCGTTCCTCCTGCCCGTATTTTTCTATCTCGGCAAACTGCTCGTTAAGCCGCCTCTCGCCGCCGTTACTGCCCGAGAGCCCTCTCGTGATGACCGCACGCATACCTGTTTTGAGTGCCGCCTCGGCAGATGCGCCGGGGAACATGTGCATATCGCAAAAGGTGCCGGTGCCGCTTTTTATCATCTCGGTACAGGCGAGCATACAGCTCCAGTAGGCGGCATCGCTTTGCATCCTGTCCTCTCTCGGCATAACCCCCTCAAAAAGCCATTTTTCAAACGGAAGATCATCGGCACAGCCGCGCATCAGAGTCATATATGCGTGGGTGTGGGTGTTGATTAGGGCGGGGATGGCAAGCCGTCTCTCGCCGTTTATAACACGGCAGCTCTCGGTTGCAGTGACGTCGCTTCCGATATCGGAAATAACGCCGTCCGATATAAGAATATTGCTTTTTTCGGTGCCGTCACCGCAGGGGATAAGAATGTTTTTAATAAGAATATCCATATCCGTCACGTCCATACATATTTTTTCATCATGATTATACTATATATGAATCCAAAAATCAAGAAAAAGGTTGCCAAATAAATAATTGCGTGATATAATAACGCAATAGTAAGTTAAAGTGCTGTGATATCGGCTCATTTCATACAGCTTTTCGAGGTCAGATATGTTTAAGATCATTTCAAAAACCGTCCTTAATCCGACGGTCACCCGTATCGACGTCCTTGCCCCCCGGGTGGCGGCAAAGGCACAGCCGGGCCAGTTCGTTATTCTTCGTGTTGATGAGTGCGGCGAGAGGGTTCCTCTTACGGTTGCCGATTGCAATTCCGAGGCAGGAACCGTCACCGTTATCTATCAAAAGGTGGGAGCATCCACTATGCTTCTCGATACAAAAAACGAGGGGGATTGCATCGCCTCCTTCGTCGGTCCTCTCGGCAAACCCACCGAGACCGAGGGACTGAAAAAGGTTGCCGTGATCGGCGGCGGCGTGGGATGCGCTATAGCTTACCCCGTTGCCAAAAAGCTGTTCTCCGAGGGTGCGGAGGTGCATACGGTAGTAGGCTTCCGTAGTAAAGATCTCGTTATTCTCGAGGATGATTTCCGCGCGGTCAGCAGTAAGTACGTTCTTATGACCGATGACGGAAGCGCAGGCGAAAAAGGACTCGTTACCGATGCGCTCAGGGCTCTTATCGAGAGCGGAGAGCAGTACGATGAGGTTATCGCAATCGGACCGCTCGTTATGATGAAATTCGTTTGCCGTCTTACCAAGGAGTACGGCATTAAAACGGTCGTCAGCATGAACCCGGTTATGATCGACGGAACGGGAATGTGCGGCGGATGCCGTCTTACCGTGGGCGGCGAGGTTAAATTCGCCTGCGTTGACGGTCCCGAGTTCGACGGACACCTCGTTGATTTTGACGAGGCGATGGAAAGGTCCTCGATGTACCGTGATTTTGAGAGACACAGATACGAGGAGACCTGCAATCTTCTCAAAAAGGAGGAGGAATGAACGATGGCAAATATGTCGCTAAAAAAGAACGAGATGCCCGTTCAGGAGCCCTCTGTAAGAAAAAACAATTTTGGCGAGGTGGCACTCGGCTATACCGCCGAGCAGGCGATCGACGAGGCAAAGCGTTGCCTCGGCTGTAAAAATATGCCCTGTGTTTCGGGCTGTCCTGTAAGCATTTCCATTCCCGAGTTTATCGCGCACGTTGCAAACGGTGAGTTCGAAAAGGCATACGAGGTCATCTCTCGCTCAAGCTCGCTTCCTGCGGTTTGCGGACGTGTCTGCCCCCAGGAGAGCCAGTGCGAAAAGCATTGTGTTCGCGGCATAAAGGGTGAGCCGGTTGCTATCGGAAGGCTTGAGAGATTCGTTGCCGATTACCATAACGGGCACGCATCTGCCACTGCCGAAAGACCTGCCCCCAACGGGCACAGAGTAGCCGTTGTCGGCTCGGGCCCGGCAGGACTTACCTGTGCAGGCGATTTGGCAAAAAAGGGTTACTCCGTAACGGTTTTTGAGGCTTTGCACGTTGCGGGCGGAGTTCTCGTTTACGGCATTCCGCAGTTCCGTTTGCCCAAGGAGATCGTTGCCAAGGAGGTCAAAACGCTCGAGTCGCTCGGCGTTGAGATCTGCACCGATTCGGTGGTCGGCAGGCTGATGTCGATCGACGAGCTCTTTGACGAGGGCTACGAGGCGGTATTTATCGGTTCGGGCGCAGGTCTTCCCAGGTTTATGGGCATTGAGGGCGAGAACCTCAAGGGTGTTTACTCGGCAAACGAGTTTCTTACCCGTATCAATCTGATGAAGGCGTATCTCGATGACAGCCAGACTCCCGTTTACCGTGCCAAAAGGGTTGCGGTAGTAGGCGGAGGCAACGTTGCTATGGATGCTGCAAGATGTGCTCTCAGGCTTGGCGCCGAGGAGGTCAGCATCGTTTACCGCAGGAGTATGGAGGAGCTTCCGGCAAGGCGTGAGGAGGTTGAGCACGCCGAGGAGGAGGGAGTTATCTTTAGACTTCTCACCAACCCGAAGCGTATTCTCAGGGGTGAAAACGGCTTTGTTTCCGGTATCGAGTGCGTTGAGATGGAGCTCGGCGAGCCGGACGCCTCGGGCAGAAGACGCCCCGCCCCCAAGGCGGGCAGTGAGTTCACGCTCGACGTTGACTCCGTGATTATGGCTATCGGAACCTCACCCAATCCGCTTATAAAATCCACCACCGAGGGGCTTGAAACAGCACGCTTCGGCGGAATAATTGCCGATGAGATGGGACGCACCTCACGCAGGCGTGTTTATGCCGGCGGCGATGCCGTAACGGGCGCCGCAACCGTAATTCTTGCCATGGGCGCAGGAAAAACCGCCGCACAGGCAATTGACGAGGATATTCAAAACAATAAATAAATCCAAAAAACAGGAGATTTGTTATGAAAAAAATTATTACTGCACTTATTGTTGCTTCTCTTGTGCTCGTGCTTTTTGTTCCCGTGGCAGCTGCCGAGGAGGAGATTGCAATTAACCTCCTTCCCACATCGGAAATGGCTAACGACGAGCTTTCTTACAGCGGATGTACGCTCGATTACAATTTTGACGGCTCGGTTACCGTTACTCTCGAGCAGGCTACCGCTACCGTTACTGTTACTCTCGTTTCAAACGGCACCGTTCTCAGCGGCGAGGAGATCGACGTCCGGGAGGGCGCATACGCAGTAGTCGATTACGGCTCTGCCGACGGCGCAACCCTTCAGGCGCTCGCTCACTATACCCGTAAGGACAAAGAGGCCGCAGGCACCTTTGCCGATCTTTACCTCTCCTCTATGGAGGCGGCTGAATATGCCTCCTATGCGGTTTCCAAGGGCGACGGCTACGTTATTTGGAACTGGGGTAATTATGTAGCAAGCTCCGATGCAAAGGTGTTCGATGACGGTATGCACCGCTTTGTTGATATCACCTATACAATTACCGGAAACGTTGGCGCAAAGCTCACCATCTACCGCTACTACATAGGTGTTTCGGACACCGTTGAGGGAATCGGTGAGGTTCGTCCCGAGCCTACCGTAAACGAGGATGAGCCGAGCGAGCCCGAGGAGTCTACCGAGGAATCCGCTGAGGAATCCGCTGAGGAGTCTGCCGAGGAGTCTGCAGAGGAATCCGCCGAGGAGTCGGTAGAGGAATCCGAGGAATCTGCCAACGAGACCGAATCCGAATCGGCATCCAAGGCCGAGTCCGCATCGGTATCCGAAGCCGAGTCCGAGACGGCTGACGGCGACAACGACGGCGGAAGCCTTGTATGGCTCTGGATCGTTATCGGCGTGGTCGTGGTTGCGGCTGTAGTCGTAGTTATCGTTATTAAAAACAAAAAATAATCCGACCCGTTTAATCCGCCCTTGCCGCTTGGCAGGGGCGGATTTTTTGCGTAAAACGGCATAAAATAATCATAATTTATCAAAAGTCTTTACAAACCGATCTTTTTGTGATAAAATCATCCCAAATGCAACAGTTATATTTTTTATAGGAGGAACACCCAATGAAATGCCCGATATGCGGAAATATTGAGAGCAAGGTTATTGATTCACGCCCCTCCTCTGACGGAAGCTCTATCAGACGCAGAAGAGAATGTCTTGAATGTCAAAAAAGATTTACCACCTACGAAAACATCGAAACGCTTCCTCTCATCGTCATCAAAAAGGATCAGTCACGTGAGGCGTTTGACCGCAATAAGATACTCAACAGCATCATCCGTGCCTGCGACAAGCGTCAGGTAACGCTCGAGCAGATGGACGATGCCGTATCGGAAATCGAGAGTGCGCTCCACAACTCGCTTCAGCACGAGATCACCACTACCCGTATCGGCGAGCTGGTTATGGAAAAGCTGAAGGGACTGGACGAGGTTGCTTATATACGCTTTGCCTCGGTTTACCGTCAGTTTAAGGATATAGGCGCATTTATGGACGAGCTCAAGAGAATGCTTGCCGAGAAATAATTACGGCTTTTGCGTTCTTGTTGCAGTAATAACACAGGCAAACCCCCTGAAAATGAAATTTTTTGAGGCTTTTTGTCATTTTTTATACAAAAAGCCTTTGTTTTTAGCGATTTTATCTTGCTTTTTGCAAACAGCGGGGGTATAATCTTTCACAAATACTCGCACGGGCGCACTCAGGCGCCCGCGCGGAGAAGTTTTTTGCCCTGCTTTTTCCGTGATCGGAAAAAAGCAGTCGGCAGCAGGAGGAACCAATGACACGGGAGCAAATAATCTGGCTTACTATATGCAGCTACGTGATTTTTATCGCCGCTATCGGCTTTGCCAGCAACAAGCAGACAAAAAGTATGGGCGATTATGTCGTCGGGGGACGCAGTGCAGGCGCATGGATGTCGGCATTCTCGTACGGCACCGCATATTTTTCGGCGGTTATGTTTATCGGCTATGCCGGCGGAACCGGCTGGAAGTACGGAATATGGGGTGTGCTTCCCGGAATCGGAAACGCTATCATCGGCACGCTCGTTGCTTGGCTCCTGCTTGCAAAAAGGACCCGTACCTTCACCCGTGAAAACAAGATAAAATCAATGCCTCAGTTTTTTGAAAAAACCTTTGGCTCAAGAGCCATGAAGCTTTTTTCGGCAATAGTGATATTCATTTTCCTCATTCCCTATTCGGCATCGGTTTATAAAGGACTTACCAGCGTTTGCTCGGTGCTTCTCGGCGTGGACGAGTTGGTATGTATGATAGTCATTGCCGCCGCAAGTGCGGTTATCGTCGTTGCGGGCGGTTATATTGCGGCTCTCAAGGCGGATTTTTTCCAGGGTGCGGTAATGCTCGTCGGCGTTATGTGCCTTATAGCCGCCGTGCTCCGCAGTGATGCGGTGGGCGGACTCTCGGAGGGCTTTTCACGCATTGCCGCCGAAACGGAGGAGCTCGGGCTGAACGCTTTTGCTCACGTCGGACTTTGGGCAACCGTGCTTATGACCTCGTTTGGAACCTGGGGACTTCCGCAGATGATCCATAAATATTACGGAATCAAGGACGACCACGAGGTAAAGCGTGCAACCGTTATTTCCACCGTGTTCTCGCTTGTTGTTGCCGGCGGCGGTTATCTTATCGGCTCGCTGTCGCATCTCTTTTTCAGCGAGCTTCCCGAGGGCGGCACCGATTATCTCGTTCCGAATATGCTTGCTACCGCAGGACTTGCCGACGTGCTTGTGGGAATCGTGCTCGTTCTGCTTATTGCGGCGTCGGTTTCGACCCTTTCCTCTATCACCATCACTGCCGCATCTACTCTTACGATGGATCTCGTCCGTGAGGTATTTATCAAGGACAAGAACAAAAACGTTGCGGGCATGACAAAAATCGCCTGTATGCTTTTTGTGGTTCTCTCGTTTGTTCTCGCCGTTTGGGGTGACGGAACTCCCATTCTTGATATGATGAGCTATTCCTGGGGCATTATCGCAGGCTGCTTCCTTGCTCCGTACGCCGTTTCGCTCTATTGGAAGGGCATCACGAGGGCAGGTGCGTGGGCTTCGATGATAGGCGGCTTTATAGTTGCCGTTCCGCCTCTTGCGGCAAAGCTTGCAGGCTGGAATATTACTGTCGGCGGTTTCGGAAAGCTGATGGATATGGGTCCGCATTTTGCCTGCCTTGCTATGGCGGTTTCGCTTATTCTTGTATTTGCGGCAAGCGCACTTGAAAAAAATAAAATTCCCAAATCTGCTTCACAGGAGGCATAAATGGAAAACAGGATTTATGACAAAAATATAGAGTGTATGCCCCGAAAGGAGCTGGAGGCACTTCAGCTTGAGAGGCTCAAGGCGCTCGTTGACTACTGCGAAAAAAATTCCGAGTTCTACTCCAAACGTCTCGCAAAGGCAGGCGTTACGGCAGATAAGATAAAGCAGCTCTCGGATATTCAGTACATACCCTATACCACCAAGGACGACCTCAGGGACACCTATCCGTTTGGAATGTTCTCGGTGCCCAAGGAGAAGATAGTGCGCCTGCACGCCTCCTCGGGCACGACGGGTAACCCTACCGTTGTGGGATACACCCGTGAGGATCTTGAGAACTGGTCGGATCAGGTTGCGCGCCTTGCGGTTGCCGCAGGAGCAAGCGAGAGCACTATCGTTCAGATCTGCTTTGGCTACGGTATGTTTACGGGCGCACTCGGCTTGCATTACGGACTCGAAAAAATCGGTGCCGTGATCGTTCCCTGCTCATCGGGCAATACCGAGAAGCAGCTCAAATTTATGCGTGATTTCGGGACCGATGCTATCGTTGCAACTCCCTCCTACTGTATGTATCTCGCCGAGTCGGCAAGGGCAATGCAGGACAAATATCCTATGGATATGTACAAGCTCAAATACGGAATACTCGGCAGCGAGGGCAGCACCCCCGAGATGCGCGACGAGATTGAAAAGCATTGGGGCACGGGTCTTTTCTGTACCGACA
Source organism: Eubacteriales bacterium (assembly GCA_045587745.1). Lineage (GTDB taxonomy): Bacteria > Bacillota > Clostridia > Oscillospirales > CAG-382 > Coliplasma. The sequence continues at coordinate 39,289 of JAZNCU010000031.1, read as the reverse complement.
ACTACGGAATGAGCGAGCTTAACGGACCCGGTATGTCGGGCGAGTGCCTGTACAGGGACGGACTCCATATATGCGAGGACCATTTCCTGTGCGAGACGATCGACTCTGCCACGGGCAACGTGCTCGATAAGGGCGAGACGGGCGAGCTCGTCGTTACCAACCTGACAAAACGTGCGCTTCCTATGCTCAGATACCGCACCAAGGATATTACCAGCATCAACTACGAGCCCTGTGCCTGCGGAAGAACGAGCGCAAGAATGCACAAGATCATCGGCAGAAGCGACGATATGATCAAGGTGCGCGGAGTAAATGTGTTCCCGACTCAGGTCGAGAGTGCGCTTATCGGCATCAGCGGAATCAGCCCCAACTATCTGCTCGTGCTCAGACGAGAGGGTTATTCCGACAGTCTCGAGGTACAGGTAGAGCTCGTGGACGGCAGTCTGCTTGACCGCTACGGCGAGCTTGTTGCGCTCCAGAAGCGTATCCACGACAATATCCGAAATATTCTCGGAATCGAGATCAAGGTTAATCTCGTCGAGCCCAACTCCATCGAGCGCTTTACGGGCAAAGCAAAGCGTGTGCTCGATCTGAGAAACAAATAAGAGGTTTTTATGGAAAAGAAATTATTGCTCGGTAACGAGGCGGTCGCAAGAGGACTTTACGAGGCAGGAGTCAAGGTTATTTCCTCCTACCCCGGCACTCCCAGCACCGAGATAACCGAGGCGGCATCGAAATACGATGAGATGTATTCCGAATGGGCGCCCAACGAAAAGGTTGCATTTGAGGTTGCGATCGGCGCATCCTTTGGCGGCGCAAGGTCGTTTTGTGCGATGAAGCACGTCGGACTCAACGTTGCCGCCGATCCTCTGTATACCGCATCATATATCGGAGTGGGCGGGGGAATGGTATGCGCCGTTGCCGACGATCCCGGAATGCACTCCTCCCAGAACGAGCAGGATTCCCGCCGCCACGCTATTGCGGCAAAGGTTCCTATGCTCGAGATCTACGACAGTAAGAGTGCGCTCGATTTTACAAAAATCGCATATGAGCTTTCGGAAAAGCACGATACTCCCGTGCTGCTCCGTCTTTCGACGAGGATCAGTCACTCTCGCTCGCTTGTGAGCCTTTCGGACAGAGCCGAGATCCCCAACAAGGAATACAAAAAGGACGTTCTCAAAAACGTTATGATGCCCGCAATGGCACGTGCCGCAAGAGTCAAGGTCGAAAACCGCATGAACGCTCTTATCGAGTGGGGCGAGAAGGAGGCGTTTGACGCAGGAGTAAACAGCGTTGAGTATTACTCGGACGAGATCGGAGTTATTGCCGCAGGCAGTACCTATATGTACGCACGTGAGGCGCTCGGCGAGAGCGCAAGCTATCTCCGTCTCGGGCTCGTAAATCCTCTCCCCGTAAGCATTATCAGGGAGTTTGCCTCCAGGGTAAAGAAGGTTTACGTTATCGAGGAGCTCGACGATATTATCCAGACTCATTGTGAGAGGAACGGCATCCCTGTTGAGCCGAGAGCGTTTCCGCTGTTCGGTGAGTATAATCAGGAAATGATAGCCGAGGTCATTCTCGGTAAAAAGCAGGAGTACGTGCAGTTTGAGGGCGCAGTGCCCGGCCGTCCTCCCGTGCTTTGTGCAGGCTGTCCTCACAGAGGTCTGTACTATGCGCTCAAAAAATACAAGCCCTACGTCAGCGGAGATATAGGCTGCTACACACTCGGTGCGCAGGCACCGCTTGCAATGATGGATACCTGCGTTTGTATGGGTGCATCGGTCAGCGCGCTTCACGGCTACAACACCGCAGTAGGCAAGGAGGGCGCAAAGAGGAGCGTTGCCGTTATAGGCGATTCGACCTTTATCCACTCGGGCATAACCGGTCTTATCGACATAGTATATAATAAGGGTATCTCTACCGTTATCGTGCTGGACAACTCCATCACGGGTATGACGGGACATCAGAACAACCCCTTAAACGGTCTTACCATCAAGGGCGATCCCACCTCTGCGGTCGATCTCACCGCACTTGCTCACGCCATCGGAATCAAGCGTGTGCGTGTGGTGGATCCCTACGACGTAAAGGCGACGGAGGCGGCTATAGGTGAGGAGCTTGAGGCAGAGGAGCCCTCGCTCATTATCTCACGTCGTCCCTGTGCGCTTCTCAAAAACGTAAAGCATTCTCCCGCACTCAAGGTCGATACCGAAAAATGTATCGGATGCAAGGCGTGTATGCAGGTGGGCTGTCCCGCTATCTCGTTCGTTAAGAACGCCGAGGGCAAAACCAAGGCGGTCATCGACTCCAATCAGTGCCTCGGATGCGGCGTTTGCGCTTGTGCCTGCAGGTTCGGTGCACTTTAAGGAGGTAGGACAATGAAAAGCAAAAGCATTAACATTCTTATTGTCGGCGTAGGAGGACAGGGAACGCTTCTCGCCTCCAAGCTGATGGGTAAGATATTTATCGATTCGGGCTACGACGTAAAGGTCGGCGAGGTGCACGGCATGAGTCAGCGAGGCGGTTCGGTCGTTACATACGTCCGTGCCGGCGAGAAGGTTTATTCCCCTGTTATCTGCCGTGGCGAGGCCGACGTTATCATATCGTTTGAGGCGCTCGAGAGCGCAAGATGGCTTTCTTACCTCAAAAAGGGCGGAACCATCATCTCCAACACCTCCGAGATTATGCCTATGCCTGTTATTATGGGCAACGCAGAGTACCCCGAGAACGTGCTGGAAGGCATCTCGGCGCTCGGTGTAAACGTCGTTTCCTGCGATGCGCTTGACCTTGCGGTCAGGGCAGGAAGCGCAAAATCGGTTAACATAGTGCTGCTCGGCGTAGCAGCAGCGGTGCTCGGTCTTGACAAAGACGAGTGCATCAACGCAATCAAAGCAACCGTCCCTCCAAAAACCGTCGATATCAACCTCGGTGCATTTGAGCTCGGCTACTCTGTAAAATAATTTACCAAGGAGCTTAATTATGGGAATTTTGAAACCTGAAATCGAATGTGCATCACGGGACGAGCTGACAGCCATTCAGTCTGTTCGGCTCATTAAAATGGTAAAGAATGCGTACAACAACGTGCCGTTTTACAAAAACAAGCTGGACGAAATGGGCATCTCTCCCGATGATATTCACGGCATCGCGGATATCACCAAGCTTCCCTTTACGCTTAAGACCGACCTCCGAGATAATTATCCCTACGGCCTTTTTGCGGTACCCCAGAGCGAGCTGGTAAGGATCCACGCCTCCTCGGGTACAACGGGCAAGCAGACTGTTGTTGGCTACACCGCTCACGATATCGATATATGGTCTGAATGCGCGGCACGCAGCATTGCCGCCGCAGGCGGAACAAAGGACGATCTCGTACATATCGCCTACGGCTACGGTCTTTTTACGGGCGGACTCGGCCTGCATTACGGTGCCGAGTATCTCGGTGCAACGGCGCTTCCCGTTTCGTCGGGTAACACCCAAAGACAGCTTCAGCTGTTTCAGGATTTCGGTTCTACGATTCTCGCCTGCACGCCGTCCTACGCAATGTATCTCGGTGAGGCGATCAGGGATAACGGCATTCCTCTCGAGTCCATCAAGCTCAAGGCGGGTATTTTCGGTGCAGAGCCCTGGACCGAGAATATGCGCAAGCAGATCGAGCAGCTGCTCAACATCAAGGCGTACGATATCTACGGGCTTTCCGAGATAGCAGGTCCCGGTGTTTCCTGCGATTGCGAGTATCAGTGCGGAATGCACATCAACGAGGATTACTTCTACCCCGAGGTAGTTGATCCCGAAACGCTGACGCCCCTTCCCGACGGACAGATCGGTGAGCTCGTGTTCACCTGTATCGGAAAAGAGGCACTGCCTCTTATCCGTTACCGCACCCGTGACCTTTGCTCGCTCACTCACGAAAAATGTGCCTGCGGCAGAACCACGGTTCGTATGACCAAGCCTGTAGGACGCAGTGACGATATGCTTATCATCAGGGGTGTGAACGTCTTTCCTTCCCAGATCGAGCACGTACTGCTTGAGCTCGGTATGGAGCCAAACTATCTTATCGTGGTCGACCGCAAAAACAACCTCGATACGCTTGAGGTTCAGGTCGAAATGGCGCAAAACTTCTTCTCGGATACCGTAAAGGAGCTTGAGGCCAAAAAGAAGCATATTGAGGGTTCGCTTCAGAATATCCTCAACGTCCACGCAAACGTAAAGCTCGTTGAGTACGGCACCATTCCCCGCAGCGAGGGCAAGGCAAAACGAGTTATTGATAACCGCAAGATATGAAAGGAGCACGCAATGTATATTAAACAGCTTTCTGTATTTGTTGAGAACAAATCCGGCAGACTTGCCGACATAACCGCCATCATTGCCGCAAACGGAATTGATATCAAGGCGCTTTCTATTGCCGATACCACCGATTTCGGTATTCTTCGCCTTGTCGTGAACCGCCCCGATGACGCCGAGCGTGCTCTCAAGGAGGCGGGACTCACCGTTTCGCTTACAAACGTTATCGCAGTCGGTATCCCCGATAAGCCCGGCGGATTCGCAAACGCCATCAAATCGCTTGCCGAGAACGGCATCAGCGTTGAGTATATGTATGCATTCATCTCCCGTGATGCCGAGAGAGCGTATCTTATCATGCGTGTGCTCGATAACGACGTTGCGGTCAAAGCGCTTCTTGAAGGCGGATGCGATATTCTTGACGAAAAAGAGGTCTACGGCGTTTAATACGGCCTTTGCGATCGTTGCTGATTTACGCACATAAAAAACAAGAGCAAGAACAGGGAAATCCCTTTGGTTCTTGCTCTTTTTTGCTCATCAGAATGCCTGCGGAGGCATTAGGTCAGTTGTAAAGCACCGAGTCGATATTCCACTCGGCAAGGATATAGATAACGTAATCGGGCTTCATGGAGGAGATCTCCTGCTGATTCCAGGTGTAGCCCCACATTCCTTTGTAAACGGTGGTGTCCATTCTCTCGGCAAGGATATCGAACAGCTGTGTCGAGTAGGAATCCCTCATTACTATACAGGAGGGGAGGTTGGAACGATTTGTGTCAATCGTGTATTCGTAGGTAACCTGGTTGCTGTAAACAAGCGAGTTGGTGGCACGGTAGCGGGGGATAGAACTGATTTCCGAGGGCATATCAAAGTTTGCGGTGCGATAATAGCTGTACTCGGGAACTGCCGACTGCGACATTGCGAGATAATAGGTCATATCGCCGCTGCTGAAGAATTTGCCTTCCCACGTAAACTCATCGAGCGCACGGGGTGCGGCGGCAGGAAACTTCTGCGAAATATGGTCAAACAGCTCGGTGTAGGCAACAAACGCACCGTATTCCGCCCAATGGCTGTCGAGCTTGTAGTAAAGCGGCATTTCCTCGTTTTTGTGCTCGGCAAAGGCATCACGCAGGTCTATTGCGGTTGCTCCGCCTGCCTCGATAGCCCCGATAACGGCATCAAGCCGGGACTTCCCCGTTCCCTGCTTGTATTTTTCGGGAACGAGCTCGGGATATACCGTCATCGATGACGGAACTATCATATATATGATCTCAGTGTCGGGAGATGACGTGCTGAGCGCATTAAGACGGGATTTTATCCTGTTGGTGAGCTGCGAGAGATTTCCGCTCGAGGGGACGTTGGTGCACTGATAGTCGGGGAGCATTTTTTGGAAGAAGAACTGATAGTCGCCGCCCGTCACGATAGGCCACATATCGCTTCCCGGAGTAATAGGCTTGAGCGAGAATTTTTCTTTTTCGCTCTCAACTCCGTCAACGGTCTGATACATAGCGACCTTTACGCTGCTGCCCGAGCATTTGAGCCTGAGCGAGAACCAACCGTGATAGCTCTGCGAGGAAATGACTCCCTCATCGGTAACTGCGCTTACAACCGCACCCTCATCGCAGGTGCCCACTACCGCAAAATAAGGCTTTTCGGAGTAGCTTGCGTACTTGATAACGAGTCCGCTGTCGCCGTAAACCGTGTTGTCAACGCTTTCCTCGGAGGATTCATCCTCGTTGGATTCCTCATCGGATTCCTCATCGGATTCCTCGGCGGAACCGGATTTCTCATCGGAAACGGCGCTTCCGCCCTCCGACTCGGTTTCCGAAGCCGATTCGGATGCCGACCCCGATACCTCTGACTCGCCTCCGCCTACGCAGGCAACGAGAGAGAGAACGAGCATCATACAAAGCAATGCGATCAAAAACCTTTTCATAATAGACTCCTATCTAATTTTTCCGAGCGTTCCGTTTGTTACTACGTTCTCGGCATTATAAACTATCAATATCGTATCACAGCCGTAGTATTCGGCAAGTGCCGTAAGGCTCGTTGCCGATTCCATATTGACGGCAACGATATCAAATTCTCTTGCAAGGAAGGGTATCAGACAGTCGGCAAAGGAATCCTTGGCTACCAACAGCTTTTTCCTGCTCTCACCGTTTTTTGTAACCGTTACGACGCCGTGAGTACCGTCCAAGAATACTGCGTACTTATCTCTTGTGTCAAGATGAGCTCTCGAATAAAAGCCCCCTATATCCTCGCCGTCCGCAATAACGGTGTATTCCGCCTCGTCCCCGAGCGTCCATAGCTCAAGCGTGTCCGCTTTGGTAAAGGGCAGGAGGGACTTTGCATCGGTCGTGCCGTAAAAATCCGTAATTTGCTCCACCGCAAAATCCTCCATAGGAACGATGCTCTGCTTACACCCCATCGCCTTCATTATCTCGATATAGGCGAGGTAGGCACCGTAGGTCGTCCAGTGGTGGTCGGTTTTGTAATATACGTACTCGCCGTTATCATAACGTGCGGTCATTATCGGAAGAAGGTCTATATAGCCTGCACCGTCAAGCCTTTCGCTCAGAATGCCGTAAAGCTCGTCCCGAATTTTCGGGGTGTAGACAAGATTACTTACCGCCACGTCCACCGTTCTCGGAGGAATGACCGTGTAGATCTCCAGACCGCTGCTCTCTGCCCAGGAGGAAAGCGCATCTGCCTGGGCAATAACGCTGTCCTTGTAGTAAAAATCGGTGTCCTCGGTCTGTAAGAGGATCGATTTATAAGCATCAAAGTACCGCACCGCAAGCTGCCCGTCTTTGCCTATAAGCACTCCGCCCGTCTCACCCCTGCAAAGCAGGTAGTCAAGCGTTGAGCGTACTCCCATAAGCTCGGCTCGGAACGGCATCTGGTCGGCGTAGTACACGTTTATCTCGTTCGACAGCTGTCCTGAGAACAGCGAGTCTGCCGTCAGCTCGGGCATTTGTGCAAGCGGACGGTTTTCCTGCTCGCTTCGCTCCCTATCGGGCATTATGATAAACGCCGCCGAGAAAAAGGCGATCACAAGAAGGAAACATATAACCGTAATCAAATCATTGCGTTTTCCCATATCGCCCTCCTAAAAGATGTAGTACAGGAACGGCGAGAAGGTATCACTCACCATCGCCGATATGCACAGAACAAGCGCGGCTGTGACCAAAACGGGAGAAAACGCGCGTGTTGCAGGGTATTTTTCAAAGCATTTGTCCAGCATCCGCCTTGGGATGGGGGTGCAGGCGAGAGCGCAGATGATCCCAAAGGGGATCAGCCTCAGCGACTCAATGCCTATTCCGCCCGATGTGCCGAGCCCTATCATTCTTTTGGCAACCGAAAGCAGCTCGCTCAGGTCGTTAAAGAAGAATATTACCCATCCGAACACGATAGACAGGGTTGTGAGCACACGTCCGAGCAGAGGGATTTTTTTGTATACCCTGAGAGCAAACGCCTTTTCGAGCACCAGCAAAACGAGGAAATATATTCCCCACAGGATATAGTTCCAATCGGCGCCGTGCCAGAAGCCGGTGAGAAACCACACGACAGCGAGGTTTAGGTACTGCCTCGCTTTTCCCTTGCGGTTGCCCCCGAGAGGGATATAAACGTACTCTCTGAACCAGGTGGACAGCGTTATATGCCACCTGCGCCAGAAATCGGTAACGCTCTGCGCTATGTAGGGGTAATTAAAGTTCTCGGGGAAGCGGAAGCCGAACATCATTCCGAGTCCGATCGCCATATCCGAGTAGCCCGAAAAATCAAAATAAATGTGGAAGGTGTAAAAAATCGCCATCACCCAAGCGCCCCCTGCGGTTGGAGCAAACTCGGCACTCGTACGGAAATATTCCGCCACCTCTGCGGCGGAATCACCGAGCAGGAGCTTTTTGGACAGACCGCAAACAAACCGCCTTGCGCCTGCCGCAAACATCGAAACGCTTTCCCTGCGGTCGGTAAGCTGGTCGCAAACGTCGCTGTAACGGACTATCGGGCCTGCTATAAGCTGAGGAAACAGCGTTACGTAGGTGCCAAACGGCACGAATCTTCTTGCACATTCAACATCGCCTCTGTACAGGTCGATGGTGTAGGACATAATCTGGAAGGTGTAAAAGGATATTCCGACGGGGAGCGTAAGTCCCTCGATGGGCGCAAGCTCAAGCGAGGGGATGAGTGCGCTCAGGTTGGTTATAAAAAAGTTTGCGTACTTAAAAAACAGCAGAGCCGCAAGATTTACTGCGAGCGAGGCTAACATAAGCGTGCGGCAAAGCGGCCTGTTGTCTCTCGTGCGCTCGATGCCAAAGCCGAAGGCATACGCCGATATGATCGAAAACAGCATCAGTGCAATATATTTCGGCTCGCCCCAGCCGTAAAAAAGCAGGCTCAGCACAAAAAGCGCAAGATTCCTTACCCTGTGCGGCACCAAAAAATAGACTGCAAGGGTAATCGGAAGATATGCAAATATGAATATCAAAGATGAAAAAACCATAGAGCCCTCCGAATACGAGTAATATGATACCACAAAAAAGTCGGTTTGAAAAGAGTTTTTTATAAAACTTGACTTTCGGGCAGGGGTGCGTTAAAATATGCATAAATAATAATTGGAAAAGAGGAGCGAAAATGAAAAAGCTTGTTGCCGTTATTCTTGCCCTGTTCAGCGTGACTGTGCTTGCTTCCTGCACGGGCGGAAGCGAAAGTAACGTTTCATCAACCGGTTCGGAGGAACAAAAAGAACCTGCCGACGTTCAGGCTCTCGTGCTTTGGGCTCTCGAAGAGGGCGAATTCTCGGGCGGTACTCTTTATTCCTCGGGCGATGCCGAGGGTGCGGTAAAATTTGACGATGACCTGCTTCGGGGTTATTACGGCGATGCCGCTGAGGCGCCCGTAACTACCGATTTTGTTTCCTACTGTGCATATATTGATGAAACAAAGCCCGTTAACCCCTGCGAGACGGGAGTTTTTGAGATGGTGAGCGAGGAAGCCGCGCTTCTTATGGAGGCGTATATCAACGCCCGTATCCAGCTCAAGCTGGCAAATGCCGTTAACTATCCCTCGATAGACACAACGCCGCTTACCACCGCTGTGGTAAAGGCTGTCGGAAAATACGTTTATTACACTGCGGTCAAGGACATCAATGCATCCGTTGCCGCAAAATATGACGGCGCACTGTGAGGCGGATATGAATCTTGACGAATCGCTTTGCACCGATTGCGAAAACTGCATTTATGACGAGGTGACAGGCAGCTACGTCTGCGGCGCAAGGCTTGACGAGGACGAGCTGGTCAGCTTCATTTCATCGGGAAGCCGTGTTTGCAAATACTACCGTCCCTATGACGAATATAAAACCGTACGAAAACAAAATTGAAATAAACGGAGGAGCTCTATGAACTCAAGAAAAATTCTTTCGCTGATGCTTGCAATCCTTACCGTATGTACGCTTTGCCTGCCATTGGCACTCCCTGCTGCCGCCGAGGAGGCGGTTGTTTCGGCAACAAGCCCCGCAATCACCGCTACGGTGGGCGACAGCATAGACCTTTCGGACTATTCCGTTACCTTTCCGAGCGGAGTAAAATCCAACGTAAGCTGGACTCGGAACGGAAGCTCGGTTACCTCGGTTGAATGTACCGAGAAGGGCGTTATTGCTCTTGTCGCAAAGAGCGGAAACGAGACCGCCAACGTTTACGTTGTGGTCAAAGCAGAGAATGATACCGATTACGAGCTGTTCTATACCGATTTTTCGGATTACTCGAGCCTTGCCGACCTTCAGGCAGACGGCTTTACGGCAGTAGGTCACAGCGCAGTTGCATTTAACAGCGACGGCCTCGTGCTGGGCAACCTTAACGTCGAAATAGCACGTCTTGTGCTTCCCGGATGGCTCGCCGATTTCGGTGACTATTCCATTACCGCCAACCTCAAAATGCTCACCACCGCAAACACCTCGCGCTGGTGCTCTGTTGCATACCGTATGCAGAACAACGGCGGCAAGTATTATCCTTACTACCATATGTGTATCCGCGAGAACACCACGGGCTCAAGCGGAATTGAATTTGCCGAGCGTACTCCCGCAAACGCCTGGAACGTAATGCTTACCACCTCGGGCGATATCGCCTCGATGAAGGACGATTGGCACGAGATTACGGTTGCGGCTTACGGCAGCGACGTTCAGTACAGTATAGACGGAACAGAGGAGCTGTATATTACCTCGGCTACCTCCTACAGCAAGGGTCAGGTTGCTCTTATAATGAACTACGGCACTCTTAACGTGAGCGATATCCGCATCACCGTTCAGGAGACCAAGCCCACCCGTCCCGAGCGCAAGCTCAATCTCTCGAACCCTGCACACGCAGAGACGAATCTTATCAACAACACCGGTAACGTTGTGACCGTAGATTACAGCGAGACCGACGCGCTTCTTGGCTCGGATGATTGCCCCGGCAACATTCTTATCGACCTTGGCGATACCGTTGCTTCGGCAGCCGATCTTGCCGAGGATCTCAAGGCGTTCAGGGAAAAGAACGTTATCGTCGGATACTTGATCAAAACCGAGGAGCAGGCAGCAAACGTTGCAAACGCCTGCAAGGGCAGCGGAAATAACGACGTGAGCGTCGTGTCGGCAAACGCCGATGCGCTCATCAAGGCGCGTACCGCCCGCCCCATTCTGCGTGCAGGACTTATAGTTGACCTCGATAAAGACAGCCTTACCGATGCCGAGGCAAACGAGATTCGTGAGTCGGTCAACCTCGCACGTGCATCCTTTGCTGTAGTTGACGTAGAGAACGTTAACAAGAGCGTACTGCTTCAGCTTCAGGAGCTGGCAGTTGCGGTTTGGGTCAACGTCGGAAGCGAGCCTTCTACCGTTGATATCGCAAAGGCTCTCACTGCAGGCGCAAACGCCGTTGTCTCGGGCGACGGAAATGCCGTTGCCGATTGCTTCACCTCGCTGTTTGCCGAGAATACAATGACAAGAACTCCTATTATCATCGGACACAGAGGCAACCCCTCGCAGGCTCCCGAGAACTCTATTCTCGGCGCAATCACCGCCTATGAGAACGGTGCCGACGTTGTTGAGATTGATGTCCGCTTTACCAAAGACAAGGAGATCATCGTCCTCCACGACGATACCCTTGACCGTACCACCACCGGCAAGGGAACCGCCTATAATATGACGCTTGCACAGATCAAGGAATATTTCCTGCTTGACAGAAGCAACAAGGTCACCGAGGAAAAGGTTCCCACTATGAGAGAGTTCCTCGAGGCTGTCAAGGACTATGAGGATCTTATGATATTCGTTGAGATCAAGGGCGGCGACGCCGGAGTTGCCACAGAATCGGCAAAATTGGTTGCCGAGATGGGAATGGAGGACAGAGTTGACTTTATCTCCTTCTCCTCCATCTTCCTCAAAAACGTTCAGACAGCTCTCCCCGGCGCATCTACCGGATACCTCCTTTCGGGCGGAGTTTCCTCCACTATCGAGGATGCGCTCGAGGTGCTTTATACCCACCTTGCTTCGGCGCAGAGCTGTGACAGCACCATCAACGTCGGCTCGGGTGCGGTAAGCAAGTATTTCCTTGCTGCAACCGCCGACAGAGGAATTACGGTATGGCCCTGGACCTATACCGCTTCCAACAACAACGTAGCGTTTATTACCTGTGCAGACGGCATCACCACCGATGACTGTCAGTGGGCAAAGAATATGTATAAATACATCTCCTGCGGCGATATAACTCTCGCTCCCTCCGAAACCGCGAGCGTTACCGTAAACGGAGTCACCTACGGCGGCGAGGAAAAATCCATCGGATCCAACCTTGTTATCACCGTTATCGACGGCGACGCCGTCACCGTTGACGGCACAAAGCTCACTGCCGTAAAGGAAGGCAGTGCAACCGTTCTCGTCGGATTCAAAACCAAAACCACGGGAAGCAGCGAGTACGTTCTTTATGCCGATCCCGTAACTGTTACCGTGCAGGCGGAGGAGGTTTCCGAGCCTGTTTCGGACGGAGATACCGATTCTGCCGGCGATGCATCTATTCCCTTCTGGGTATGGATCATAGTTGCCGTTGCGGCACTCTCGCTTGCGGGCGCAGTTGTTTACAGAGCTAAACGCAATTAACGTTTAGGAGAAAGCCTTAGTGAACGAACATCTTGATTTTAACGGTCAGGGCGACAGCAAACAAAAAATCAATTCTGCGGAGGCTCGGAACGAGCCTCCCGTTGATTATTTGCCCGATGTAGCGAGCAAAGCCTCCGTAAGCGTACCGAAAAGGATTGTTGCGTGGCTTTTGATTGCGGTTATCCTGGGTACGGGAATAATTGCGTTCCTGTATAATTTTGTGCTTTTCCCCTCGGTATACGAGGGACTTATGAGGGCTCTTGAGCCAAAATTCGAGCTCGGACTCGTATATGACCTTGAGAATATGGCGGATGGCGGACGTATAGAGCTTTATGCCGACGGACTTGCGGACAGCAGGGTTTTTGGAAGCAGTCTGAGTGCCACGCTTGATTATGATTGCGATGACCTCCTGCTTGCGTTTGACCTCACATCCGAAAATCTGACCGCAGGCGCATTCCTTTCGGAGGAGCACGCCGCACTCAAGCTCGGCGGTGTAAACGGCGACGGTTATATAGGAATCGGCCTTGAGAATGCAGACAACGCACTCGACAGCTCGGTTTTTGCGCCCGACAGCGGCAGCGATTTTGCGCTGTCGGAGGAAAACTTTGACAGGCTCAAGGAGCTTTTAGGCTCGATAGGGGAGGATAACTCGGACGAGCTCAAAAGACATATCTCCGTTTTGTGTCTCGAGCTGCACGGTGTTTTTGGTGAGTCGGCTGTTTCGGAGTACGAAACGGTATACCGCTTCGGGTCGGTTGAGTCAAAGCGATTTGGAAGGACGAAAATCTATTCCTTCGATTCGGCGGAGGCTGCTGACCTTATGCGACGTCTGTCGGATGCGATAGCAAATGCCGACGGCAAAGTTGCCGAGGCAAAAACCGCACTTGAGGCGGCACTCCCTACTGTCGATTTTGGCCTTGCGGCAGAGGAGCTGGAGGCAACGGCTTCAGAGCTTGAGTCGGAGGACAGGCAGTATAATATCGCCTTTACCTACGTAGGACGGGCGCTCAGCCTCCTTGATGTAAAAATATCCGATAGCGACAGCGAGCTTTCGCTTTCGGTGGATTTCGGCAAAAATCCATCGAGGGACACCGATATAACCGCTGCGCTTCGCTTGTCGGAGCATTACAAAAGCGGCGGATATGTCGAGACCTACTCTTCTCTGCTGTGGCGTTGTAAAAAGCACTCCGATTTCGGTGCGTACCTCGAGACCGACAGCCGAATATATGACGGCGTTCGGGAGGAGCCCGCCGTTATCAACAGTAAAAAAACATACGCAAACGGCGTTTTCGGTGACGGAACGCTCAAGCTTGCCTTCGGTACGGAAAATTATTTTGAGCACAACGGCAGGGTGCAGGAGGATTCAAGCTCGGAATATGAGTGCTTGCTCGGGCTGATCGATACAAAAAAACGGCTTGAATTGTCGACTGACAGCATCACGCTCACACGTGACGGCGTTTCCGAAGAGCAAAGCCTTCCCGAGGAGATGAGGCTGGTGCTTTCGGAGCCGAGGGATATATCTGATCCCGATTACGACGATATACTTCGGCTTGACGAGTCCGAAATAAAGAATTTGATAGAGGAAGCTATCAGCGCAATAATGGCGTTGTTCTGAATTAGTCAAGCGTCTCCATAAAACAAAAAAAGAGCAGGACCGAGGGCTATACAGCCCAAGTTCTGCTCTTGCTTTTTCTTTTTGCAACCAAAAAGGGGGATACGGGGTATTATACGTTATAGAGTCATCAGCCCAGACAGTTGCCGCACCGTGTGTAGCCCTCGCCAAGCAGATCCTCAATGCTTCCCTTGAAGTCCCGTCGGTTGGAATCCTTGATGTCCTTTACGCTTTTGCAATCGGGGAGATGTATTTTTTTTGTGTTGGTGTTGAGCACGTAGTTTGCCGTCTCGCCGCTGTCCGAGCCTCCATCGGCATAGCTCGCTCCCGTGGCGTAGTCGATCGTCACGCACGGCTGAACGTTGAAGCAGTACACGTTAAAGCAAATTCCCTCGCCGCTGTCCTCGACCGAATAAGCCTCCATCTGTACGCCTCTGCAAACGAGCTCGCTTCCCACAAAAATCGGGGTTACCCTGTAGGCAACGTGGTTTCCCGTCTCCTTGATATAGTCGGCAACCATATTTTCAAACGGGAGCATTCCCTCGGCGTTCATATACCGTGTGCCCGTAACGAGGTTGAGCTTGTTTGCGTTTTCTGCCGATAGCTGCCAGCCGATAAGGTGACTGCGGTTGTACAGAGCCTCGCCGTCAACAAAATCGTAGCGTGCCTGTACCCAGCCCGAGGGCTTTATACTGCTGATGCTTCCTCGCTTTTCGTCCTCGGCAGGCATTGTGTCCGTTCCGACAGATGCCAGCGCTGCGCCGCATCTTCCAAGGCTGTCAAGCGGTGAATACAGCTCGTAGCCCTTGACGTCAAGCTCCGACTCGGTAAAATACGGTATGTTTCCGTTTATAACCTCAAACGTCGAGCCATCGTAAACAGGCAGATTTGAGAGTATGTCGTATGCCTCGCCCACACCGCCCGAGGGCTGTGCGTCATCCTGCCCATCATCCGAGCCGATCTCGCTGATATCCTCGCTGTCATCGGGTTGTGATTCCTCGGCATCGGATTTATCCTGCGGTTCCTCAGATTCCTCGGCATCGCTATCTGTGTCGGATGATTCGGACTGCGATACCTCGTTCTCGGTGGAGGTGCCGCCGTCGGGTATGCTCGTGATGCTTACCGACTGAGAGGTCTCGTGCTTTATATCGGGGATGCCGCTTTCGTCTGTAAGCGCAATACAGCCCGTGAGCGACAGTACGAGCAAAAGCGCAGTGACTGCCGAAAGAGAGGATCTAAATATATTTATATTTTTGTGTTTTTTCAATGTGTGTCAGCCTCCTGCCGTTTGTAGGTCTCAACGGTAATTCTTTCGTGCGAGGAGCCGGCTATGTCCTCGGTGCTCGATTTGAAAAAACCTTCTGCCGCTATGTCGTACTCAAAAAACCTGTCAGCCTGATAACGCCTGTTCCAACGGCAAATGATAACCTCGCTTGCCCTTTCAATGTCGATAGGCCCGTTTTCGATAAAGCAAAAGTCCTCCTCGCCCGCCGCCTCGAGATAATCGTCGCAAACGGTGATGCGCTCGCAATCGGGGAATATTTTTTTGCTGTATTCGGTCATAAAAAGCCTGTGCCCCTCGGTGACGGAGAGCAGCTTTGCAACGAGAACACGGTCACAGCTCTGTCTTCTGCCGAAGAACATCATCCCGTTAATATCATCTAAGCAAACGATAAGCCTCATATTCTTCCCTCCGTTGATCGGCATACCTTATGATACATCAAAACAACCTGTCTGTCAATCGTTGACAAAACTCTAAAAGGGTAGTATAATGACTGTGTATTATGGGAGAAGGAATTATTTATGGATAACAATAAAGAACAGGGCAGGCTCGTCCGCACCGTAAAGGAGCTTCTGCGGTATTCGGTTGCGGGCGGAATCTCGTTTGTTTGCGATTTCGGTCTTAAAACACTTATATATTATCTGTTTCCTGCTATCGGCGGAGCGATATTTTTTGGGTTCGAGCTTGACCTCAGCGTAATCGTTTCCACCACCGCAGGCTTTATTCTGGGACTGATCGTTAATTATATTATCTCAATTCTTTACGTTTTCACTACCGAGAAGCAAAAAAAGCTGGGCAGAGGACTAAAGCCGTTTTTCACCTTCCTCTGGGTTTCGGTTGTGGGACTTATTATCAACTATGCCGTTACGCAGATCGGCTGCAACATGTTTGACATCACCAACGAAAAGATGGTACCGTTTATGATAGTAAGTGTCGTTGCGGCAGGCGTAGGACTTATTTGGAATTACCTCGGACGCAAGGCGTTTGTTTACAAGGGAGAATAATATGGACAAAAATATTATTATCATTGGTGCAGGTCCTGCAGGACTTACTGCGGCGTATAAGCTGCTCACCGAGACCGACTATAAGCCGATAATTCTTGAGGAAAGTGATTATATCGGCGGTATTTCACGCACCGTCGTGCATAACGGCAACCGTATGGATATCGGCGGCCACAGGTTCTTTTCAAAGGACGAGTCGGTTATGGACTTCTGGAGAGAGCTTATGCCCATTCAGGGTGCTCCTGCCAGGGACGATCTTGTTCTCGGTAGGGAAAAGCCTCTGGTAGACGGCGGTCCCGACCCCGAGCAGACCGACAGAGTTATGCTCGTGCGTGACCGTGTTTCGAGGATATATTTCTTAAAAAACTTTTTTGACTATCCCATCTCTCTTTCGGGCGCAACGCTTAAAAACATGGGCTTTGTCAATACGATGAAGGCAGGCTTTGGCTACCTGTGGGCAATGGTATTCAAAAAAGAAGAGGACTCGCTCGAGAACTTTTATATCAACCGTTTCGGAAAGCCGCTGTACGAGATGTTTTTTGAGGACTACACCACCAAGGTGTGGGGAGTCAGTCCCAAGGAGATATCTGCCGATTGGGGTGCACAAAGAGTAAAAGGCCTCTCGCTCCGCAAGGCGATCCTCTCGATGATCAAAAAGCCCTTTACTTCCAAAAAGAGCATTGAGCAAAAGAACGTTGAGACCTCGCTTATCGAACAGTTTATCTACCCCAAAAAAGGCCCCGGTCAGCTTTGGGAAACTCTTGCCGATGAGGTTAAGCGTCTCGGCGGCGAGATAATTATGAACACCCGTGTTTGCGGATTCAATATGGCCGGCGGCAGAATTGCATCGGTCGTTGCCGAGCAGGACGGCAAAAAGGTTGAGTTTACGGGCGATAGCTATATTTCCTCTATGCCCATCAAGGACCTCGTTGCCGATATGGGCAGGGACAACGTCCCCGAGAAGGTATATGAGGTTGCAACCAACCTGCCGTATCGTGATTTCAACACCGTAGGTGTGCTCGTAAACCGCCTCAAAATCAAAAATCATACCGACAAAAAGACTCTATCCGATATCGTTCCCGACTGCTGGATATATATTCAGGAGCGTGATGTCAGGATGGGCAGGCTCCAGATCTTTAACAACTGGTCACCCTATATGGTAAACGATGTAGAGAACACCGTGTGGATAGGACTTGAGTATTTTTGCAATGAGGGTGACGAGCTTTGGGAGATGTCTGATGCCGATTTCAGCGCATTTGCCGTAAAGGAGCTTGCACACATCGGTATTATCGATGAGTCGGACGTGCTCGATACCGTGCGTGTCAAGGTAAAAAAAGCGTATCCCTCCTATTTTGGTGCTTACAACGAGTTTAACTGTGTGCGCGATTTCCTCGACACCGTGGACAACCTCTACTGCATTGGACGTAACGGACAGCACAGGTACAACAATATGGACCACTCGATGGTTACCGCATTCAAGGCGGTCGAGGCTATCAAAAACGGCTCGGGCGACCGTACGGCTATCTGGGAGGTAAACACCGAGCAGTCCTATCACGAAAAGAAGTAATAACCCCCGCAATCTTAGGAAGAAGACGTTGGTCTTCTTCCTTTTTTCTTTCTGCCGTCTGTATATTCGGGTGTATATCTCGTGTTTTATGCAAAAATGGCAAGAAAAATCCTTTATACGCAGAATAAATATACAAAAACTGCCGTTTTGTGCTTGACATTATGCAAATTCGGTGTATAATTATAACCGTGCATAAAAACTACCGTGATTTTTTGGAGGCTGTTATGGCAAAAAAAGACATAAAAAAAGTAGTGCTCGCTTATTCGGGCGGACTCGATACCTCGATTATTATTCCCTGGCTCAAGGAGAACTACAATAACTGTGAGGTTATTGCGGTAAGCGGCGACGTAGGGCAGGGCACCGAGCTGGACGGACTCGAGGAGAAGGCTCTCGCAACGGGAGCATCCAAGCTCTACATAGAGGACCTCAAGGAGGAGTTTGTTGCGGACTACGTGTTCCCCACACTCAAGGCAGGCGCAAAGTATGAGGGCGATTATCTGCTCGGCACTTCGTTTGCACGCCCCGTTATTGCAAAAAGGATCGTTGAGATCGCTCTTGCCGAGGGCGCTGATGCAATCTGCCACGGCTGTACGGGCAAGGGAAACGATCAGGTGAGGTTTGAGCTTACCATCAAGGCGTTTGCGCCCGATATGGCAATCATCGCCCCCTGGCGTGAGTGGGATATCAAATCCCGTGAGGAGGAGATCGATTATGCCGAGGCGCATAATATCCCCCTCAAAATCAACCGTGAGACCAATTATTCCAAGGATAAAAACCTCTGGCACCTCTCGCACGAGGGACTTGATCTTGAGGATCCCGCAAACGAGCCTGCCTATTTGAAGGAGGGCTTCCTTGAGATGGGTGTTGCTCCCGAGCAGGCACCCGACGTTCCAACCTACGTGACCATCAGCTTTGAAAAGGGTGTTCCGGTTGCCGTTGACGGAAAGAAGATGGGCCCCGTCGAGATAGTTACCGCTCTTAACAAACTCGGCGGCGAGAACGGAATCGGTCTTGCCGACCTTGTTGAGAACCGCCTTGTCGGTATGAAATCCCGCGGAGTATACGAGACTCCCGGCGGAACCATACTTTACAAAGCGCATCAGATGCTCGAGACCATAACTCTCGACCGTGACACAATGCACTACAAGGAGCTCGTAGCAGCACGCTTTGCCGAGCTGGTATACTTCGGTCAGTGGTTTACCCCTCTGCGTGAGGCTCTTTCGGCTTTCGTTGACAAAACGCAGGAGACCGTCACGGGCGACGTAAAGCTCAAGCTCTACAAGGGTAATATGATAGGCGCAGGCGTTACCTCGCCGTACTCGCTCTATGACGAGGAGATAGCAACCTTTGACGAGGATGAGGTATACGATCAGGCCGATTCGGCAGGATTTATCAACCTGTTCGGTCTGCCCATCAAGGTGCAGGCAAAATCCAAAAACAAAAACAAGTAATCGGAAAGATATATGGACAAGCTGTGGAAAGGCAGGTTCTCAAAGGGACTTGCACCCGAGGCGGACGGCTTTAATTCGTCGCTTCTGTTTGACAAAAGGCTTTATTATCAGGATATTACGGGCTCGCTTGCCCACGCAGGAATGCTTGCGGTGTGCGGTATTATCAGCTACAGCGACTGTGCCCAAATTACCGAGGGACTGCTTTCGGTGCTTGCGGACATCAACGACGGTACTCTCGTCATCGACGGCGCCGAGGATATCCATTCCTTCGTCGAAAACGAGCTTACCGCCCGCATAGGAGATACGGGTAAAAAGCTCCATACCGCACGCTCACGCAACGATCAGGTTGCACTCGACCTGAGAATGTATTTGCGTGATGCCAACCAAAACATTATCTCCCTGCTCAAAGGGCTGATAAAGGTGATTTGTGCTTTGGCAGAGAAGCACACGCTTACGGTTATGCCGGGCTACACTCATCTCCAAAGAGCTCAACCTATCTCGTTTGCACAGCAGCTGATGGCGTATGCCTGTATGCTTTTGCGTGATATTTCGCGTTTTGAGGACTGCAACAGGCGTATGAACGTATCGCCGCTCGGATCGTGTGCGCTTGCGGGCACCACCTATCCTATCGACCGCAATATGACAGCGGAGTCGCTTGGGTTCGATTCGGCGTGCATTAACAGCATTGACGGCGTTTCGGACAGGGATTTCGTTTGCGATACCGTTTACGCCTGCTCGGTTACGATGATGCACCTCTCACGCTTTTCGGAGGAGCTGATCCTCTGGAGCTCATGGGAGTTTGGGTTTATTGAGGCGGACGATACCTATTCAACAGGCAGCTCGATAATGCCCCAGAAAAAGAACTCGGATATTGCCGAGCTCGTCCGTGGAAAAACGGGCAGGGTTTACGGCGACCTTACCGCAATTCTTACCACCCTCAAAGGGCTTCCGCTTGCCTATAACAAGGATATGCAGGAGGACAAGGAATGCGTTTTTGATGCCGTTGATACTCTTACCGCCTGCCTTACGGTGTTTGCGCCTATGCTTGCAACCGTTACCGTAAAGGAAAAGAAAATGCGTGCCGCCGCAAGCGAGGGCTTTATCAACGCCACCGATTGCGCCGATTATCTTGCAAAAAAAGGCGTGCCCTTCCGCACGGCATACAAAATTACGGGCGAGCTGGTGGCCAAATGCATCTCTGAGGGTAAAACGCTCGAAACGCTCACTCTCGAGGAATACAAAGCCGCCTGCCCCGAGTTTGACGGCGACGTGTATGATTTTGTCGATATGGACGTGTGTATGCAAAAGCGTAATTCGCTCGGCGGTACCTCTCCCGAGGCGGTCGAAAAGCAGATAAAATCCGTGCTTGATGCGATAGAATAACATAAATAGCCTTCCGTTTAATTGCGGCAGGCTTTTTTTCTTGCTAAAGAGAGCACCATATGGTATAATTGTTACATAGCGGAGGTGGATTATGGAAAAGGTGCTTTTTCGTGAGTATTTTATTCCCGCCGTGGGGATTTCAAAAAAGGTTATTTACCATTTCAGCGACTCGCATCTAACCGAGTATGACAGTCTTTCGGACGAAGCCGAGACCGAAAAGGCAAAAAAGCAAACGGAGGCTTGGGATAGCGTGCGAAGGAGCTTTCCCCTTGCATACGGTGAGCCGTTTGGGGAGCTTCAGCAGCAGAGTCCGATGACTCATTTCAAAAACCTGATGAGTGTGGCGCAGGGCGGCGACGCTTTTGTGGTTGCAGGCGACACGCTCGATTATACGAGCGGCGCAAATTTGCGTATTGCGGACAGGCTTTTCGGAAGCGCAACGGCAAAATATATTGCTGTTTGCGGAAATCATGATAAGCCCTGTGATATTCCCGACGGATATGTTTTTTCCAAAACCAAACAGCCCGTACAGACACTTGACCTCGGGGATATGCTCATAGTGGGCATTGACAACTCCGACCGCCTTGTAACCGAGCATCAGCTCGCAGAGCTGAAGTGCATCCTTGAAGGCGAAAAACCGATACTGATAGTGATGCACGTGCCGATAATGACCGAGGGCAACGCCGAGCGGCTTCGCAAATGCGGCGAGTATTTTCAGCTTAATTACGACGGCTGTCCGAAAACGAATTGTGATTTTATTGAGCTGATCAAGAAAAACGGCAAAAGAATCATTGCCGTCCTTGCAGGGCATCTGCATTTTTGTGACGTGAGCGAGATATCGCCCGAGGTGACGCAGTACGTTTCCTCACAGGGCATCGCAGGAAACATCAACCGATATATAATAGGAGAGTAAATATGACCTACACCGAGCTTTGCAGTAAATTCTGTTTTGAAATGCCGTCCTACGGAAAGGACTATTTTGATGCTTTTATGGCGGAGTACGACAGGAGCAAGCCGCTCCTTTCGGAGGAGGATGCGGTTTTCGTTTCCGAGGCAACCGAGCTGCCCGAGGAAGCAAAGCGGGCTCTCATCCACTGCGCCAAGGTGATAAACGACTCGGATGACGGCCATCTTTGCGGCTCGTTTCTTGCCGAGCTGACGGTATATAAGCGTGTTCCTTGGGTCAATTATATCTACCGGGAGCCTCTTTTCTGCGTTGAGGGGCTTATGCCCGAGCAGGTGGGCTGGGTGCTCGTTGCGGTTATGATGGCAAACACCCTCAAAAACAAAAAACCGCCTGTCGAGCTTAACGCCGAGAACATCGGCTCGTTCAGGGGCTACACACAGAGCTGCTTTAATTCCAAGGGTTATTGGGGAATTCTCGAGTGGCATTGGAATATGCTCGGTGCGGGCGGATGTATGTTTATGTTCGGGATACTCAAGTTCGTCCCCGGTCAGTTTACGGGCGATTTTCCCGTAATTACCGACGGTAAGAGCTACGTTTCGCTCGCAGGCGGAGAGTTTTTTGTGGGCAAGAGCGGCGAGCTGGTCGATTGCGAGGAAAAATCGGTCGGCAAAACCTCGTTCTATGAGGACGAGAACAAGTATATCGGCAACGTGATAGCCGCTGACGGCAAGGTCGATCTCAATCAGACCGAGTTTGACAAATCGGTATGGAAGGACTTTTTGCGTGAGGGCGATCCCACCATCGAGATACATATCCCCTCAAAGGTCGTCTACACGCCCGAGAATATTCGGCTTGCGTTCCTGCAGGCGCTCGATTTCTACAAGGATTTTTATCCCGAGCATCACACCAAGGCGATCGCCTGCTACTCCTGGCTTCTCTCGCCTCAGCTGGAGGCGGTGCTTCCTCCCGAGAGCAATATTCTTGCCGTAAACCGCAATATGCACCTGCTACCGACGATAGGTACGTTTGATGCCGATTGCCGTTTTATCCGTGAGGGCTCAAGTCTCCAAAGCCGTATGCGCGCCTCGGGCGAGAAGGGCATTGAGTTCCACTACGGAATTATGTACGTGCCTGTTAGCGAGGTAGAAAGCTTCGGCTCGATTGCTTAACTAAAAAAATATCGCTGCGGAACAGGGCGTTGCCTCTCCGCAGCGTTTTTTCTCATATGCCGTTTATCTTCAAAAAATAGCCTGAGACCGTGGATGGCTCGGGTTCCATATTGCTGTGTACCCACCAGCGTATTGCTTCGCAAAAGGATGCCGACAGATGATTTATAACAAAATCGTATGGCACTTCGTCCGTAAAATCCTTGATATGCAGGCTGAACAGGTGCAAAAGCTGTTTTTTGAGGCTGTTCATCAAAAGCCCCTCGCTGTCCCCCGTAAGCAGCGAGCAGGTCATCTCCTTTTGCCTTTGCAAATGCCAGAGTATGTGTGACAGCCGTGAATCAAGGCTCGCCTCCCCTCCAAAATCGCATATGCTCTCCTCGAGTATATGGTCAAATATATCGCTGCAAAATGCCGAAAGCAGGGCGTCCTTCGTTTCAAAATGCGAGTAGAAGGTGCTGCGGCAAACGTCCGCCTCGGCAATAATCTCGCCGACCGTAATGTTCGAAAACCGCTTTTTTGTAAGCAACCGCCCAAATGCCGCAAAAATATCCCTGCGTGATTTGATTTGCCTTCTGTCCATAATTTTTCTCCGTACAAAAACTAAAATCTGTCTGTTTTCATACAATTTAATATATTTGTCTGTTGAAAATAACAAAACAAAGCAGGATAATATACATACTGTATGATAACATACTTATTGTACGGCAAAATCGCTTGATTGTCAACACGGAGGGGTGTTATGAAACACAAAAACGGAATTTTGACGGCATTTTTGCTTAACTTAGTTTTCTCGGTGCTTGAGCTTTTCGGAGGGATATATACCGGGTCTGCGGCAATTATCTCGGATGCCGTTCACGATTTTGGGGACGCGCTCAGCATAGGGCTGTCGCTCATATTTGAAAAAATCAGCAAAAGGGCTCCCGACAGCAAATATACCTACGGATATGCAAGGTATTCGGCGCTCGGAGCGTTTATTACTCACGGAATAATGATACTCAGCTCTGCCGCCGTGATTGTCAATGCCGTTTACAGGCTGCTTCACCCGGGCGAGCTCAACAGCGGGGGAATGCTTATTTTTGCGGTTTTCGGGCTGGCCGCAAACCTTGCGGCTTTTTTTGCCACCAAGGGCGGCGGCTCGCTGGGAGGACGGGCGGTCAATCTTCATATGCTTGAGGACGTTCTTGGATGGGGAGCCGTGCTTGTCGGAGCTGCGATTATAAGGCTTACGGGACTTGCGGTAATCGACCCGATCCTCTCGATCCTCGTTGCGGTATTCATCCTCGTCGAGGCGTTGCGCTCTATAGGCGACGTAATTGCGCTGTTTCTCGATAAATCCACCGTAACCGGAATAACCTGCGAGCAGGTGGAGCAGGCGGCACTGGAATGCAAAGGCGTTGTGGAGGTGCACCACGTTCATCTCCGCAGTTTTGACGGAATTAACCACTGTGCCTCTCTTCATATCGTTTTTTGCGGTGACGATTGGGAGGGAGTAAAAAGAGAAGTAAAAAGCCGTATTTCGGAGCTTGGCGTGAGTCACGTCACTGTCGAGTGCGAAAAAGAGGGTACACAATGCGACGACCTCCGGCATAGGTCCGAAGGCATAGGTCGGGCGCATTCCCATCATACTCACAGCCACTCACATTCCCGGTGACTTGACATTTCCCAAGCATTGGTGTATAAAAATAAGTAAATAAATGCCTGAAAGGGGGAGGAAAATGGATAAGAAGTGGCCTGTACACATCAGCGCCCGAGCCGGCAGACTCAACCTGCACATCCGTGAGCTGTTCGCCTGCGGCGATATGATATGGCTGTTTGTAAAGCGTAATATTACGACCACCTACAAGCAAACCGTCCTCGGCCCTGTCTGGCTGATAATCAGTCCCCTTTTGTCGAGTGCCGTTCACAATATCGTGTTTTCGGATATTGCAAACCTGTCCACCGACGGAGTTCCCTCGTATTTGTTCTATTTTTGCGGAAATCTTATTTGGTCGCTGTTTTCGGGAATCCTTATTTCAAACTCCAATATCTTTCTTGCCAACCAATCCTTGTTCGGCAAGGTGTATTTCCCAAGACTTTCGGTTCCCGTGGCATCGGTTATCACAAAATTCTTTTATTTCCTGATACAGCTTTTGCTGCTCGGCGGCTTTACGGTATATTTTGCCTGCTCGTCGGGAGCGGTAAATCCAAGCCTTTATCTCCTTTTGCTTCCCGTGTTGATGCTCCACACAGCTCTTCTCGGCTTGGGAATAGGGCTTATCCTCTCGGCACTTACCGCAAAATACCGTGACCTTTCCTCGCTCGTTTCGTTTGGAACGGGGCTTTTGATGTACGCAACACCCGTTGTTTACCCCTCAAGCGCAGTAGACGGATTGCTTCGCGACCTTATTATGCTCAACCCGATGTCACCTATCGTTGAGACGTTCCGCTACGCCTTTTTCGGCTGCGGAAGTATTCCTTGGGAGAATCTCGGGATCAGCCTTGCGGCTACGGCGGCGATACTGTTTTTGGGCATTCTGCTGTTCAACCGTGTTGAGCGCACCTTTGTCGATACCGTTTAAGGAGGCTTTATGAACGACCTTGTATTAAAAGCCGAGCATGTCAGCAAGCAGTATCGCTACGGTGCGATCGGCGCAAAAACGCTGTCGGACGAGGTACGGCAGCTTTTCTCCCGTGAAAAAGAGAAAAAAGGCACGTTTTATGCGGTAGACGACGTTTCATTTGAGGTCGGCAGGGGCGAAAAGCTTGCCATTATCGGCGGAAACGGTGCAGGTAAAAGCACTCTGCTTCGGATGATAGCCCGTATAACCGCACCCACCAAGGGCGATATCTATATCGACGGACGTGTTTCGAGTATTCTCCAGATAGGCACTGGCTTTCATAACGAGCTTACGGGCAGAGAGAATATTTACTTAAACGGCACTATTCTCGGAATGTCAAAAAGAGCAATAGACAAAAAGCTTGATGAGATAATCGCTTTTTCGGAATGCGAGGAGTTTATCGATACACCCGTAAAGCGCTATTCAAGCGGAATGTTCGTAAAGCTCGCCTTTTCGGTTGCCGTCAACCTCGACAACGATATTCTTATTATGGACGAGGTGCTTGCGGTAGGCGACGTGCGCTTCCAGCAAAAATGTCTTACTCGACTCGGTGAGATTGCGTCGCAGGAGGGCAGGACGATACTGTTCGTCAGCCATAATATGAACAGCGTCCGTCAGCTCTGTCCCCGAAGTATTGTACTCAAAAAGGGCAAGCTGATTTTTGACGGCGATACCTCGAGCGCCATCGAGCATTATATGAACATTGCTCGTGACGGCGGCGAGAGCTACTATTCCTTTTCCTCTGCGGCACGCTCGGGCAGTTTTGCGATGCCCTGTGCGATCGACAGCGCATCTGTTGGCAGGGAATCGAACGGAAAATTGCCCGTAAAGGTAAAAATCCTTCCTGTCCAGGACGTTGAGTGCGCCGAGCTTCTGTTTACCGTGTGTACTGCCGACGGTCAGCCGGTAGGCACTATCAGGACGGGGAACGCCTTTGAGCTCAAAAGCGGTGTTCCGACAGAGATTGCTTGCGAGACGGACGTTTCTCTGCTTGCAAGCGGTGTTTATTCGGTCAACATCGGGCTTACTGCCGTGGTCGGTAACCGCCGTATGCCCCTCGACAAGGTGGACGGAGCGTTTATTTTCCATAGCGAGGGACGGTCGGTAGAGCTTAATCCGTCGCTTTTCGGAGCCGTTGCGTTTCCCGATGCGGAGACCTCGGTCATATATCTATAGCAACAAATAACCTCCTGCGGATAAAATTCCGCAGGAGGTCGTTTTTTAATGCTTTGATCGTCAGCAGAGGACACCTGAGCCCTCGATGACCGAGAACAGGAACGCTCCGCTCGGCTTGCCGAGTCTGCTGTAATAGCTTTCGTCAAGATATTGCATTACCGATTCGGCATTTTCCTTGCGAACGAGAATCATTATACAGCCGCCAAGCCCTGCGCCCGCAAGCTGTGCGCCGAGAACGCCCTCCTGCTCACAAACGCCGTCAACAAGCTCGTCTATCTCCTTGGTGGAGCAGGAGTAGCCGCCCGGCTGGTTGTAAAGCTGAGCCGTATTGACACGCTCGGTGTTCTCACTCTTGAGGTGGTTGATAAGGCGGTAGAGGTAGAGCTCGTTTGCCGAGTAATCGTATGCCCGACCGTCACTCCAAACCCTGTCACCGCTGTGGCTGATGTTCATTAGCCTGCCAAGCATTTTGATGTCGCCGTTTGTGAGGCACTCAATGCAGTACTCACTGCGCTCGCACTCGGCAATACCGTAAAGCACAACACTGCGGATATCGTACGACTCGGGCGGAGTGTGGTTTTTTAGTATCTGAATAATCCTTGCTTTATGCTCGGGAAGTGCGCTAAGCACCTCGTCTGCCGTCATCCTCTCGGGAAGAGAAATAAGCATCTCGTAAATGCGTGACGGGGGAACAGAGAGCGTTTTGGGGTTGACGTCCTTGAGCACCCTCATCTTTTCGGCAAACTCGGGGTAATTCTTTTTGAGCAGCATAAGACCAAACTCGTACGCCGCAATTTTTGAGTTAAATACATCCTTTGCGCCTGCGCTCTTTTTTGCCTCGATATAGCTGTTGGCAACGATGAGCCGATAATCACTCGGGAACGGAACCGAGCTTCCGACCGAGAAGGGGTTGAAAAACAGATGGGTGATGCTTCCCACACGTCCGCATTTCATTGCGGCGTGATCACCTGCGCCGCCTCTCGAGCCCACAAACCACTCGCCCTCGCCGCACAAACGGATAAAGTCGGCCTGCGGAAGGCTGATTTTGTTGAGCGCAAGACATGCCTCCATGGTTGCAACGACAATAGCTGAGGAGCTGCTCAGACCTGCCGCCATGGGAATATTTCCCGAGAACATCATATCCATACCGCAAAGAGTCCTCGATCTGTCGGCAAGCTGCAGTCTGAGAACTGCGGATTTTATATAATTGATCCAGCTGCCCCTGTTCTCGGCAACTATCGCAAGAATATCCTGCGATTCAATAAACTCCATCCAATTTTCGGTATCGTAGCGGCCGATATGGTCGAGGATCGAAAAATCCTTGTCCACGAACATTCCATCGGTATTGGATGCGAAAATCATATCGTCCCTGCGCGGGGATGCAACGCAAAGCATTTCACGGTTGATGGTCATTACGTTGACGCTTCCGCCTCGATGCTCAATATGCCTGCCCATTACGTTCACTCTGCCGGGCGCACGTGATATAACAGCCTCTCGGTCGCCGTATTTGGCTATAAAGGCGTTCAAAAGCTTTATGTAGCAATCGCGGCGCTCCTCGATCAGCTCGCTGTCACCGCCGTAAATACTGCAAAAACGGCTCCAAAGCTCGCCCTCACGACCCTCGATTTTTGAGAGCAAAACGCTCGCCTTGGGGAAATCCGTTGAGACGTCACCGTCCGAAAAATACCTACCCAGCTTGAGAAGCTCCTCCATAGTGCTGTAGGTAAGTAGCTTGCGAGGCTGATCAACGAGCACTATCTCGGCATCTCCGGTCTCGGAAAGACGGTTGATGGCATCGGTCATATACAGCTCGCCCTGGGCGTTGTTCGAGTCAATTCCCGTAAGTGCCGATATGCATTTTTCGGTATCCACGAGATAGGTCGCCGCATTTACGTAGGGCATTTCCTCGATTTCCGACGGGTCAAAATCCACTCCGCACAGACGTGTGGGAATGGGAGCCGATAGGGTTTTTGCTTTATCAAAAAGCTGTTTTCTCTTTTTTTCGTCGAGACCGAATTTTTGGATCTCCTTTTCCAGCTCACCGTCGGTCAGCGGAAGCAAATAGGAAAGATGCCTGAGATAGGAATCGGTCCTCTCGATAATACCGCACACTCTGCCGTCCTTCATCAGCACTCTGCCGCCCGAGGGGTTAAATTCCTTGGGAGTAACGGCAAAAACCGCCTTCCTGCCGTCAAAGCGTTCGATAAGTGCGGTAAATACGTCGGAATGGATAATCTTGTCGCCCATACAAACGAAAGCACCGCCCGTATATCCCGTCGAAGCCAACGCCTTGAGTCCTATTGCGGCGGCGTTGCCGGTGCCGTTCTGGGTTTTTTGG
Source organism: Eubacteriales bacterium (assembly GCA_045587745.1). Lineage (GTDB taxonomy): Bacteria > Bacillota > Clostridia > Oscillospirales > CAG-382 > Coliplasma. The sequence continues at coordinate 10,415 of JAZNCU010000031.1, read as the reverse complement.
TATGCATATACAACTCCCTCAACACCGTCGAGGCAGTCCATAACCTTGTCGGCCTTTGCGCCCACTACCACCACAAAGCGTGTAACGCCCGACGCCTTGAGGTTATCGATCAGCCTTAGTATTGCAGGTCTGCCCGCAATTTCATAGCATACCTTGTGAGTGCGGTCGTCCTTCATTCTTGTGCCGCGTCCGGCGCATAGAAGTATAGCTGCAGGTTTTACCTGATTCATTTTATCAGTTCCTCGTCTCAAAAAAATCGTTTATTGCGTCCGATATCATCGCAATATCCTCATCGGACAAATAGGGGTGCATGGGCAGCGAAAGACAGGTCTCGGTAATCCTGTCGGTATTGGGAAACTCCCCGTGCGACAGACCTGCGTTGACAGCCGCCGTCTGGCGGTGCATTCCGCGCGGATAGTATATCATCGTGGGGATTCCCCGTTCCTTGAGGAACGCCTGAAGCGCAGCTCTGACCTTTCCGTCAGGAAGCAGTATCGTGTACTGAGCCCAGGATGAGACGTATCCCTCGGGAACGAAGGGCTTTATCACCTTGTCGGTCAGGAGCGAGGTGTATTTTTGGGCGGCCTTGTTAACCGCATCGAGCTCGTAGTCACGGAATGCGTGGAATTTCGGAATCAGTATAGCCGCCTGCATTGTGTCAAGACGGGAGTTGTAGCCAACCGAGCGGTTGTCGTACTTGTCCTCGGGCGACCTGCCCTGTGCACGTATCGAGCGGAGCAGGGTGTCAAGCTCATCGTCATCGGTAAATATCGCACCGCCGTCACCGTAGCAGCCGAGAGGCTTTGCAGGGAAAAATGAAGTGGTCGATGCATCTCCGAACGAGCAAGCGAGCCTTCCGCCTACACTTCCGCCAAATCCCTGTGCTCCGTCCTCGAGAATTTTTAGACCGTATTTTGCGGCAATCCTCTCGATCTCGGAATAGTCGGCACACTGACCGAAAAGGTCAACGGGAATGATGACTTTGGGAGTGAGCTTGCCCTCGGCAATAGTTCTCTCGATCGCCTTCTCGAGCGATACGGGGCACATATTGAAGGTCCTGTCGTCAATATCGACCAGCACCGGTGTTGCGCCGAGTCCCATAGCGCAGTTTATCGTGGCAAAAAACGTAAAATCGGGTGCGAAAACCGCATCTCCCTCACCGATGCCCCACGCCTTGAGCACGAGAACGAGCGCATCGGTTCCGTTTGCGCAGGAAACACAATGCTTCCTGCCCACGTAGGACGCAAGCTCTCCTTCAAGCTGCTCGACCTGAGGACCGAGTATAAACCTTGAGCTTGCCATAACCTCCATTACCGCGGAGTCTATTTCATTTTTCAGAGCGGTGTACTGAGCACCGAGATCACGAAATTGCATATCTATTTTCCTCTTTCAAACAGCTCAAACTGTGAGTAGATCCTTTTTCTTTTTTCTGCATTGTCGGACAGACTCTTGATGTCCACCGCAGAGCGCTTTCCGGTTATAACACGGAAGCAATATCTTATTCCCAAAAACGCAAATCCGAAAGGCTTTAGGGCCCGATTTCTAAAAGCTGAGTGATTTCTTGCCGCATCCTCGTTTTTGACACGGATAAGCTGTAAAAGCTTTGAGCCCTTTACTCCGTCCTTTCCGCGGTTGGAGATCATTGCGCCCTCCTGTACACGTGAGGTATCCTTTTTGCCAAAATTTCCGCCCTCAAAAATATCCTGTATCAGATCGGCGGTCAGCCCGCTGTCGATATTGCCTATCCATTCACGTGGGGGAAGTCCGATCCTGTCCCGGGCGGTTGCGCTCAGCACACGGGCAAACTTCCAAAGTCCTATACGCTCCAGCCTTTCACGGAATATTTCGCAAAACTCCTCGTCGGTAAAGGAGTTTACGAATACAGCCCAGTCGCACAGGTGTCTGAGTCCTATTCCCTCGGACAAAAGGTGGTGGTAGGTATGCAAAAGCATAACGAGTCCGTGATGAAACCGAGAGGGATTTCTAAACGAAACACCCTCCAGCGTATCGTGGGACGTGCCGTCAAAAAGATCGGCAAAATATTCCTCGGCAATCTCCCTGCTTTTGCCCTCGGGCATACCTGCAGGCTCAAAATGCAGCTCGAGATGAACCCTGCCCTTTTTGAAAACCCTGTGGCAGATGTGCTCCTCGGCAGACATCTCAAAGCCCTCCTGCGCCAAAAGACGGGAGGCCTCCTCAAAGCGCTCCTTGGGAACGGCAAAATCCACGTCGCCCATAGCACGTAGCTTGGGGTTTGGGTAATAGAACTCAGACGCCATGCCCTTAAAAATACAGTAGGGGATACCGTGGCTGTTCATCAGCTCGTCGAGATAGCCGTGACTTAAGTTGACCGCAGCGTTGTCACGGGCGTAGATATACATATACTTGAACCAGGAAGCGTACACCTCTTTCGGAATGATGCTTTTATCTTTTATTCCGTCATAAACAAGGTAGCATACCGATTGCTTCACGCTCTCGTCGAGCACCGCCTGCCAGTCTGCGTCCTGCCCGTCGATGGCATAGCTATGCCCAAAAAGGCTGTTGGCGACAGCCTGCAGAATAAGGGTATATTCCTTGTTGCCCGGGCATAAAGAATCCATATTTTCAAACTTCCTCAAATAAAGTCACGATCGATTTTTGCGTCTTCCACGGTACAAAATTCAAACGTCAGCGGTTTTTCCACGCTTCAATTTCCTCGCGGATATATGCAAGAGACAAAAGCTTTTCCTTGACCTGCTCAACGCCGAGAATGGTGGTATTGTTGGAGTTGAACTCGGTCAGCGGATTGCGTTTTTTGTCGCCGTCGCTGTAATACTTGTCGTAGTTAAGAGTGCGCTTGTCACAGGGCACTCTGTAAAAATTACCCATATCCTCGGCGTGGGCGCATTCCTCGTTTGTAAGCAACGTTTCATACATCTTCTCGCCGTGACGGATGCCGATAATCTTTATCTCGTCCTTACTGTCAAACAGTTCCTTTACCGCCTGTGCAAGAACGCCTATCGTGCAGGCGGGAGCCTTTTGAACGAGAATATCGCCCGAAATACCGTTTTCAAACGCAAAGAGCACGAGGTCAACCGCCTCGTCGAGCGACATTATAAAGCGTGTCATCGCAGGCTCGGTAATGGTGATGGGGTTGCCCGATTTTATCTGATCGATCCAAAGGGGAATAACCGAGCCTCTGGAGCACATAACGTTTCCGTAACGGGTACAGCATATTTTGGTTTTCTTGGGATCAACGGTCCTCGATTTTGCCACAGCAACTCTTTCCTCGAGCGCCTTGGTAATACCCATGGCGTTTACGGGGTATGCCGCCTTATCGGTGGAAAGACATATTACCGATTTAACGCCCTCCTCAATAGCGGCGGTAAGAACGTTATCTGTTCCGATAACGTTTGTGCGGACTGCCTCCATCGGGAAAAACTCGCATGAGGGCACCTGCTTCAGCGCAGCGGCGTGGAAAATATAGTCCACTCCGTGCAGAGCGTTCTTTACGCTTGCAAGATCCCTTACGTCTCCAATAAAGAACTTGATCTTGCCTGCCGCCTCTGGCATTCTTGCCTGAAACTCGTGGCGCATATCGTCCTGCTTTTTCTCATCTCTCGAAAAAACTCTGATCTCGCCTATATCGGTATCCAAAAACCTGTTGAGCACCGCGTTGCCGAAAGAGCCCGTGCCGCCCGTGATAAGTAAAACCGAATCCTTAAATATGCTCATATACAGCTTCCTCCGTGTTTACTGCTTTTGCTTTTTTCAAAAAGATCTCAAACGAAACGATTTGCGCCACAGCGAAAATCAAAAGTATAATTACCGTTGCGAGAATTACTCCGCTCCAGCTTTCGATGGCGTCTATAAGAACGTATGACAGCGGAACCTTTACACAGGCGCCTATTCCGTAGCAGATTAACTGAGTCTTCAAAAAACCCACTCCGTTTGCAAAGCTCGAGAGAACTCCTATCAGTGCCATAAGCCCTCCGAGCGATGCAAAAATCAAAGCGATCGGATAATCCACCTTAATAGCACTGTCCCCGAGCCAGATATTTACTGCCGGTTGCAGGAAAATCAGGAACACGTACTCGAGAGCCCAGGTTATTCCGGCTATTACGAGCAGACGGCGGTACAGCTTCGTTATCCAGGTGAAATTCCTCTCGGCAAACGCCTTGGTTACCGCCGACCATACCGGCGCCAGCGCCAGCGTGACGAGCGTGCCCGCAAGCGTAAACAGCTTGTGATAAATCTGATAGTCCACAACGTTTGCGCTGTCGGTAAAACGGGATATCAAAAATTCATTCGTGTTAACGAGTATCATATAGAAGATCTGCACTCCGAAGAAAACTCCGCCCAACCCGAGCACCTGTCGTGCGTAGGAAAGCCTGAAGCAGCTGAGCGTTGGTATGTATTCCCTCATTTTCTTGGAAAACACGATAACGCTTACTGTCAGCAGAGGCAGATTGACGGCGATAATATGCACCACCGACATTTTTATGATGTTTTCGTTGTTGCTTCCCGACCCTGCAACAAGCACGTACGCCAGATTGATGCAGGAGGTTATCAGCACCAAAAAATTGTTGAGCGATGACAGCTGGAGTGCGTACAGCACCGACGAAATGAGCCTTAGGAAGAACTGAAGCATTATTCCTGCAAAGATTATCTTTACGGAGGTAGTCATCGCCTCTTCCGAAATAACCTCTGTGCCGATGTTGAAAACACCGTTCCAGTTGACCTTGTCAAAGGTGAGCATCGAAACCGCGGTTGCGGCAAACACGAGTGCGCCTATCGAAATGTATGCGCTCGAGATATATCCCCTTGCGTCCTCCTTTTTGCCCTTTGCCAATGCGGAGGTAAGCCTGTTACGCAGACCGTTTCCGATACCGAGGTCAAAATTGAGTATCCAGGTTATTACCGACAAAAAGGTGTACCATATACCGAGTGCGGCATCGTCGTTAAAATATTTGATATATGCGGGAGTGGCAAACAAATTAACTATAAGCGACAGCCCCTTGACCCCGAATGCGGCTATTACGTTAAGATAAACCGCCCTCGAGTTGCCGTCGATTTTTGCAAATTTGCTCAGTAACCTTTTTAACATTTAGTGCTCCAATGCCCAAGCGTGCTTTTTTTGCGAAAATGGTACAGCCCTGCGCTCGTCCTCCGAGGAGTAGCCGTACAGCATAAAAATGAGGAAGAACGGGTTGTTTACGTAGTTTTCGGACATCGTTGCAACGAACAGCACGACCATAATCATAAATGCCATAAAGTTCGTTTTACCAAGCTTTTTGGCAAATTTCAGATATCCGACCGAAATGATCAGTCCGTAAAACACACCGTATACCGCAAACCAGTTTACAAAGGTGCAGGTGTTCATACCGTAGGTATAGAGCTTGGTTCTCTCGATAAGACCGGCATAACCGCATCCGAGCAGAGGATCCTTAAAAAACTCCTCAACAGGCTTGATGACGGCGTAGTATCTCGTCGAAACCGACGTACGTACCGTGGAGTTGTAGCCCTCCTCGTTCAAAAAGTCGATTATCTTACCGAAAACCGTTGAGGAGGAGGTGTCAAACAAAGCGTCTTGATTGACGTACACGAATACGATGATCAGCATCGTTGCCGAAACGACCCAGAATCTGATCGATTTGGTCGCGCTGTCGCTCTTCTTGAGGAACGCAAGCAAAAGAACCATTGCCAGACCGATATAGCCTGCGGATGAGAATGTGGAAAGAATGGTGACTGCGTACAGCGTGAGGCGGAAGGCGCTTGCCTTCTCATTGAAAAGTTCAAACGTCATCGCAAGTATTATGAACGTCTGGAACGCACCCGGCTCCCAGAACATACTCATGTTTCGGGACAGTCCGACGTATTTTACGAAAATAATCAAATTCGATGCGGTGAGTCCGCCGGTACCGACAACGTTGGATCGGCTGTCCATAGAGGGCACCAGCATATATATCGCAAAGAATATCAGAGAGGTGATGCACAAAAACGCCATTACACGGCAGAAGGACTGCTTAAACTCCTCCACGCCGTAAATGCTGGTGTAAGCAAGCATCGTAAAATAAGTGAGGAACAGGTATCCCAGCTGCTGTACCGCTATTTCGTTATTGTGATACATCGAGGCAATTGCAACAATTATAAAAACCGCAAAGGTGAAAAAGCTCTTTGCGTTTATCCTTCTGACCGAGACAGCCAGCAGCACAAAGTCCACAACCCACAAAAGCACGGTTGCGGTCCAGGATATGAGGTTGTTTTTTACGACAAATCCGCTTGTCAGGAACAGCGTCAGCAGTAACGCTATATCCGATTTTGTGATTATTTTTGAACTCATTAAACTCTCACTCATCTGTCTAAAAATTCTATAAGTTTTCCTGCCTGGATGGCAGAAGTTTTGTTTTCCAAAATAAAGTTCCTTGCGGAGCCGGCTCTTGCAAGAGCCGATTCGTACGCTTCTTTATCGGCAAGAGCCTCTATCTCCCTGCGAAGGGATTCCGCCGAGCCGTCCTCTGCCAAAAAAACGTACTGCTTGTATTCCTCGGGCAGGCTGGGAATATCCGTCAGCAGGACGGGCGTACCCGATGCCATATATTCCATATTTTTTGAGGGGAAGGAATATTTTACGTATTCGTCGTCAACAGGTCTCGGATTGACGAGCAGGGATGCCCTTCGCTCCTCGCAGAGTATTTCCCGGTGCGAAATACTACCTCCAAAGCATATACGGCTGTCCTCCTCCGAAGCACTGCGTATCCTGTCCTCTGCCTCACCGCTTCCGTAAATAAGGAGCCGCATTCCGCTGTTCTCAATGCCTCTCACGGCATCCACAAGGCTCATGATCCCGTATTTGCTGTGAAGCGACCCTGCGTAAAGCACGGTAAAATCGCCGTATTTATCGGTGCTTCCGCAAGCAGGCTCATCTCCGCCCTTATACATTCCCTCGATAACAGTGTAGGGCTTGTGCTTTACGGGCATAACCTGCGCCATTGCCTCCGAGAGCAAAACGTAGGAGTCAAACGAGCCGAGCAGCATTTGCGCCAGACGGTCGCAGGCTCTGCGGAACAGACTCTCTTTTTTTTCGGTCTTGATGCGGTAGCCCGGCACGTCGGTAACAACTCCGATGCTATTCAGCCCAAGCAGCTTGCAGGCAAGCAGTCCGCCTATTACCGAGCCGAGCCTCAGCACGTTGAAAACAACGTATTTTTCCGACTCGGCCTCCTTGCGCCTGAACGTGCGGATGCTGTTGAACGCCGCAAAAAAGTTCTTTATCGCACGTAGCACAAAGCTGTTGCTTTTTGTGCCCCAAAATATATGCCAGCAGCCCGAATACTCCGCCCTGCAGACGTCAAGGAGCTCCTTTGGCAGAGCGACTGCCGTGTAAACGCCGCAGCCGTTCTCGCAAATGCCGTCGAGCAGAGCGTTGTAAAAAGTATTCCCGGCAGGGGAAAAGCAGCCCTTAAGCCTGTCAAAATGCTTTTCAAGCAGAGAGTCGGGTATTACCTGACCGCAAAAGTAAAAAGCTTTATTCAATCGTTTCACCTTTTTTGATTTTTGTGTATATCAACTCGTATTCGGAGGCTATTTTGCTCCAGCTGAACTTGCCGCAGCTCTCCATACATCTGACCGACATATTCCCGTAATCTTCGAGAATACGGACGACCGCATCGGCAATCCCGCCCGCATCCGATGAGTCGGTGCTGTAGCCGACGTGTCCCTCGGGAAACTGCCCGTCAAAGCCCTGTCCCCTTGAGTATATCACGGGGAGTCCCTGCGATATTGCCTCGGCGTAAACCAGCCCGAACGTCTCGTAAAACGAGGGCATTACGAATATATCCTTGGTTTTGTAAAGCTCTATCAGCTCCTGCTTCGTTTTGCGGGGATAACAGTGCACAAAGCTGTATTTTTGGAGCTTTTGGTAAACCGATTGATCGTGCACGCTGCCGACCACCGTGAAATCAACGGTATAGCCCTCGGAGATCAGTCTTTCGCACGCCTTGGCAGTGGTCAGAGCGTTTTTGTTTTTGTCGATCGCTCCGGCATATACCAGGCTCACGGCTTTTCCCTCGGGAGCCGTTTTGGAGCGGCTGCTGTGCAGCCACACCGAGTCTATTCCGTTGGGGATGACGTGCGTTTTGTTTTCGAGCTCCGCAAGCATATCCGCAGGAACGTATTTCCTGTAGACCCTGTCACGGTATTTTTCGGACAGGAAGAATATTGCGGATGCGTTTTTGAAAATCTTAAGCGCTCTGCCCTTGAGATAAGGTCTGTATTTGAAAAACGTGTTAACATCGGTATTCCGCACCGCAACAACATAGGGTATCCCGTACTGCCTGTTCAGCCTGTACGCAACGTTTCCGTCGGTAAACAGAGTGTAGGCGTGTATGATGTCAAAATCCTTGACGCTTATGCTGCCGCATAGCGCTTTGTATATCCTGCTCTGCTTGTGGTAGAAGGAAAATCGGTCGAGCTTGTTAAAGCACTCAACGGCAACCACGTTGTCATCGGGTGTGATCCTGGCGTTTCCGAGCTTGCTCATCGGAGCAAAAACGGTGCTTTCAACACCCGTAGCCGTGAGGCTGCGTATCATCTGCTGATGCAGATCGGTATATAAATAGTTGCAGTTGATATGCAAAACTCTCATAACGTTCTCCGATGCTTCGTCGTGTAAAGACGTTTGGTTATATTTCGGCAAGCCCGTCCTCGGTCTCGGTGTATTTGCGTCCGCAATGACCGCAGGTAAGTCCCTCGGGCAATTTCTCGCCGCATTCGCACGCCCATCCGACCTGCTTTGCGGGAACGCCTACCATAACGGCGTGATCTTTAACGTCACGTGTAACCGTGGCGCCTGCGCCGATGATCGCCCATTTTCCTATGGTATTTCCGCATACGACCGTAGCGTTTGCGCCTATCGAGGCACCCTCGCGGACAACGGTCTTAAGGTAAGCGGCTCTTCCCTTGGGGTATTTTGCACGGGGAGTCAGGTCGTTGGTAAAAACGCAGGACGGACCGCAAAAAACGTAGTCCTCAAGGATAACGCCCTCGTACACCGAAACGTTGTTCTGTATCTTTACTCTATTGCCGATTATGACGTTGTTGGAAATATTTACGTTCTGTCCGAGCGAGCAGCTCTCGCCAATCACCGCGCCGCTTTGTATGTGGCAAAAATGCCATATACGGGTGCCCTTGCCTATAACGGCACCCTCGTCAATATAACTGCTGGGATGTACGGTATAATCCATTGGATATCATCCTTTCACGCCTGAAATCTGCCGTTAAAATCAAGGGTGGAAACGTCCTCCAGAGGGAGCTTGACAGGCTTGCCCTCTGCGGCAGATTTGTAAATAGCGAGCACCAGCTCGAGAGCCTGCTTGCCGTCCTCGGCGGTAACGTAGGGCTCTCGGTCATTGAGTATCGCATCAATAACGTCGGCATAAAGCGGAGTATGGCCAAAGCCGTATACGTTGGGGGGGTTCTCGCTGTAGCTCTCCTTTACCTCATCCGAGCAGTCAAGCCCGTCCGAAAAACGCCATTCCTCAATAATATTTACCGATTTACCGCCTGCCTTGACGGTTCCTTTTTCGCCAAACAGATACAGAGTCTCCTCAAGGTTGTTGGGGAAAATATCGGTTGTACCCTCAATAATTCCGTAGGAGCCGCCCTCAAATCTCACGAGTGCGATTCCGAGATCCTCCGCCTCTATATAGGGATGATTGAGTCGGTCGGTATATGCAAAAACCTCGATCGGCTTTTTACCCATCATCCAGTTAAGCAGGTCGATGTTGTGGATGCACTGATTCATCAGCGCACCGCCGTCCTGCGCCCAGGTTCCTCTCCAGGATGCGCAGGAATAATAGTTCTCGTCACGGTTCCATCGGATGTGTGCCGTTCCGTAAAACATTCTGCCAAAGCGGTCCTGCTCAACGGCATCACGTATCTTGCTAACCGCCTTGTTAAAGCGGTTCTGATGATTAGTGCAGACCTTAACGCCTTTTTTTGCGGCGGCGTCGATTATTGCATTTGCATCCTTTATGGAAAGCGCGATCGGCTTTTCGATAATGACGTGGCAGCCTGCCTCGATACAGTCCAGCGCAATGGCGGCGTGCTTTCCGCTCTCGGTTGCAATCGCAACCAGCTCGGGCTTTTGCTCCTTTAGCATGACCTTGTAGTCGGTGTATTGCTTTACGCTGTCATCCAGCTCGAATTTTTCTGCCTTGTCCAGCATATTTTCGGGGCAGATATCGCAGAGCGCAAGTATTTTCACACCGTTTGCCTTTGCCGCCGCAATATGATTGGGGGATATTCTTCCGCAGCCGATAAGAGCGTATTTTATCTGTCTTTCCATATTTACCACTTCCTGAAAAAATTATAAGGTACGGGCAGTTGATGCGTGTGACTGCTCTGCACCGGGATTACTCAAGTCCTTCCAAAAA
>JAZNCU010000030.1:0-8859 GCA_045587745.1 Eubacteriales bacterium | reverse complement strand
TATCCAACCACGCCGGCGACATGGTAGTAACCGCCAATGAAACCCTGTTTATGGCAGTTTTCCACCTTGCCGGAATCGTTATATCCAACCACGCCGCCGGCATTGTGGTAGCTGCTGTTGACGGTGCTGTAATTATGACAGTTTTCAATGATACCGGAACTATTATAGCCTACTACAGCACCGACATAATCGTTGCCGTAGATGTAGGAATCGGCAACGTTCAGGTTTTTGACAGTGCCGGAGTTCACATAACCGAGCAGACCGATATAGTATGCGCTTTCAACGTCTTCACTCTCATTAAAATACAGACCGCTTACGGTATAATCTTTACCCTCAAAAGTGCCGTTGTATTTATTTGTACTGTTACCAATGGGTGTCCAAGTACGTGACGGTGTGCCGCTCAAAGTACCATCTTCGTTCAGTACGTTCTCGTTGACAACGATATCGGCAGTCAGAACGGCATCTACATTAGTCCTGCCTCCGTTGACCAGCGTTGCAAGCCAATAGAGCTGACCTGCGTTTCCTATCTCGTAAACGCCTTCTTCATCATTCCAATCGGCGGACTGAAAACCGTCGCATACAGTACAAAAGCCGTTTTCAAAGATATGCGGCTTTGAATCGGTGTTTGAATAACCGATAATTTCGTCATTCTCGTTCAAGCAGGCGTAAACCAAGGGTGCGTATGCGTAATGCACGGGAGATATATCCTTTTCGCCCTCACCGTCTATATTCTGTCCCCATACGTAACCGCCCGTGGACTGTAGCAGATACGCAATCTCGCCCGAGGCAAGCTGCTCGGCTGTTTTGGCAGTACCCGTTCCGCTTGCGCCGCAGGTGTTGAGGTAGTAGCAGTTTGTAACCCTACCCGAGTCGTTTTTTCCGATTGCTCCGCCCACATTTTTACTGCCGCTGACAGAGCCTGTATTATAACAGTTATCAACAGTGGCAGAGCCGGCGTAGCCGTTAACATAACGGTTGCTTCCCGCAACACCGCCGACATACCGCTGACCTGTTACGTCACCGGTGTTATAGCTGTTTTCTATCTTGCCGAAGTTGTTGTAGCCTGCAACGCCGCCGACGTACTCCACACCCGTGCCCGTTACGTCACCGGTATTATAGCTGTTTTTTATAGTAGCATAGGAGTTATAGCCTGCAACGCCGCCGACATAATCACCGGTGCCGATAACGTTGCCGATATTGTAACATCCATCTATAATGCCGTTATTATCTCCCGCAACACCGCCGGTTTGTCTAATTCCGCTGACGGTACCTGTGTTGTAGCAATCAATTATTTTTCCGTATCTGTTAAGGTCACTATATCCGCCGTTATAACCAACCACACCACCGATGCCGCTACCGCCGGTCGAGCTTACGTAACCGATGTTATAGCAATTTACGATTATTCCGTAGTCGTCATGACAGCCAATCACGCCGCCAACGGTACCGTCGGTCGAGCTTACGTTGCCGCTGTTATAACAGTTTTCGGTAACGCCGGCGCCTTTGCCTATTATGCCGCCGATATAGTAATATCCGCTGACGACACCCTCGTTATAACAGTTTACGGTATCACCATAATATTCTCCTGCTATACCGCCGCAGTTATAGCCTGTAGCACTTACGGTACCGATATTATAACAGTTTTCGGTAACGCCGCCGCCTTTGCCTATTATGCCGCCGACATATGAATATCCGCTGACGGTGCCGCTGTTATAACAGCTTATTATTATCGTTTGACTGGCTTCGCCGACAATACCTCCGACATTGCAATAACCGCCGACAGAGCCTATGTTATAGCAATTCTCTATCGTTACGTCGTTGGCAGTTCCGACAACACCGCCGGCAGTATAATATTCGGACGTCGTATTGTAAGAGATGACGTTGCCGCTGTTATAGCAGTCTGCAATCACGAGATTGTCGTTGCAGTAACCGACTATTCCTCCGACATAATTGCCATAACCACCGATCGTGCCATCATTAAAGCAGTTTTCAACGATGCCTTCGGCTCGGTCAGCTTCGTTGTAGGCGTAATTATTGTTATAAGCCACCACGCCGCCAACATATCCGGTTCCGTAGAGATAAGAATCAATGATTCCTACGTTTGAAATATGTCCGAACCGTACTACTCCAAACAGACCCAAGTAATAGTGAGTACCGATAGGATCATAACAATACAAACCGCTTATAGTATGATTATTGCCGTTAAAACTTCCGCAGTACGCATACTGAAAGCTACCGTCGTAATCTGTACCTATAGGCGTCCATACACGTGACGGAGTGCCGCATAGCGTGCCGTCATCGTTCAGGACATTCTCGTTGACCACGATATTTGCAGTCAGCTCGCCGCCTATGGAGGTGTTTCCCCCATTGACTTCCGCCGCAAAGGCGTACAGGTCATCGGCGGTGCCGATATCGTAGTATCCGTCACCGTCCGAGTCAGCAAGGGTGACCGTTTCCCCCGTATCGATCGTTACGGTAATGTCATCGACCGCAAGCACCTGCACTGCGGTGAGCGGCAGCATACCGATAAGCATTACCAGCGTAAGCAGTAATGCAACCGATCTGCCAAAAACGGATTTTGGAATTTTCATTATATTTCCTCCTGTATATTGAACTGCCGACAACAGCTCTATTTCTTTTTAAGCTCAAGCACCGTAACGCCGAGGTCTCCCTCGCCGTAGCGGCCTGCACGGAATGACTTGATACGGGCTTTATCGGATTTGAAGTACTGCCATAGCGCACTTCTGAGTGCACCCGTACCCTTTCCGTGGATGACTGTTACCGTCTCGTAGCCGGTGGCGATAGCCTCCTCGAGATAGCGGTCTATCATAAACCAGGCGTCGTCACCGATGTTGCCGCGCACATCTATCTCGGGCTTGACAGCAGAGGCAGAATACTGTGCTCTGCCCTTTGCCTGCTTTTGTGGAGCAGGAGCGTTCTGGTCGAGCAAGCGGATGTTTGAGATAGTGGTCTTTGTCTCAAATCTGCCCGAAACGGTGAACACGGTATCGCCCGAAACGCTTTTGACAACCGCCTCCCTGCCGATATCAGCAAGAAGAACACGGTCACCCGACTTAAGCGGACGGGGAAGAACGTAGTCCTCGGTATCATCGGGCTCCTCGTTCTCGATTTCCGAAACGAGTGCGTTGGCCGTCTTTATGCGTGAGCGCATCTGCTGTCTTGCCTGCTCGATACGCTCGCTGTCAAGCTTCTTTGCCGACTGCTTTTTGAGCTCATTCAGCTCATTGAATATCTCGTTGCCCGTCCTTTTTGCGGCATCAAGAATTCTTTGCGCCTGTGCACGTGCTCTGTCAAGCTCTGCCTGCGCGCCCTCGCTGATTCGTTTTGCCTCTTTAGCGGCCTCCTCACGGATACGGAGCGCCTCGGCGTGAGCCGACTCGGTTTTTGATTTTTCCTTACGGAGCGTTTGCTCGGTTTCCTCAAGACGTGAAATGATATCCTCAAACCGAATATTATCCTCGGCAAGAAGCTGCTTTGCACGGTCGATTATCGCCTCGTCCATACCCAGCCTGAGGCTGATTTCAAACGCATTGGAGCGTCCCGGGATGCCCGTAATAAGACGGTAAGTGGGCTTTAAGGTTGCAATATCAAACTCACAGGAGGCGTTGAGAACCCCGTCGGTATCAAGCGCATAGAGCTTAAGCTCGGCATAGTGCGTGGTAGCCGCAACGATTGCACCGGATGCACGGACGTGCTCAAGGATCGAAATGGCAAGCGATGCGCCCTCGGTCGGGTCGGTACCCGCGCCAAGCTCGTCAAACAGGACAAGAGTACCCTTTTTACATTCCTTGAGAATAGAAACAATATTGACCATGTGGGACGAGAAGGTGGAAAGCGATTGCTCGATGCTCTGCTCATCGCCGATATCGGGAAGCACCGCCGAAAACAGCGGAAACTCACTTCCGTCATCGCAGGGAACGAAAAGTCCGCTTTGCGCCATCATCGAGAGAAGTCCGAGCGTTTTGAGCGTAACGGTTTTGCCGCCCGTGTTGGGACCCGTGATAATAAGTGCATTTTGTTCTCTGCCAAACTCAACGCTGATGGGCACGACCTTGTCCTTTGGAAGCAACGGATGTCTTGCACGGACAAGTTTTATGCGGTCGGACGAGGTTTTTGGCCTTGATGCGCTCATATCCGACGAATAGGAGGCACGTGCAAAAATAACGTCGATATCGGTAATTGCATTGAAATTCGTAACGATAGCCCCATGATTCACCGAAACCTTGTCCGAGAGGTCGTACAGAATTTTTTCTATCTCCCCCTGCTCCTGTGCGTGAAGCTCACGAAGACGGTTATTGGCCTCTACGACCGCCATAGGCTCGATAAAGAGAGGCTGACCCGAGGCGGATGCATCGTGAACGAGTCCCTTTACCTCGTTTTTATGCTCGGCACGTACGGGAATAACGTATCTGCCCGAGCGCACCGTAACGATGGAGTCCTGAAGATATTTTGCGTTCTCTCCCAGCGTAATGCGGGAGAGTATCTCGCGCACGTTTTCCTCGGCTCGCTTTATATCACGGCGGATTTTCGAAAGAGCCGGGGTGGCATCGTCGGCAATAGTATCCTCTGAGATTATCTTTATGCCAATCTCCTCGGCAAGCGGGCGCAGCTCGGTAAGCGCCGAAAAGTAAGGCGCCAGCGAAACAAGCTCTTTGCCCTCCGGGTAACGCTTGAGCGAGGATGCCGCACGGAGCATCGAAGCTATTTCAAGCAGCTCGCCGCAGGTGAGCATCGCACCCTTTTGTGCACGTGATGCGGCATCGGGTACACGCTCGGGAGCCGAAAAAGGCGGTGAGCCTTTATAGGTCAGCAGATTAAGCGCCTCCTCGGTCTCGTCAAGCAAACGCGACACGATAACACCGTCGGTTTCGGGATGCATCGACTCCAGCTTTGCTTTTCCTATACCCGTTGCGGCATAGGACGAAACGGCAGAGGCGATTTTTAAGTATTCAAGTGTTCTTAAAGCCTTTTGAAAGCCTTTTTGCATTATTTACCTCACAGTACTGATTTGAGATACGGAAGTGTTTTGGGACTGCGCTCGATCACCGAGAGCAAAAACGGCTCGGATACCGAGTTCAAAAGCTCGGCACCATCGGCAGAAAGCGAAAAAGCGAGCAGCTTATTCTGGGTACATCCCGTAATATGGGATATCGCAGAATAAACCTCCTTCGTAACGGCAACGGCACCGTTTGCGTAAGGTGAACAGGACGAGCAGTAGATGCTTCCGTCGGCAACGTCCATTACGCATCCGCCTGCAATACTCTCGCCGCAGGAGGAGCAGCCCTCGGTCTCGGGAGCATAGCCGCATTCCGAGCAAAGCCGTATTTCAAAAACAGATTTTATCTTTTTGTATGGTGCAAGACGTTTTTCGGTGGCGTACAGCATATTCAGCACCAGCCGAAGGAGATCGCTCCCCTCCTCGCCCGGAACCGAAAACACAGCGGCGCACTCGCATATATAGCAAGCAAGCGCAAAGCCCGTAACGTCCTCTCTTATGGAATAAAAATCCGAGATAAGGCTCGCCTCGACCAGGGTATAAAAGCCGTTTTTTTCGTAAAGCAGCATATCCGACAGAGCAAAAAGCTGTGCGGATTTAAGGTATGCCGCAGAAATTTTGCGTACACCCTTTGCATTTACGGTTATTACACCGTCCCTCTCGGTAAGGACGGTAAGCAGTTTTCCCGACTCACCTTTGGGTGATTCGCGGACTACAAGTCCTCTGACCTTGTGTTGCATCAGTTTTCCTCGTCGTTATAACCAAAGTCGGAGAGCAGGCCGGGTCTGTCACGCCAATTCTCTTTGACCTTTACCCAAAGGTCCAAAAATACCTTTGTACCAAAAATCTGCTCGGCATCCTCACGTGCATAGCTGCCAATTTTTTTGAGCATTGCGCCCTGCTTGCCGATAATGATCCTTTTGTGCGACTCACGCTCGCAGTATATCTCGGCACGAACACGGAGAAGTCCCTTTTCCTCCTTGAACTCCTCGATAGAAACGGCGATGCCGTGAGGGATCTCGTCCGAAAGAAGCCTGAGAGCCTTTTCACGGATGATTTCGGAAAAGATCTTACGCTCGGGCTGGTCGGTAATATAATCCTCGGGAAAAAAGTGCACGCTCTCTACGAGGAAGGGCTCGAGCTCATCAAAAATTATGTCAACTCCATCTCCCGTGAGCGCAGACATGGGTATGATTGCAGAGAACGCAAACTCCTCCGAAAGGAGCGAGATCTGCTCGGCAAGACGTGCTTTATTGGCACGATCGGTTTTGTTGATAACAAGCAGTACCTTGAGTCCCGAGGCAAGATATTTCTCTATCGCCTTGCGCTCGCCCTGATTGAGCTCGCTGCAGGCCTCAACGACAAAAAGCACTACGTCCGAGTCGGACGCCGTGTTACCGACCGCCTTCATCATATACTCACCCAGCAGGGTGCGGGGCTTGTGCAGACCGGGAGTATCGGTAAATACGTACTGAGTTTCGCCCTTGGTAAGCACGCCGGTGATACGGTTGCGTGTCGTTTGGGGCTTTGCGGATACTATCGCAATTTTTTCGCCCAGAAGTGCGTTAAGCAATGTGCTTTTGCCAACGTTGGGCTTTCCCGCTATCATTATGAACGATGTTTTTGTCATAGCTACCTCACTATACCGAGACTGTCAAGAATCTCTTTTTGCTTTTTTTCCATCTCTTCCCTCTCGTAATCGCTCTCGTGGTCATAGCCGAGCAGGTGGAGCGCAGAATGCACCGCAAGGAAGCAAAGCTCCCTTTTTACCGAATGTCCGTATTCCTCCGCCTGACGGTAAGCGGTGGGACGTGAGATGATAATATCTCCGAGCAGGGTCATAACCTCGGGCGTATCGAACTCAAGCATAGGGAAGGAGAGCACGTCGGTAGGACGGTCAATACCCCTTTGCTCACGGTTGAGAATATGGATATACTCATCATCGCAAATAGTTATGTTAACCTCAAAGCGGTGGTCGGGATAATGCTCGTCCACCGTTTTACGTACTACCCTTTTGATCAAGGGCAGGTAGGTTTTGGGAATGGGATCGGTTATGCTTTCGATATAAACTTTTGTCATTGCGTAGGTCTCCTTTTGAACGCCGAGGGAGCAGACTGGCTTGTCCTGCCCCGTTTTTCGTATGCGAGAATGATTTTTTGAACGAGCGGATGCCGTACTACGTCCTTATGACTGAACCTGAATATCTCGATTCCCGGGATATCGCCGAGAATCTCAAGCGCATCCACAAGACCGCTTTTTTTGATGTTGGGCAGGTCAATCTGCGTAATATCGCCCGTGACTATTGCCTTGCTGTTATTTCCGAGACGGGTAAGAAACATTTTCATCTGCTCGGGGGTGGTGTTCTGCGCCTCGTCGAGAATAATAAACGCATCGTCGAGAGTTCTGCCTCGCATATACGCAAGCGGCGCTATCTCTATAATTCCCTTTTCGCCGAATTTCTGGAAGCTCTCGCCGCCGAGCATCTCACCGAGTGCATCGTACAACGGGCGGAGATATGGATCGATCTTGCTTTGAAGATCGCCGGGGAGGAAGCCAAGCTTTTCGCCCGCCTCAACCGCAGGACGAGTGAGAATTATACGTGTTACCTGCTTTTTTTTGAGGGCTGTGACCGCCATTGCAACGGCAAGAAACGTCTTTCCCGTGCCTGCGGGGCCAACACCGAAAACAATGGTGTTTTTATTGATGGCATCAACGTATTTTTGTTGTCCGACGGTTTTTGCCTTGATGGGCTTTCCTTTGCCCGTAATGCATATACAGTCATTATAAATCGCACCAAGCTCGTCCTCCTTTTGATCCTTGACCATAGTGATGACGTAATTGATGCTGTTCTCGTCAATAATTTCGTTATGTGCACTTATACGCTCAAGCTGAAAAATACAGGAGGAAGCCATATTTACGTTTTCCTCGCTGTTGCCGCTGATACGGATCGCGCCGTCACGGCAATCAATACCGACCGAGAAGGCAGTTTCGATTTTATCGATATTTGTATCAAGCGTTCCGAATAGTTTGAGCACGAAGTCAATAGAAAGATTGTTGAGTGTACGTTCGAACATAAGCTTCTCCCGAGTTTATTTAACCATATTCATATTATTATATCACATGTATATTGATTTGTCAAAGCTATATGAGTAACAAAATCACTTGACGGAGTGTAAATGATGTGATATAATGTCCATATAATTGATGCAATATACAAAGTAAGAGGATAATTTTATGAAGAAATTTATCAAATTCATTGCGCTCGTTCTTGTACTCTGCACTATTTTTGCCACTCTTTGCGCTTGTGGCGGAGGCGAGGAGGAGGAGAGCTCCACAGCCGATGTATCCAAGGTTGATGTGCTGTTTTCGGGACTTCCCGATGTAAACTACGGTGACGAGGAGTTTGTAATACTCGTTCCCGGCGACGATTTCGGCACCTATATGTCCGAGGAGATCATGGCTCAGGCAACCACTCCGCAGGTTCTTGCCGACAACATTGCCGAGAGAAACGATCTTATCGAATCCACCTTTGGCGTAAAGCTTAGCGAAGTACGTACCGCAAACAACGCAACCGAGGGTATGGTGGCTGTTCTCCGTGCCGCAAACGAGGCAGGTCTTGACGATTATGACCTCGCTATGCCTTTTATCCCCGATGCAGCTACTCTTTCGCTTGAGGATTCTTTCTATCTCCTCAACGACCTCGAGTATATCGACCTCAGCAAGAGTTGCTGGGACCAAAACGCTACCGAGGGTCTCTCGATCAGAAACAAAAATTATTTTGCAACCGGCGATATCTCACTCCTCAGCTTGGCTTGCACACCCGCTATCGTATTCAACAAGGATAT